>NZ_WVRJ01000016.1:0-133555 GCF_013110855.1 Ruegeria sp. HKCCD4884
CAATCGTGCCGATGTTGACGTGCGGTTTTGTACGCTCAAACTTTTCCTTTGCCATTCCTCAGGCGCCCTTTTGCGATTTGGGGGACCCTTGGTCCCGTGGTTACATCTGCGCGCGCGAGATATTTGGTTCAGGGGGGAAAATCAAGCACATCCTGAGGGAAATACGCCGATCACGCCGGATTTTGCGTGACCTCGACAGATTCCAGCGGTTGGATCAAGTCGGGGCGCTTGTCGAACCAGCCTTGCTCAAGGTGTTCTTCGGCCAGCCATTCCTCGACGCGATCAGCAACTTTCAGGGCCAGACCGCTCATTTGTTCTTCCTTGGTGCGCTCATGCCCCGACCCTTTCAACGCACTTCCACCTGTCGTGTCTTCCAACACCTGAAATTGCTTTCCTTTGGCCAGGAACTCTTTTTTCTTAACATCATAGACATTGACCAACACAATCGCCGTGCTTTTGGGATTGTAGATCACGGGTATGCCGGGCGGGGCCAGCATATAGCCTTCCAGACTGATGCCGATGTCGTATTCCTGAGCCCCTTCATAACGTCCCAGGCGAATATCAACCGCATTCTGAATCGCCGCGGTCCATTCGTCCGGGGTAGCGTCCCGGCTGACCGGTCCCTGAACGGCCTTATCAGCGAACGCGTAGTTGACTCGCAGCTTGAATTCGCCCAACGACTCGGGCTCTTCGTATAACTGCGTCTGCGTGCAAGCGCCCATCAGGGCCAATCCGGTGATCAAGGTCAGAATGCGCAACATGGTCTCGTCTCGATGGGCCTGTTTTTCTTTGATCTAGCGCACCGATGCGGCTTGTGCCAACCCGTATCGGCAGATTTCCACTTTTGCGATCACGAGAACTTGTAATCCCGCGGGAAGCCGTAGGGCGGTTTTTTACCAACGCTGGCACGTTTCGACAGCCATTGGGACATGTCGGCCTCGTGCCGGGTTTTGTCGCCACCCATGGACCATTTCAGCCCCTCTTCCCAGTTGAAGGTGGTTATGTCGGACAACCCTCCATCCAGCTCCAGCGTACCCTGCCGCCCGCGCGCCATGTTGTATTTCTGCAGGCGCACGCCCTTGCCACGGGTCATCTCGGGCAGTTCTTCTGTTGGGAACACAAGGAACTTGCCGTTCTGAGACACGACAGCCACGTGATCTCCTGCGACCGGCTTGCAGATCATCGCCGTCTCGTCGCCTTTTACATTCAATACCTGTTTGCCGTTACGGGTCTGTGCCAGCACGTCATCTTCGGGCACCATGAATCCGTTGCCCGCATCCGAGGCCACCAGCAGCTTACGCCCCGGCTTATGGATCAGGATATCGATGATCTGCGCCTCGTTCGGAAGATCTACCATCAGGCGTAGTGGTTCGCCCATGCCCCGTCCACCGGGCAGATTGGCCGCACTGACAGTGTAGAATCGCCCATTCGAGGCAAACACCAGCAGGCGATCTGTGGTTTCAGCGTGGAAAATGAAACGCGGGCCATCACCATCTTTGAACTTCAATTCGCGCTTCAGGTCGATATGGCCTGTCATGGCGCGAATCCAGCCCATCTGAGAGCAGACGACCGTGATCGGCTCCTTATCGATCATTGCCTCAAGCGGAACTTCTTCGACTTGTCCGGCCTCGGCGAACATCGTGCGACGCGCGCCGCCGTCGTAGTCTTTGCCGAAGGTCTTCTTCGTCTCTTTCAACTGCTCGGCTATTTTCGCCCATTGCAGGGCGGGATCGGCCAGCAGGTCTTCAAGATTGGCGCGTTCCAGCATCAGCTCGTCGCGTTCGCGGACCAACTCCATCTCTTCCAGACGGCGCAAGCTGCGTAGGCGCATGTTCAGAATGGCGTCGACCTGAACCTCAGACAGTTCGCCCTCACCCAGCTTGGGCGTGACGTAGTCAGACTCATCGGTGGCACGGACGTGGTCGATGCCCCAATCCTCGCGCATCAGCGCGGCTTTGGGGTCGTCGTCATAGCGGATGATGTCGATCACACGATCAAGGTTCAGGAAGGCGACAATAAAGCCCTCCAAGACCTCCAACCGATGGTCGATTTTCGCCATGCGGTGACGTGAGCGTCGGATTAGCACCTCTTGTCTGTGATCAAGGAAGGCACGCAGCACTTCCTTCATCGAGCAAACCTTAGGCGTTACCCCGTCGATCAGCACGTTCATGTTCAGGCTGAACCGCACTTCAAGGTCCGAATTGCGATAGAGCATGCCCATCAGCACCTCGGGGTCCACGTTTTTAGATCGAGGCTCTAGGATCAACCGGATGTCATCTGCAGATTCGTCGCGCACATCGGCGAGAATCGGGATTTTCTTGGTCTGGATCAGCTCTGCGATCTTTTCGATCAGCTTGGATTTCTGAACCTGATACGGAATCTCAGTGACGATGATCTGCCACTGGCCGCGCCCCAGATCTTCAACCTCGTATTTGCAACGCAGCCGGAATGAGCCGCGCCCGGTGCGATAGGCCTGCGCGATGTTCTCGGGCGGCTCAACAATGACGCCACCGGTCGGAAAGTCCGGTCCAGGCACGTAATTCAGCAACGTATCGTCGCGGGCATCCGGCGTCTTGATCAGATGCAGGCAGGCATCGCACAGCTCCGCAATGTTGTGCGGCGGAATGTTCGTCGCCATACCCACAGCGATTCCGCTGGCACCATTGGCCAAAAGGTTGGGGAATTGCGCAGGCAACACCACCGGCTCGGTCAGCGTGCCGTCATAGTTGTCGCGGAAATCGACAGCGTCTTCGTTCAACCCTTCAAGCAGCGCTTCGGCGACGATGGTCATCCGCGCCTCGGTGTATCGCGAAGCAGCCGGGTTATCCCCGTCGATATTGCCGAAGTTCCCTTGCCCGTCGACCAACGGGTAACGGACGTTGAAGTCCTGCGCCAATCGCGCCATCGCGTCGTAGATCGCAGCGTCGCCATGTGGGTGATAGTTACCCATCACATCGCCCGAGATCTTGGCGGACTTCCGAAAACCTCCGGTTGCACTGAGTCGCAATTCCCTCATCGCATAGAGGATTCGCCGGTGAACCGGCTTCAGCCCGTCGCGCGCGTCAGGCAGGGCGCGATGCATGATGGTAGAGAGCGCATAGGTCAGATAGCGCTCACCTATCGCGCGGCGCAGCGGTTCGGCTACCTCGCCCCCACCTTCGGGGGCCTCCATGTTGGGGTCGTCGATGGTATCGTTCATATATGATGTGATACGACGCAAGCGCGCCTTGGTAAAGCAAGCAGCAAGTATTTTGCTGGGGACAAGTCGCGCTTTTTGCAACAGGGGGAGGCAAGTGTGTGTTTTCCCCGAATTTTCGACTCGGCGTTACAATTATGCTACCATTCCAACAATTGAATAATTGCTGCCTAATATTGTTGTTACGATTACCTTGGGGGACGGCCACTATGCGCCTGATACTTGTTACTTTTGCCGCTCTCGGCTGGACCTTTTACGTGATGAGCGGAGGTCCGGACTTTGAACCGCGCGGTGTGCGCGACGCCAAGCCGGAACGTGTTGCTGTTGCACCGAAACCGGCTGCGCCGGCGGTCGAACCTGCGCCTGTTGAAAACCTTGTCACACAAGCGGTCATCAAATCTGAACCTGTCGTGCCGGCGACTGCCGAGGCGGTGCAAGTGACTGCCGAACCTGTCGCCGAGCTGGGCGAAGAAGAAACCAAAGCGCTGCTATCGCAGGTGGCTGCGGGTCTAAAGGCAAACCCATCGTTGTTTAGCGACGAGAATGTTACTCTTACCTTGGCGTCGCTGGAACAAGGCGTCGCCTCGCTTGAACAGGTCACCACAGATGCCGAACTGCCAACAGTGGACCTGTCCTCGACCGTTGAAACACCCAAGGACATTCGCGAGATTTCGGGCACCCGCGTCAACCTGCGGGACGGCCCCGGAACAATCTATCCGATCATTGGCAAAGCCGGTCTTGGCCAGCAAGTCGAGGTATTGAGCGAATCGGGCACCGGCTGGCTGCGCCTGCGCGTGTTGCCGGGGCAACAGGTTGGGTGGATTTCCGCATCACTGGTCCGGAAAACAACAAACTGACGCCAGAGTGTCATTGCCCTGCCGCAAACCCCGCCATAGCTATTGGCGGTGTAAAGGTGCGGAAGGCTTATGCAGAAATCGATTCTAATTACGGGATGCTCTTCGGGCATCGGCCTGGATGCGGCACACGGAATGCGTGCACGTGGATGGCGTGTCTTCGCATCTTGCCGCCAGCAGCGCGATTGTGATCGTTTGCGCGCACAAGGCTTTGAAAGTCCGAGAATCGACTATACCGACCACCAGAGCATAACATCAGGTGTGTCATCCATACTTGAGGAGACGGGTGGTACTCTGGATGCGCTGTTCAACAACGGTGCCCACGGCCTGCCCGGGGCAGTCGAAGACGTGCCGACCGATGGATTGCGCCATATCTTCGAAACCAATGTCTTCGGATGGCATGAGCTGACGCGCCAAGTAATTCCCGTTATGCGGGAACAAGGTCACGGCCGAATTGTTCAATGCTCTTCGGTTTTGGGCCTTGTCGCCTTTCCCTGGAGAGGCGCTTATGTTGCAACTAAATATGCCATCGAGGGTCTGACCGATACGATGCGGCTGGAATTGCGCGACACCGACATCCATGTGGTTCTGATCGAGCCCGGACCCATTACGTCGAAGCTGCGGGAAAAGGCGATTCCGATGTTCGAAAAGTACATCGACTGGGAAAACTCGGCTCTGCGGTCAAAGTACGAAGCCTCTTTGCTGAAACGTCTTTATGAAAGCAGCGGACCCGACAAGTTCGAGCTACCGGCCTCTGCTGTGACAAACAAACTGGCCCACGCGGTCGAAGCGCGACGCCCCAAACCCCGTTATTACGTGACGACGCCCACATATGTGGCCGGAGTTCTGCGGCGGATTTTGCCCACAAAAGCCACTGACCGGATCCTCTCAGATATCTGAGGTGAAATTTCCCGTTCGCTTTTTGACCTCTCAACGCTAGATGGGTCATAATCGAAAAAACCGGACGGTGACTTAAAATGGACCTTTTGATGGTCGTACTGCTTTTGGCTATGGCGGCGGTTGTCGTTGTGCTGACCTTGGGCATTGCGAATTTCGGCAAAAGCGGCATGGAAGCCGCAAAGAAAAGCAACAAGATGATGCGGCTGCGTATCCTCTTTCAGTTCATTGCCGTGGTGCTGATCGTTCTATTCGTCTATCTGCGCGGACAAGGGGTGCAATAAATGGTCGTTCTCAACAAGATTTACACTCGCACGGGCGACGACGGCAAAACGGCTCTGGGCAATGGCGAGCGCGTTGCCAAATACGCAGGCCGCGTTGCCGCATATGGCACAGTAGACGAATTGAACGCCTTTGTCGGTGTAGCCAGAAGCGAGGCTGAGGGCGAAACGGACGCGGCACTATCGCGCATTCAGAATGACCTGTTCGACCTGGGTGCAGATTTCTGCCGCCCGGACATGGATAAGGACGCCGAGGCCGACTACCCGCCCCTGCGCATAGTGCCATCTCAGATCGATCGGCTCGAAGCCGAAATCGATGTAATGAACGAACATCTCGAACCGCTGCGCAGTTTCATCCTGCCGGGCGGATCGCGTCTGGCTGCACATTTGCACGTGTGCCGTACCGTGTCGCGCCGCGCAGAACGGCTGGCAGTTGAATTGACGAATATGGAGCCGGTCAACGACGTTGCGGTCAAATACCTCAACCGCCTGAGCGACTGGTTCTTTGTCGCCGCACGTTGCGCAAATAACAACGGCAAAGATGACGTTTTGTGGGTTCCTGGCGCGAACCGCTGATCCCGAATTGCAGAGGATTCAGGCGGCAGCGCCCGCCCCTCTGCGAAAAAAACCGCAAAACGCGACGTCCCAACGCCATGACGTGACGATTTTGCTCTGTTGTGCCACTGCCGCAGGCGCTATCTAGTCCGTCGAGAGCATTGGTGGAGTCGCCACAGCGGCTTGCCGTTTTTTTGAGGAGCATACGCAAAAATGAAGGTACTGGTGCCTGTCAAGCGCGTGATTGACTACAACGTTAAGGTCCGCGTGAAAGCGGATGGGAGCGGTGTTGATCTCGCCAATGTGAAAATGTCGATGAACCCGTTCGACGAGATTGCTGTCGAAGAAGCGATCCGCCTGAAAGAAGCGGGCAAAGCCGACGAAGTTGTTGCCGTTTCGATCGGCGTCAAGCAAGCACAGGAAACGCTGCGCACCGCGCTGGCGATGGGCGCAGACCGCGCGATCCTGGTTGTGGCCGCTGATGACGTGCACACCGACATCGAACCTCTGTCCGTTGCCAAGATCCTGGCCAAAGTGGTCGAGGAAGAGCAGCCGGGCATCGTTCTGGCGGGCAAGCAGGCGATCGACAACGACATGAACGCCACCGGTCAGATGCTGTCGGCTCTGCTGGGCTGGTCGCAAGGTACCTTCGCGTCCGAGTTGGACATCGAAGGCGACAGCGCCAAGATCACCCGTGAAGTGGACGGCGGTCTGCAGACCATCAGCGTCAAGATGCCGACCATCGTAACCGTTGACCTGCGCCTGAACGAGCCGCGCTATGCGTCGCTGCCGAACATCATGAAGGCGAAGAAAAAGCCGCTGGATGAAAAAACCGCCGCCGATTACGGCGTCGACGTCACCCCGCGTCTGGAGATTGTCAAAACTGACGAGCCACCGGCACGTGCCGCTGGTATCGTCGTGGGCTCGGTCGACGAGCTGGTCGAGAAACTCAAAGAAGCGGGGGCTGTGTAATGGCTGTACTTCTGCTGGCTGAAGTTAACAATGGTGAGCTGTCGATGGACGCCACCGCCAAGGCCGTCAACGCTGCGAAAGCTCTGGGCGATGTGACCGTTCTGGCCGCAGGTGGTTCCGCTGCCGCTGCCGGTGAGGCCGCCGCCAAGATCGACGGTGTGTCGAAGGTTCTGGTCGCCGAAGATGCCTCGCTGGGTCACCGCCTGGCGGAATCGACTGCGGCGCTGATCGTGTCGCTGGCTGATGGCTACGAGCACATCGTGGCCCCTGCGACCACCGACGCCAAGAACGTGATGCCGCGCGTTGCCGCGCTGCTGGACGTGATGGTGATCTCGGATGCGTCCGGCGTAGTTGACGGCTCGACCTTCGAGCGTCCGATCTATGCGGGCAACGCGATCCAGACCGTGAAATCCTCCGACGCCAAGAAGGTTGTCACCCTGCGGACCGCAAGCTTTGACGCCGCAGGCGAAGGCGGCTCGGCCCCGGTCGAAACCATCTCGGTTCCGGCCTCCGAAGGTCTGTCGTCGTGGGTCGAGGACAAGGTTGCCGAGAGCGATCGTCCTGAATTGACCTCGGCAGGTGTTGTTGTCTCGGGCGGCCGTGGCGTCGGCTCGGAAGAGGACTTCAAACTGATCGAAACCCTGGCCGACAAGCTGGGCGCGGCAGTTGGCGCCTCGCGCGCGGCTGTGGACTCGGGCTATGCCCCGAACGACTGGCAGGTGGGTCAGACCGGTAAGGTTGTTGCCCCCGATCTGTATGTCGCTGTCGGCATCTCGGGCGCGATCCAGCACCTTGCTGGTATGAAAGACTCGAAGGTCATCGTTGCGATCAACAAGGACGAAGAAGCCCCGATCTTCCAGGTCGCCGACTTCGGACTGGTCGCAGACCTTTTCCAGGCCGTCCCGGAACTGACAGAGAAACTCGGCTAAAGCCAAAGTTTTTCGTCGACACATCTTTGAAGGCCCGCCAATAGGCGGGCCTTTTTCAGTTCAAGTCCCGCAAAACAGGCAATAGTTTCCCGGCAATCTCTCTGTGCGCGGACGGGCCAATGACATGCTCGGCCATCGGCTGCTGCAGCGTCCCAAACAACACATCCTCTAACGTGTCTGACACTGCCGTCACGCAAACCGGACATTCAACGACGCCGCTACAGAAGGGTCGAAGCCGTTCGATCATCGCGGCATCCGGCAAGACAGGATCGCTATGCATACCGGCTTGCCTTTGCACATGAAGCCAAAGCAGTATGACCGGCGGCTCTATGCGGCGCACCAGCTTTGAGCAAGCGCGCAAAGAAGATTCTTGCAGCTCTTGCACGACAATTTCGAAACGAGCGTCTTGTTCGGCGCGCAGCCGATCCAACAGATGCCGCACGAAGTGGATTTCCGTGAAATCGACCTCTGGATATAACTGTACCAGATCGAACGTAGGTTCCACGAAACGATCATTGCGGCGCGGATGCACCCGGTAGAATCGGTTCGACTGGCACGGCAGATCGGGGACCTGCAATACGCAAACTTCAGACGCATTCACCAGATCCAAAAGCGCCGGGTCACCCAGCATGGCCTCAACACCACAAAACAGGCTGCCGAAATTGATGCAGGGCAGCTTTAACCGCTTGCCAAGCTCAACTGGAAACGGACTCTCAACAAACCGGCCAAAGGTTTCCTTTCCGCCCAGACAGGCCACATAGGGCTTGCTCAGATCGCCCGGCGGGCCTCGAAACCACAGTTTGGACCCCATGTATTGACAGGCGGCGTCTCCCCCACCGCCAGATTGATGAAAGCTCATATCAAGCCCCCCATTTTCTCACCCGGTTGCCATCTTGCGGCCGCAGATGTTGAGAATTTCCTAATGCGCGCATTTGAAGCAAAATTGACAGGTTCGATCCCCTTGCCGCCTGCCCCGCTCTGCCGATACTGTCGCGATAACCTTCAGGGCAAAGGCAGCTGGACATGGAAATCAAATCGGTCGGAGTTATTGGCGCGGGTCAGATGGGAAATGGGATTGCCCATGTCCTGGCCTTGGCGGGATACGAGGTCTTGCTGAACGATGTCAGCCAGGGCGCGCTGACTAAAGCTGTGTCTGTTATCGAAGGCAACATGGCGCGCCAAGCCTCTCGCGGTAAGATCACCGACGACGATATGCAGGGTGCCTTGACACGTATCACGACGACGTTGGAACTGCCCCGTCTTGGTCAAACAGATCTGGTCATCGAAGCCGCAACCGAGCGGGAGACGATCAAGCAGGCAATCTTTGAGGACCTGCAGCCGCATCTGCTGCCGCATACAATCTTGACGTCGAATACGTCATCCATCTCGATTACGCGCCTAGCCAGCCGCACCGACCGGCCAGAGCGGTTTATGGGCTTTCACTTCATGAACCCGGTGCCGGTCATGCAGCTGGTAGAACTGATCCGGGGCATCGCCACGGACGAAGAGACATTCAGCGCTTGCAAGGCAGTGGTCGATCGCCTTGGTAAAACCGCCGCAAGCGCCGAAGATTTCCCGGCCTTTATCGTTAACCGGATCTTGATGCCGATGATCAACGAAGCCGTTTATACCCTGTATGAAGGCGTCGGCAGCGTTCAATCCATCGACCAGTCGATGAAGCTGGGCGCGAATCATCCGATGGGGCCGCTGGAACTGGCGGACTTTATCGGGCTGGATACCTGCCTGGCGATCATGAACGTCTTGCACGACGGTCTGGCAGACACCAAATACCGCCCCTGCCCGCTGTTGACGAAATATGTCGAGGCTGGCTGGCTGGGCCGCAAGACCGAGCGCGGGTTCTATGACTATCGCGGAGAGGTTCCGGTACCAACACGTTGAAAGGGGGCCAGCCCCCTCGCCCGGATTTCATCCGGGCTCACCCCCGAGGTACTTTTGGCCAGATGAAGACGCGGATCAGGCTTTGTTTGACTGGCCCAAGGACATTGTGCGATCCCGTAGCCATGCCATGAAGCCGCGTGGGTCGCGCTCGAGCAGTTCCATGTCTTCATCACCGATCGGCTCGCCGATAACCGGCGATTGCGGTTTGTTGCAGGATCGGACGATTTCATGCAGCAGCAAACCCTGGCGCAGGATCGGCGACAGTTTATTGGCAATCTGGTACCAGCGCGAGTTGCTGCCCGGAAAGAAAATCGGCAACACTTGCGCGCCCGAGCGACGGATCATTTTGGCGGTGAAAACGTTCCATTCCCGCTCGATAGCTGGACCAAACCAGTCATCCGATGACATCACCACGCCTGACGGGAACAAGGCCACTACACCGCCATTCTTCAGGTGCTCCATGGCCTTGCCGCGCATCTCCAGCATCTTGGCTTGCGCCTCGGGGTCGTGCGGGAAAGGCACCGGGATCATGAAGGATGTCGCGGCCTCATCCAGCCCGGTTAGAACTGAGCGGGTTAGAATGCGGTAATCGCTGCGGACCCGTCCAATCAGCTCGGCCAGGATCATACCATCGACCATACCGTGCGGATGGTTGGCAACCACAACGACGGGACCGGTTTTGGGAATCCGGGCAATCTGTTCCTGAGGTGTGGTCAGGTCGATTCCCATAGTCGTAAGGGCACCGCCCCAGAACCGCTGGCCGCGATAGTATTCGTTCTTTTTTTCGAATTTGTTGACCATGCGCAGAATGGTCAGCTTGCCAGTGCACCATTCGATGGCCCGAATGGCGGTCGAAGTCCAGGCATCGTCAAACGAGTTCGCATAGGTCAGGGTTCTACGGTCGTAGATTTCGCCCTCATCCGCGGTCCCATCCACCACCGGGCTTGTCTTGGTTTCGTGCGTCGTTTCCGCCAATTCCTGGTCTTCCCGTTTTCATGTCCCGGCGGGGCGGATTAGAACCCCTCTCCGAACTTGTCATTCACAAGCGCTTCCAGAGCTTCCGCCAATGCCTCAGCATCCGGCCCCGACGTCTCGACGTCAATAGTTGTTCCGCGCGAAGCTGCCAACATCAAAAGACCCATAATACTGTCGCCTGAGGCAGAAAGTCCGTCTTTTGACACCTCGGCGCGAGCATCGAACCCTTCTACGACCTCGACCAGCTTTGCCGAGGCGCGGGCATGCAGGCCCTTTTCATTGATAATTTTAAGGCTTCGGTTGGTCATAGTCGTCAATCCGGTCTTATTCCAATGTCACATTTTGTGCATTTATGTATTTCCGTCCAGCCTCCATCGCCTGTCGCACGGCATCGCCGATAGGCAGGTGGCGGCTTTTGGCCAATTTGATCAGCATAGGAAGGTTGGCGCCATAAAGAATGCGCCGGTCCTGAGGCGCACAGGCCCTCAGGCTGAGATTCGACGGGCTTCCGCCGAACAGATCGGTGACAACAACGACACCATCGCCCATGTCTACGCTGTCCGCTGCCTGGCAGATCTCGGCCTGTTTGGCATCACGATCGTGTTCAGCTTCGATTGCAATGGCCACCAGACCGGGTTGCGGCCCGACGACATGCTGTGTGGCTGACAGGTATTCCTGAGCCAACCCCCCATGCGCAACGATCACAATTCCGATCAATCCGACCTCACATTCAACGTCCGGCGTTCCATTTCGCGATGCCTAATTGCCACTTGCTGGCCACCTTCGGCAAGGGCCTTTGCCACGGCTTCGGCCATTGCAACAGAGCGGTGTTGCCCCCCGGTACATCCAAAGGCCACAGACAGATGCGCTTTACCTTCGGCCCGAAATGCGGGCAACAAAAGATTTAGCAGATCCATGACACGTTCAAAAAACGGCAAATAGGTCGTGTCCGATTGCACATAGTGCGCGACATCCGGGTGTCGACCATCCGCTGCACGCAACTCGGGGCGCCAGTAGGGATTGGCAAGGAACCGGCAGTCGAACACCATATCCAGCCCGCGCGGCAGCCCGCGCTTATACGAGAAAGATTCGATCGAAACCGCCAGGTGCCGCCCATCCTTGGGGGCAAACCAGGTTTCAACCTCTTCGCGTAACTGATGCACGTTCAAAAGACTGGTGTCGATCAGCGTATCGGCAATCTCGCGGATCGGGGCCAGAAGTTCCTTTTCACGCCGGATACCGGTTTCCGGGCTAGCATCTCTTGCGACCGGGTGACGGCGACGGGTTTCCGAAAACCTGCGCAGCAGAATGTCATCACTGCAATCCAGATACAGAACCGTCAGATCCACTTGCGCCATGCGGCCCAGTTTTTCGGCCAACTCGATAA
Source organism: Ruegeria sp. HKCCD4884 (assembly GCF_013110855.1). Taxonomy (NCBI): domain Bacteria; kingdom Pseudomonadati; phylum Pseudomonadota; class Alphaproteobacteria; order Rhodobacterales; family Roseobacteraceae; genus Ruegeria; species Ruegeria sp. HKCCD4884. The sequence goes on from NZ_WVRJ01000016.1 coordinate 11,946, forward strand.
ATCCGATTGTCGAAAAATCCCGATTGCGGGCATCAACGCCCAACGCCATTGGACGGTCGCTATCGGCGCTATCGAGCAGGCGCAGCAACAACCCCATCGGCAGGTTATCAATCGCCTCGAAGCCAAGATCTTCAAGTACGTGGATCGCGGTGGACCGGCCTGCGCCTGATGGGCCAGTGACCAATACGATCCGCCGTTGTGAAGTCATGTGTTCGGCCATTCCGCGTCTACACGCCCATACTTTAGCAACTGCACTAATGCTGCTGCCAAATTGGGGACGCCAGCGCCCCGAAGCAAGGGAACAGTTTGCCTCAGGACTTGAACGGTGATCTGTTCGGGAAAACGCGCGGGCTCGCGCTGAGACAGATCCACGACATAAGATACCGTAGTTGACTCGACCGCCGGGGTCTTGAGCAGGCCGATGTGGCGCGCTTCGATCAAGCCGCGCAAGTGTGGAACGGCAGACGCAATGACCCGCTCTTCGACCATTTCAAGGATCACACGATCATCTGCAACCAAGTCTGTCCCAAAGGCCATCATCTGCAAGGCCAACCCGGATTTACCTGTTCCAGAGGCACCGATGATCAACACGCCGCGCCCTTCAACCGAAACACAGGAGGCATGAACGCACGCCTTGTCCAGGTTTTTGGCGTCTGACAGCAAGTTTGTTTGCATCGGTTAAACGGGCAGCCCCACCACAAAACGCGCGCCCAGAGGATCCGAGGTGATGTCGGCCTCGGTCGGGCGTATGTTTTCGGCCCAGATCACACCGCCATGGGCCTCGACAATCTGCTTTGAGATCGCAAGACCAAGACCCGAGTTATTGCCGAAATGCTCGGCCGGGCGCTGCGAGTAGAAACGCTTGAACACTTTGGTCAGCGCCTGTTCGGGAATGCCGGGGCCCGTATCCTCAACTACGACCAAAACGCGATTGTCGCGCTGACGAACCCAAACGCGAATGGCATCGCTTTCCTCGCAGAACGAAATGGCGTTGGTGATGAGGTTGACGAAAACCTGCGCCAGTCGGGCTTCGAGACCGTTGATGATGATCGGTTCAGATGGAAGGTCTGTGATGTAGTCGATGCCTTTGGAGCGTGCATCCTCGCCCAAATACTGACCCAGATTGCCCAGCAGCTTGAGAAGGTCAAAAGGTTGCTCTTCTTCTTTGACCAGCTCCGCATCGAGACGCGAGGCGTTCGAGATATCGCTGACCAGACGGTCCAGACGCCGGACGTCATGTTCAATCACATCCAGCAACTTGTCGCGCTGATCCTCGCGTTTGACCATACGCAGCGTGCCAACGGCGGATTGCAGGCTGGCCAAGGGGTTTTTGATTTCATGGGCCACGTCAGCGGCGAACTGTTCATTCGCGTCAATCCGATTGTAGAGCGCTGTCACCATACCCCGCAGCGCACGGCTGAGACGCCCAATTTCGTCCGGGCGCGCGCTAAGATCCGGAATGCGGATACGACCGGGGTTGACCCCTGTACCGCGGTCCTTGCCCATTTCAGCAGCCGCCGCCAGATCCGCCAGAGGGTTGGCGATTGTCGAGGCCAGCACAAGGCTCAGACCTACGGAAACCAGAAGGGCTACCACAAACATCTGAAGAATGCGTTCCTGTTCGCGGCGGGCCAGCGCGTCGATTTCCCCGGCTGGGCCGGTAATGGCAACCGCACCGGCTGGACTATCCGCATACAGGATCGGTGCGGCAGCAACGATCACCGTGTCCCCCGCGCTGTCTTGCACCGCTTGGACCTGCGCTTGCCCTTCCAGCGCCTGTGGAATAATCGCCTGAACCCGCTGCGCCAGCGTCGGAGATTCCGTCTCGGTCGACCAGTTGAACAGGTTGGACAGGCCAATCCACACCGCATGCAGCGTATCGCTGATGACAGTGCTGCCAGTTTGCACTTCGGACTCCGAACGAAGAAGCACGGGCATGTCAGAGATTTGTGGTGCGCCACGCGTCCAACCGATCAGAGTGCCGCTTGCGTCATAGACAAAGACTTCGCCGCCTTCGGGAAGTGTGAGCCCTGAAAGCGTATCCTTGACGTCCAAGTTGCCGGCATTTTGCGCCGAGGTTTGAGCGCCCTGTCGCAGCTGAGTTTCAAAGACATTGCTGACCAGCTGCGCGTCGCCCAGCAGATTGCGCGCGGTCTGCTGCACCTTTTCTTTACGCGAATCGTCCAGATACAGCAGCCCGGTGACCAGAATCACCAAGGCGATCAGATTGAAGGTGATGATCTTGCGGGCCAAAGGCGATCCACGCAGAGAAAACAGGTTCCTCCGGGATCGCTTTTCCCTCAGCTCGGCAGACTCGGGATCCTGGGGAATGACCCAGTCATCCCCAAGAACGACGTCGCCGTCGCGCAGTTCTCTGGCTTCTTCGGTGTCGCGCACGAGAGCCCATTACCTCTTGCAGGCGTCGCGCCTATTCTTCGTTGTACCGGTAACCGATACCATACAGGGTTTCGATCGCCGAGAACTCGGGGTCGGCTGCGCGCATTTTCTTGCGTAGGCGCTTAATGTGGCTGTCGATTGTCCTGTCGTCCACATAAACTTGATCGTCGTAAGCCACATCCATCAGCTGGTCACGGCTTTTGACAAAGCCCGGACGCTGGGCAAGCGCTTGTAACAACAAGAACTCTGTCACGGTCAGGGACACGTCATTCCCTTTCCAGCTTACTGCATGGCGCAGAGGATCCATCCGCAGGTCACCGCGTTCCATAACCTTGGTGTCACTGCTGTTGGCGGCCACTGCGTCGCCGCTTGTTGCCTCTTGCCGGCGCAACAACGCGCGGATGCGTTCAACCAGCAACCGCTGCGAGAACGGCTTTTTTACATAATCATCTGCGCCCATGCGCAGGCCAAGAACCTCGTCGATCTCGTCATCTTTCGAGGTCAGGAAGATCACTGGCATCTGCGTTTTCTGACGCAGCCGCTGCAGCAGATCCATGCCATCCATCCGAGGCATTTTTATATCGAGCACAGCCATATCCGGCAGCTTTTTGTTGAACGCATCCAACGCGGCCTGGCCATCATTATAAGTTTCAACCTCAAAACCTTCGGCTTCAAGAGTCATGGATACGGACGTCAGAATGTTTCTATCGTCATCCACCAGTGCAATCTTTGACATCGGGCTCACCCCTATTCCTGCTCACTCGCGCAATAATTCGCTTATTTGTAAGGCATTGTTGGCGGTTTTAAGACGCCGAATCAATCCGTAACCTCGAATCGTGCCTTTGTTGCGGCAGGTCTGCGGCATATTTGCCTTTTTGCCCGCAAAAATCTGCCCGCTTTTCGAACATTGAATTTGTGGTGGCGCTAAACTCGGACTTGGTTGCGCTAACTGCGTCAACCCGCCTGTTCATGCCCCAAATGACCGTGATAAGACGCGCCCAGCCGCCGGTTTGCCCGGCTCACTGCCCCAATGGCGCTAACGGCCAAAGCCACGCGCCGCCACAGGAGAAGACACACATGACATCTGGACGGGTTAACCCGCAATTCCGCCTCGAAGATCAGGGCATCGAGGGTCTGGGCAATGTCTATTACAACTTCATGGAACCGGCGCTGATCGAAGAGGCGCTGAAGCGCGGCGAAGGGACACTTGGCAACGGCGGTGCGTTTCTGGTCACCACTGGCAAGTTCACCGGCCGCTCACCCAAGGACAAGCACGTCGTTAAAACCGACAGTGTCGTCGACACCATCTGGTGGGAAAACAACGCCGAAATGAGCCCCGAAGGCTTTGAAGCGCTGTACCAAGACATGCTGGCCCATATGAAAGGCCGCGACTACTTCGTGCAGGATCTCGTCGGCGGTGCTGACCCCGCATACGCGATCAACGTGCGTATGGTCACCGAGCTCGCCTGGCATAATCTTTTCATCCGCCACTTGCTGCGCCGCCCGGATCGCGAGGATCTGGATGATTTCACAGCCGACTTCACCATTATCAACTGCCCCAGTTTCCAGGCCGACCCGGCCAAGCACGGCTGCCGCAGTGAAACGGTGATTGCGCTGAACTTTGATCGTAAGCTGATTCTGATCGGTGGCACCGAATACGCGGGTGAAAACAAGAAATCCGTCTTCACTCTGCTGAACTACATGTTGCCGGAAAAAGGTGTGATGCCGATGCATTGCTCGGCCAACCATGCCGTTGGCAACCCGGTTGATACCGCCGTGTTCTTCGGACTGTCAGGTACAGGCAAGACAACTCTGTCCGCTGACCCCGCCCGAGTGTTGATCGGCGACGACGAACATGGCTGGTCGGATCGCGGCACCTTCAATTTTGAGGGCGGCTGTTATGCCAAGACAATCAACCTCAACGCCGAGGCCGAGCCGGAAATCTACGCGACCACCAGTAAATTCGGCACTGTCATCGAGAACATGGTTTTCGACCCCGAGACCAAAGAGCTGGATTTCGACGACGATTCACTGACTGCCAACATGCGCTGCGCCTATCCGTTGGAGTATATCTCGAACGCATCCAGCAGCGCTTTGGGTGGTCACCCGAAGAACATCATCATGCTGACCTGTGATGCCTTTGGTGTTCTGCCTCCGATCGCGCGGCTGACCCCGGCGCAGGCGATGTATCACTTCCTGTCGGGCTTCACTTCGAAGGTTGCGGGTACCGAACGTGGTGTGACTGAGCCTCAGCCCACGTTCTCGACCTGCTTTGGCGCGCCGTTCATGCCGCGCCGTCCGGAAGAATACGGTAATCTGTTGCGGGATAAGATCGCCCAGCATGGCGCGACCTGCTGGCTGGTGAACACCGGCTGGACCGGTGGTGCGTATGGCGTAGGAAGCCGGATGCCGATCAAGGCGACCCGCGCATTGCTGACGGCAGCCCTGGATGGTTCGCTGCGCGATGCTGAATTCCGCAAAGACGCCAATTTCGGCTTTGATGTACCGGTTTCCGTACCCGGTGTCGCCGAGGTGCTGTTGGACCCGCGCCGCACTTGGGACGATCAGGCCGCGTTCGACAAACAAGCCGAGAAACTGGTTCAAATGTTTGCCGAAAACTTCGAACAATACCTGCCGTTCATCGACGACGATATCAAAGCCGTAGCGATTGGCTAACGCGGTACCGGATACAGAAACAAGGGGCCTGCGGGCCCCTTTTTCAATTCAGAAACCGCTCGTACAATCTACTCTTAGTTGTATGTTGCAAAAAGCACATACAAGTGCGTTGTTTCAAATTGCGATCTGGGGTACCTGTTAGTTTCGATAAGACGAAAAAGCCCGGCACATCAGCGCCGGGCATTGACTGAAAGGACTTTGTGGAAGCTCACTTGCGTACACTCACAACGCTGGGTTGAGCAACCTAATCAGGCACCTAGTCTAGGTAAAAGGGGATGAGTGTCAACATGGGACTCGCTGGTTTCTGAAAGGACTGGTGTGGCTCATATGGTCGCAGACCGGCGGCAGTTGGCTCAGGAAATTGCAGGTAAGAACATGACAGAAATCTCGAAACTCACCGAACTCCGCAAATTGATGCAAAGCATGGAGCGGACGCTTGGCCTGGAAAAACTATCTCCGGTTGAGCGCGACATTTATTACGCAGCGGAAGAACTCTCAAAATCTGATCAAGAAGTACGCACATTCGGTTTGATCGAACACACATTGGTCCAAAGCGTGTCGCGCCCGACCTTTTTCCGCGCGCTGAAGTCACTGGTTCAAAAAGGCTATCTTTCGCAAAGCGGCAGCGCCAACCGGGGACGGTATATCGTTAATGCTCCCAGATGACGCCTGTTCAGCACGCACGGCCCAATAATGTCCGTGCGCGCTTGGGCAATTGATACATTTGCGGCCTCATCGGCCTATGTGGCGGCGTCATTCCTGACATTCGCCGTTCTGATGCCTCTTCAGAATATGTATTTCCCGGAATACCCAAGCCGGGCGAGCCTGCTGTTTCTGCCTCATGGCGTGCGGGTTCTTTCCGCATGGCTTTTAGGGTGGCGGGCGATCTTTGCCCTGTTACCAGGGGTATTCATAGTCTTTGCTTATCTGGGGGGCACTGACGTTTTCCTACCCAGCCGCCTATTGGCCATTGCCATAGCTGTCACCACAGTTCCGGCAGTGTTCTATCTGTGCAAGGCCGTCGGATGGGACCTGTTCCCGCGTCCTGATCGCAAACCCTGCTGGGCCTGCGTCATGGGTGTCGGCATCATCACATCTTTTCTGGTCTCGGGCCTGACCAATCTGGCTTTCGGCAGTGCAACCGTCGAGTACATTGCCTTTTTGATCGGCGATATCTCGGGCTTGTTCTTCCTGATGCTGGGACTTTACTTTGCGTTCCGCTTCGCCGACAAACGTCGCGGCTGAGACATCAGCCCATCAGCCCGCGTCGCAGCAAGTTTAGTCCAGCCACCAACAACACAAACAGGGTCGCCTTGCGAAAGCTGGCCTGATCGATTCGATCCTGCAGCCTGATGCCGACCCACATCCCCACCAAGGCAGGAAGGATCAGGATAGCGGAAAACGGAAGCGTTTCTGCCCGCAAGATACCTGACCCCAAATGAGCGGCCAGCAACAGCACTGCGCCAAGACCATAAATAACGCCCTGAATGCGGATCTGTTCCTTTTTGGGTGTGTTGAAAGCCATCAGATAAGCAACAGTTGGCGGCCCCCAAACACCGGACATACCGCCAGCGAAACCTGCAACTCCGCCCACAGCAGCCTCTATACGCGCGGATGGCTGGTTCAATACCAGCCGAACCCCCAAAACCTGAAACAAGCAAAAAACCGAAACCAAACCACCGATCAGAAGCAACGAAACCGAACTGGGGATCATGGTGACAAGCTGCGCGCTGAGAACCAACATGAGGCCCCCGACAATCAGAAAAACCCGAAAGCGCAGGATTGAAGAATACGCGGCCGTTGCGCCGCCGCGCAAAGCTTGCAGCCCGTTTGTCACGAGAGTTGGCAGGATAAGTCCGGCCAGGGTCAACTCGGGGGTCAGGAATGAATTCAACCCTGACACCATGACCATAGGCATGGCGAAACCAACAATGCCCTTGATCCAACCGGCAGCAAAAGCCACGGCCATAGCAAGCATCAGGTCTTGCGGAGAAAGAATGGAAAACAGGGACATACCCCCTAGATACCATTTAAGATTCCTTCTGCATTGCAAAAATGATCAGGTAATTTTTGAACTTTTTCGTAGCGTAATAAGTATTTTTGTTGCGCTGCACGTGCAGCATGATATGACCAGACGACCGAGGAAAGGACGCGATTCATGGCCCACGACGGACAAGATATGACCGAGATGACAAAAGCTGCAGTATTGCCCGATCTTCTGGAATTGACCCGTACCGCTGTGCCTGCGGTGGAGGCGGTATTTGAAAAAGCCCGCGAGTCCGTACGCTCTATGGTTACTGCAGATGGGCGCGTCTCTGGCGCGCTGATCGAAGCGAACCAGACGGCTGCGCATGGCCTGGCTTGGCTGGCCACCTACGCTCAATCGCTGCAACAGATGCAACGCTGGGCCGAAGCGCTGCAAGCCGAAGGTAAATTCGGCGAGGTTGAGCAGCTGCTGCACCAGGTCGCTTTTGGCGAATATCTGCATCAGGTCGCTGGCGGCATTCCGATGAACCAGGGCGAAGTTGTACGCCTTCAGGATATGGGGCTGGGCTGGGACGCGCTGTCGGGCTTTCAATCGACCGAAGTTCAAACCCTGATGGCGCAGGCCAATTCTCAGGCTGCGCGCAGCCGCCTGGTTGAACTGATGCAGGACCAGGCCGGTGCCACCATGTTCGGCGCCTCTGGTCTGGACGAAGAACTTGAGATGATCCGCGATCAATTCCGCCGCTATGCGCAGGAAAAGGTCGAACCGCATGCGCATGAATGGCACCTGAAGGATGAGCTGATCCCGCTGGAGATCATCGAGGAACTGGCAGAAATGGGCGTTTTTGGCCTGACCATCCCCGAGGAATTCGGCGGGTTCGGCCTGTCCAAAGCCTCAATGTGCGTGGTGTCCGAAGAATTGTCACGCGGTTATATCGGCGTGGGCTCACTGGGCACCCGGTCCGAGATCGCGGCTGAGCTGATCATCGCAGGCGGCACGGATGAACAGAAAGCCAACTGGTTGCCTAGACTGGCCAGCGCCGAGATCCTGCCCACCGCCGTCTTCACAGAGCCCAACACCGGGTCGGACCTTGGCAGCCTGCGCACGCGCGCTGTGAAGGATGAAAACGGTGACTATAAGATCACCGGCAACAAAACATGGATCACACATGCAGCCCGGACCCATGTAATGACTCTGCTGGCGCGGACAAACCCAGACAGCACCGACCACCGCGGCCTGTCGATGTTCCTGGCAGAAAAGACCCCTGGCACCGACGAGAACCCATTCCCCACCCCCGGTATGACTGGTGGAGAGATCGAAGTTCTGGGCTATCGCGGCATGAAAGAATACGAGCTGGGCTTTGATGGCTTCCACGTCAAAGGTGAGAACCTGTTGGGCGGCGAAGAAGGCAAAGGTTTCAAGCAGTTGATGGAAACCTTCGAATCTGCCCGCATCCAAACCGCTGCCCGCGCCATCGGCGTGGCGCAAAGCGCGCTGGATATCGCCATGCAATACGCGATCGACCGCAAACAGTTCGGCAAGTCTCTGATCAACTTCCCGCGCGTCTCGGGCAAGCTGGCAATGATGGCGGTGGAAATCATGATTGCACGTCAGCTGACCTATTTCAGCGCGTGGGAAAAAGACCACGGCCAGCGTTGTGACCTGGAAGCTGGTATGGCCAAGCTTCTGGGCGCCCGTGTGGCCTGGGCCGCTGCCGATAACGGGCTGCAGATTCATGGCGGCAACGGTTTTGCACTGGAATACAAGATCAGTCGCGTTCTGTGTGACGCGCGCATTCTGAATATTTTCGAAGGGGCTGCCGAGATTCAAGCGCAGGTCATCGCACGCCGGCTGCTTGGCTAACGGTTTACGGCACCCCGTTTCCCCAACTGACCCGGCCATTGTGCCGGGTCTTTTTCTTTGAGTGGTGACTTTCCTGACGACACCGTCCACAATTCTTCAATGAGCACAAAACGGAATGCATACGGCGCACCACCGCGCACAGGTTCACAACTCTGCAAACTTCCCCTTTGCATCTGTTTTGGTCGCCAGTAGAGCACCGATCGAAACCAAACCCATCCGAGTGAGAGTGAACAAAAAATGACCCAACGGATTTTTGCGCTTTGGGCGATCCTTGCGGCGCTTGTGCTGGGTGGTTGCACCGTCAGTCAGCCAACCGCCACCCAGAGCGATATCGATGCGCTGGCAGAAGTCATCCTTTCACTCGGGCCTCAGGTTAGTCCCGTCGAAGCGCAACAGGCCGCCGCGATCTCGTACACCTATTCTCAGCAGTTGGCGCGGGAATGGAATATCACGGATCCAGCCATCATCCACAACGCCAAGATCGCAAACGGCTTTCGCGAGTATGGCTTGTGCAATGACTGGGCGCAGGCCATGACCGCGCGGTTGCGGCAGGAAAATTTCGACTCGCTTGATTTGCATTGGGTCACGTCTCCGCCGACGCAGTTTCGCATTATACACCATTCGGCGTTGATCAGCGCCAAGGGGGATTCGATGCATGACGGGATCATCCTGGATCCCTGGCGAAACAGCGGCGCGCTGTATTGGGCACCCGTGCGTGAGGACACTAAATACAACTGGAGGCCACGCCTTGAGGTGCGACAGGAATTGTTGAGCGGCGCGATCCCCTATTGAGGTTTTCCCACCCAATAAAATTGATTAAGACCCCATAATGACCCGCCTTATCCTTACGTTGCCCCTGCTCGCCTTGTTCCAATGCGAAAAGGATGAAACCGTCGCCGCCTATGGCGCGGCGGGGCAAACATGGGTCCTGCAGGAAATCGATGGGCAGCCCTATGAAGCCAGCGCGTTGCTCCGGTTTCCCGAAGAAGGGAAAATCAACGGAAACGCACCCTGCAATAGTTACAACGGCACACTGAATGCGCCCTACCCATGGTTCGAGATCCAAGACCTGAGCGCTACGCGGGCCGCTTGTGCCGGGCTTGAAGCCGAAGGTATCTATTTTGCCGCCCTGATGGCCATGACCCAGTCCGAAGTATCGGGCAACGTGCTGATCCTACGCAATGAGGCGGGGCACGAGATGGTTTTCAAAGCCGCCGAGTGACCTGATCCACAAACCGCGCCCTGGCTTCGGGCAAAGGATTGTGCCCAAGCGACGGTGCAACACGATTTTCCAGGAAATAGCCCGTCGTGCGCAGGGCTTCCGCGACCTCAAGATCGGGTGCCATACCCTCGCCCCTTAGGCAGGGTGGCAGCGGCAAAAGCTTGTCTGCCCACTCCCCGGCCCCATTTGCACTCACAGCGCGGCCCGTCTTAGGTGATACGTAAACCAGACCTTCGGTCGCGCCAGTCACGGCACAGGCCGTCAGATCAAGGCCAAAACCCAGTTCGTCCAGCAACGCCAATTCCCATCTCAGATATGCCAATGGCCAGATCTCATCCTGACCCAGCAGGTCCATCAACAGTTCCGTCCTCGCATAAAGCTCCGGATGTGGTTCGCGTTCAGGCAGACAAAATGACAATAGTGAAACAACTGCATTGAGCCCGGACAAGGCTAGCCGCCCTGAAAACGCCGCCGCCGCGCGGGACCGCAAAGGTTCGACTTGAAAGGTGCCGATGTGTTCTTCCAAACGAGCGCGCCACAGTACGTCCAGTTGCGCGCCAGGTTGCAGGATGGGCGCGATCTTGCGACTGGTTCCGCCGCGCACCACACCGGCGTGACGACCGTGCGCCTCGGTGAAGACCTCGATTATCGCCGCTGTTTCACCATGGCGTCGAGAAGTCAGGAGTATGCCGTGATCGCGCCAGTCCAAAAATCGACCTTCCTTCTGGTTAAGTTGGACCGCAGAAAATCCCAAGCGGGAAAGGCACGCAAGGGCGTAAACTCTTCTAAATCTCCTGAGACGGATGTTCTTTTTTTCAAACCGCCATAGTTTTGCGACTTCGCGCCAGACGGCTTGTACGTGATCACCCACGCCCCACTTGCAGTTCAAACAGAAGGGGCCGCGCTATGACTGATGACGAACCACAACCCGTCGCCTTTTACGACGAACACAAAATCTGGACGCCTGATCCAACAGCTGCCGATATGCAGGTGTATGACACCTTTGCCTCGGCTGTTGTGGATCTATTGCAGGTGTTGGATGACAACAAACCCATGTTGTCGAGGGACGTCTACGCACGCTTTTTTGCGTCTCTTCTGCATCTGTCCAGAGTGTTGGGCGAATATGAAGATGGATGGAGCCGGGGAAAATAGCTCAGTCAGTGACATTGAATAAACTGTTGGGCTAATACCCAGGGTCGTACTGCGCCTGTGGCATTTCAAGAAACACGTTGCACCAGCGTAACTCGGGCATTAATGTTCTCTATATGTTCTATTAGAGGATTTCAGCAATGTCACTTAACTATGTCATGATCGGTTCTAACGACGTTGTTAACGCGCGCACGTATTATGACGCGGTAGTGTCCAGCATAGGCGGCAAAGTCGTCGCCGAATATATGCCTCATGCCGTCTGCTACGAACTGCGAGGCGGTGGATGCATGTGGGTAGCGACGCCGTTCAACCAACAGGCCGCCACTGTTGGAAATGGCAATATGATTGGCCTTGCGTGCCAAAGCAAAGAAGAAGTGAAAGAAGCACATGCAGCCGCTTTGGCCAATGGCGGAACAAACGAAGGTGATCCGGGTGATCGCCCGCGATATGGCCCCAATTTCTTTGGCGCCTACGCGCGCGACCCGGACGGAAACAAGATGAGTTTTGTTTACCTTGGTGAAGACGGCTGACTGCTCAAACCAAGTTTTGCATCGGCTTTACAGTCTGGCAGGGAGTTTACTCCAACCCATCTTCATCCAGTAAATGCCGTCCTTGCCGGTCTTCGACCTCGATCACCCAGAGGTCAGGATCAAAGCTGCGTTGTTTGGCAATGGCGGCATCCACATCCGTCTCAGTCCCGCTGGACAGTTCGACCCATTTGCGCGCGCCGGACATCAGGTCAAAGCTGCGTTGAAAAGCAATTGCCTGCCCGTCCAGCGTATTGAGCTTCACCAGAACGGCCCCAGCGGTGTCGTCACCATGGGCCACAACAAACGCCGGGATTTCCTGAAACCCAAGCCGCGCCAGATAGGCATGGACCCAGAATTCAGCAGTTAGCCGGGTCATGCGTTGCCGTCTTTGAAGTCCAGACCCATTTCTGAATACCGCTCGGACTCTTCCAACCAGTTGGGCCGGACTTTCACTTGCAGAAACAGGTGAATCTTACGGTCCAGGAATTCTTCCAACTCGGCCCGCGCCGCTTGACTGACCGCTTTGATTGTCTCGCCGCGCTTGCCCAGAACGATGCCCTTGTGGCCGTCGCGCATGACGTAGATGACTTGATCGATCTTTGCCGAACCGTCTTTACGCTCTTCCCAGTTTTCAGTCTCGACAGTCAGCTGGTACGGCAGTTCCTGATGCAGGCGCAGAGTCAGTTTTTCGCGCGTCATTTCAGCCGCGATCATGCGCAAAGGCAGATCGGCGATCTGATCTTCGGGATAAAGCCACGGACCTTCGGGCAGCTCCCCGGCCAGCCATTTGCGCAAATCGTCTACACCATGGCCCTTTTCGGCCGAGATCATGAAGGTCTCGGCAAACGGATAGCGGGCGTTCAGGTCGCTGGTCAGCGCCAGCAGTTTTTCGGACGGCACCTTGTCGATCTTGTTGATCGCCAGCGCGATGGTCCGGCCCTGCCCGATCTCGTCCAGACCTTCGAGGATGCGTTCAACCCCTTCGGTGATACCGCGATGCGCCTCGACCATAAGCACAACAACATCCGCATCCGCGGCCCCACCCCAGGCAGCCGCGACCATGGCGCGGTCCAAGCGGCGGCGGGGCTTGAACAGACCCGGCGTGTCGACAAACACCAGCTGCGCGTCACCCTCCATCGCGACGCCACGAATGCGCGCGCGCGTGGTTTGCACCTTATGCGTCACGATCGAGACCTTGGCCCCGACCATGCGGTTCAAAAGGGTGGATTTGCCCGCATTGGGCTCTCCGATCAGGGCGATAAATCCGGCGCGTGTGGTCATATATCTGGCGTTCCTGTGTGCAATTGCGCTCTGCTATAGCAGAAAGGGCCTGCGGGCCAGAGGGATTTGTCGCATTGCAGCCATGCATCAGTAGTGGCAGGACTTGCACCGACACCCAGCCGTTCCCAGCCCGGTGACACATCCGTTCAGTGAGGTCCTTATGAAACGTCGCGAGTTTCTTCTTGGAAGCGGTGCTGCCGCTGGCGTGGCCGGTTTAGGCGGTTTGTCCATGGCAGCCACTGGGTCCGCGGAAGAGCTGGTGCTGCAGCCTGCCAGCTACAGGTTGCGCGATCAACTGACCACCGGGATGGTCAGCTTGTCGCCGGACGCACCGCCACAGGTTCTTTATGGAAAGCAGGGTCAGAGGATGCGGCTGACGGTGCGCAATACTCTGCCCGACTATACCGCGATGCACTGGCACGGATTGCGCATCGCCAACGAAATGGACGGCGTGCCCTACCTGACCCAAATGCCCATCGGCGAAGGCGAGAGCTTTGCCTATGAATTCACGCCACCGGACGCCGGGACGTACTGGTACCACCCGCATTGCATGACGATGGACCAGATGGCCCACGGCCTGACCGGTGTCATGGTGATTGCCGAGCCCGAAAACCCCGGCTTTGACAGTGAGCAAGTGATCAATCTGCGCGATTTCCGGCTGGATGAAGAGGGTGCGTTTCTGCCCGCTTACACAGCGCGCGGCGCTGCGCGTAGCGGTACGTTTGGCAATATACAGACTGCAAATTGGCTGACAAAAGCCGTGTATGATCATGCGGCGGGCAGTCTTGTGCGGCTGCGCGTGGTCAACACTGACACAACCCGCATCTACAAACTGCATCTTGAAGGGGCTGAGGCCCGGATCATCGCATGGGACGGGCATCCGGTTGAGGTTGACCTGGCTCTACCCACAGCGGACGCGCCCCTTTGGATGGGGCCCGGACAGCGTGTGGATCTAGCGGTCCGGATGCCTGATGGAGAAGGTCAATCTGCAGCCTTGATGGCGAAGTTTCCCGGACAAAAGCCCCGAGCCATGGCGCGTTTGCGGGCAACAGGTCAATCAGAATCCCGCACCTTGGAAGAGCTGCATCCTTTGCCTGCAAACCCTGTACAACGACCCAATCTGGATCAGGCAAAACTGCACGAGTTCGTATTCGGTTGGACGCCCGAAGGAGGTGCCCCAAACGACGGGTTTTGCGGGTCGCTGGGTTATAGCTTTTGGTCCATCAACCGCACACCGTGGCCCGGGGATGCAGCACAGGGGACCGGACCTTTGGCCGTGCTGAAGCAGGGTAAAAGTTATGTTCTGCGAATGCGCAATGAATCACCGAACCTGCATCCGATCCACCTGCACGGGTTGGCGTTTGTGCCGTTGAAGTCGAACCTGCGCAAGCTGCCGCCATTGATGACCGATACGTTTCTTCTGTTGAAAGATGAGGTGGTCGAGATTGCGCTGGTTGCCGACAATCCTGGCGACTGGGCGTTTCATTGCCATGTGATCGAGCATCAGAAAACCGGGCTGGCCGGGTTCATCCGGGTGGTTTAAGGACAAGGTAAGTGTTGCCAGTCTGAAAGAAAAGGGGGCCAGCCCCCTCGCCCGGATTTCTTCCGGGCTCACCCCCGAGATATTTTTGGCCAGATGAAGTGGATCCGGTCAGGCGCGGCAGATCACTGCGGCAGGGAGGACAACAAAGCCTTAGCCGCCGCCTGCTCGGCTTGCCGTTTGGATCCCGCAGTGGCTTGTGCCTCGGTTCCGTCCTGAAGACGGGCAGCAATGGTGAAGATCGGCGCATGGTCAGGGCCGCTGCGTTTGATCTCGACATATGAGGGCGGTTTTTGACCACGGGCCTGCGCCCATTCCTGCAACGACGTTTTGGCGTCGCGCGCGTCAGCCTCGACCGTGTGGATCCGGTCGCCCCAAAGGGCCAGGATGACATCGCGCGCGGCCTCGAACCCTGCGTCGCGGTAAATTGCGGCAATCACGGCTTCCATTGCGTCGCCCAACAGGGCCAGTTTGCGGCGGCCACCGGATAACATCTCGGACCGGCCCAGCTTCAGCACCCCGCCAAGATCGATCTGGCGGGCCACATCGGCGCAGGCCTCTTTCCGGACCAGCGCGTTGAACCGGGGGGCCAATTGGCCTTCGGATGCCGTTTTGTCGGCCTCAAGCAAAGCCGTTGCCATGACAAGGCCCAGAACGCGGTCGCCCAGAAATTCGAGCCGTTGATTATCGGGCCGAGTGGACGACGAGACCGAACCATGTGTCAGCGCACGTACCAGCAATTCAGGATTGGCGAACTCATACCCCAAACGCTGCTGGAATGCCTTTATTTCAGCCGAAAGCTTCAATTGACCGCCTTGAAGAACCGGTCACCGCGCCAGGTCCAGAAGAACAGCATCGACCGGCCAGCAGATGAGAACATGATGCGATCAGCCCGACCAATCAGGTTTTCGTAAGGCACGTAGCCTACGCCACCCGCAGATTGGGGAAGGCGGCTGTCGGCAGAGTTGTCGCGGTTGTCACCCATAAAGAAGTAGTGGCCTTCGGGCACGTTGTAGATGCCGGTGTTGTCCGACCCCTGATTCCCGATATTCAGCACGTCATACGAGACGCCGTTGGGCAAAGTTTCAATCAGGCGCGATTTTTCGCATGCGCCACCAATGCCAACGGGCCCATTTTCACAGCGCGGACGCAGACGTTGCGGGCCTTGCGGCTCGGCAACTTCAGTGAAGACGCCATCGGGCTGCTGTGGAACCGGAACATCGTTCAGTATGATCTGACCTTCCCGAACCTGGATACGATCACCCGGCAGACCAATCAGACGCTTGATATAGTCGCGGCCCGTGACCGGATGGCGGAAAACGATGACATCGCCGCGCTCGGGCTCACCGCCCCAAATGCGGCTGTCACCGTCACCCTGCATCCAACCGCAGATATCTTCGGCATCCACATTCAGACCCACGCTGGGGATGATCAAGCTGGGACAGGACGCGTAGGAATAACCATAGGTCATTTTGTTGACGAAAAGGAAATCACCGATCAGCAGCGTTTCCTTCATCGAGCCCGAGGGGATCCAGAAAGGCTGAAAGAAGAGGGTGCGGAATACGCCCGCAATCAGCAGAGCATAGACGATGGTTTTAATCGTCTCCCAAACGGGATTTCCGGTTTTGGCTTCCTCGGCCATACTGCTCTCTCCAGTCTATGCGTGGTTGGGGTGCTACATGCGGGTCAGGTGGGGGCAAGTCAAGGCTGCGCGGGCGCTTCTTGAAGCGGACGGGCCTCGATCACCACAAAGGCTTGCGCCCAGGGATGGTCATCGGTCAGCGTCACGTGGATGATCGCCTCGTGCCCGTCTGGGGTCATTTCCTTAAGACGCTCGGCAGCCCAGCCGGTGACATGCATAACAGGCTGGCCTGTACGTAGATTGGTGACAGCCATATCCTTCCATGCGATGCCCATGCGCAGTCCGGTGCCCAGCGCCTTAGAGCACGCCTCTTTCGCCGCCCAGCGCTTGGCATAGGTGCCAGCTGTATCGTGGCGGCGCTCGGCTTTGCGCTGTTCGGTATCAGTAAAGACACGATTGCGGAACCGGTCGCCGAAGCGATCAAGCGTGCCTTGGATGCGGTCGATGTTTGCGAGGTCTGTGCCGATGCCAAGGATCATGACAACCGCACCGTCAATATCTTGTAGCTCGCCACCCCAAAGAAACCCGCAAAGGCGAAATCGAACCAGCGGCGGGCGCGGCGGTAGGCGCGGACCATACGCTCGGATGAAAACAGAAACGCGTACCCGATGAAAATCAGCAGCGATCCGGCATAAAGCATGGCGAAATAGCCCAGCAGCATCGACAGGCTGGCATCATTGGGCGCGACAATGGCATAGATGGAGCCCCAGCTTAGGATCGCTTTGGGATTGGTCAGGTGGATCGCAGCGCCTTTGGCAAAGATCGTCGGCAGTGAACCAGTGACCGGTTTGCCCAAAGCGACTTCGTCCGAGGTCATCGCGCGGCGCAGGGCCTTGAAGGCCAGCCAGCCAAGATAGGCCACACCGATGTACCGGATCACTTCGAACACCCAGACATTGGCCAGCATGATCGCCGACAAACCCAGCGCAGCGGCTATGCCCCAAGCGGCGGATCCGGCACAGATGCCCAGCGCAAAGACCAGACCGGCGCGGCGGCCTTCGTTCATCGCAGTTCCGGCAATACCCATCGTGGCAGGCCCCGGAGAGCCGCCAGCCATCAGCCAGGCCAGCCAGATGGCGACGAAGCCGGGCGTGATCACGCGCGGGCCTCGTCCATCAGGCGGCGCATTTCTTGAATGGCGGGGGTGAGGCCCAGAAAGATCGATTCACCAATCAGGAAGTGACCGATATTCAGCTCTTTCACCTCGGGGAAGGCGGCAATCGGTTGTACGGTGTCATAGGTCAGGCCGTGACCCGCATGAACCTCAAGCCCCAGAGAGTGGGCAAAGGTGGACATTTGGCGCAGCGCTTCAAGCTCGCGGGCGGCGTCTTCCATACGACCTTCGGCATGTGCATCGCAATAAGCGCCTGTGTGCAGCTCGATCACCTCTACACCAATGCGATGTGCAGCCTCGATCTGGCGTTGATCGGCAGCAATGAAGATCGACACGCGGCAGCCGACGTCGCGCAGGGGCGCGATGAAATGGGCCAGTTTGTTTTCCTCGCGCGCAACTTCCAGACCGCCTTCTGTGGTGCGCTCCTCGCGCTTTTCCGGGACGATGCAAACCGCATGGGGTTTGTGGCGCAGAGCAATTTTCTGCATCTCGTCTGTTGCGGCCATTTCAAAGTTCAATGGCACCGACAGAACTTCCATCAGCCCGTCGATGTCAGCGTCCGAGATATGGCGACGGTCTTCGCGCAGGTGGGCGGTGATGCCGTCGGCTCCTGCCTCTTCCGCCAGTTTGGCGGCGCGCAGCGGATCGGGATAAGCCCCACCCCGTGCATTTCGCACGGTGGCGACGTGATCGATGTTCACACCCAGACGCAGATCGTTCTCAGACATCTCTCGATTCCTTTTTCAGTTTCGCGGCGGAGCCTAGTGGCTTTGCCTCAGGAACGGCAGTCGATTTTTCAGCCAAACGTTTGATTTCCTCAAACTTCGCTTTGATCCTGGCGCGGCGGCGTTGTTGATAGGTAAGGATCAGCGGCAGGCTGAGGTAATAGCAAATCACACCGGCCACAATGCCGGGAATGATGCCGCCAATCATGTAGGGGAAAAAGACGTCATCGTAGAACTGGTCCAGCCCACGCCAGTCTGCCACGCGGTCGGTGAACAAGGCCAGAAAGTTGTTCTTGAGGTCACCGATAGCATCGGCGAACTTCCCCATCAGCCCCTGAGTGTCACCTTCTTCGTATTTGGTGCCCAAAAGAAAATGCCCGGTTTGAAGGCAGATGACACCGATTGGCACGTAAGTCAGTGGATTTCCAAAAAACGTACCGCTGAGCGCCGCCAAGATATTCCCTTTGATCAGGCGTGCACCAATGGCTGCGACCAGAAAATGCAGCCCATAGAACGGGGTAAAGGCTGCGAAGACCCCCGCGCCGATACCACGCGCAATTCGGTCAGGGGTGTCCGGCAAACGGCGGACACGATGTTTGACATAGTGAAAAGCGCGGGTCCACCCGCCACGCGGATAGACAAACTCCGACGCGACTTGGACAGCAGAGCGTCGGTCTCGGCGCTTGAATACCACGCGTGATCACCCCTTCTCAGCCAGCCGCGGTTGCGGTCTTGGTCCGGTCTCTGTGCCGTTCGACGGCTGCAACGTCGCTTTCTGCCTCAAGCATCAGCATCAGTGAGTGCAGCTGTTCAAGGTCGCGCAGTTCGACATTGATCAACAGACGGTAAAAATCCGGTTTGCGGTCAACAAATTCCAGGTTCGAAATATTGGCCTTTTTCTCACCGATCAATGTGCAAATTCGCCCCAGAACCCCGGCATCGTTGCCGATGGTCAGATCCAGCGTCGCCCCGTACACGGCTGGGTGGGTGCCCGAATGCCAGTGCAGATCGACCCAGCGGTCGGGTTCACCTTCGAATTCGCTTAGCCGGTTGCAGTCGATGGCATGTACCACCACGCCTTTGCCCCGGTAGGTGATGCCAACGATCCGCTCGCCAGGCAGAGGCTGACAACACGGCGCACGGTCGAATTTCTGCCCCGGCTCAAGGCCGATCACGGCACGACGCAGCGGAATGGCATCACCGTCGTCCTTGGCCAGTTCCGGATAGACGGCTTCGACCACCTCATGCGCCGTCAATTCCGCGCTGCCCAGACGGGCCAACAGCTCGTGCCGATCTTTCAGACGCAGGTGTTTGGCAGCCGTATCCAGCGCCTTGTCCGTTGCCTTGCGGCCAACATGTTCGAAACCGGAACGGGCCAGTTCCTTGCCCAACTTGATGAACCGCTCTCTGTCGACCTCACGCAAAGCGCGACGGATGGCAGTACGGGCCTTGCCGGTGACAGCGATCTCAAGCCAAGTGACCTGCGGTGTCTGACCGTCAGCCGTAATAATGTCCACCGACTGACCGTTCTTTAGCCGTGTCCACAGCGGCACACGAATGCCGTCTACCTTGGCCCCGACACAGGCATGGCCGATCCGGGTGTGGATGGCATAAGCAAAATCAATCGGTGTTGCCCCACGGGGCAGCTTCACCACATCCCCTTTGGGTGTGAAGCAGAACACCTGGTCGGAATACATTTCCAGCTTGACCGCTTCGAGGAAGTCTTCGTGATCTTCTTCGTTGTCGAACTGCTCAGTCAGGTTCGAAATCCACTTGGCCGGGTCGACCGCAAAAGGGTTCTCGGTGCGAACACCGTCGCGATAGGACCAATGCGCCGCAACGCCGGTTTCAGCCACGTCGTGCATCTGACGAGTGCGAATCTGAACTTCGACCCGTTTACCATCGCGCCCCGACACAGTGGTGTGGATCGAGCGGTAGCCATTTGATTTTGGCTGACTGATGTAATCCTTGAACCGCCCAGGCACCGCGCGCCAGCGCTGGTGGATCGCGCCGAGGGTGCGGTAACAGTCTTCTTCCGTCTGAGTAATGATGCGGAAACCATAGATGTCGGACAGGCGTGAAAAACCTTGGTCCTTTTCCTGCATCTTACGCCAGATCGAATAGGGTTTTTTAGCGCGGCCAAAGACCTCGGCCTCGATGCCTGCCTTTTCCAGCTCGTGCCGCATATCGCCGGTGATGCGGTGGATCACGTCACCGGTTTCGCGTTGCAGCGTGATAAAACGCCGGATGATCGACTGGCGGCCTTCGGGGTTCAGCACGCGGAAGGCAAGGTCTTCCAGCTCTTCGCGCATCCATTGCATACCCATTCGGCCAGCGAGCGGAGCGTAGATGTCCATCGTCTCGCGCGCTTTGACCACCTGCTTTTCGGGGCGCATGGCCTTGATCGTGCGCATATTGTGCAGACGGTCCGCCAACTTGACCAAAATGACCCGCAGGTCCTTGGACATGGCCATGAACAACTTACGGAAGTTTTCAGCCTGCTTGGTCTCGCGGCTGGACAGTTGCAGGTTGGTCAGCTTGGTGACGCCATCGACCAGCTTGGCGACCTCATCCCCAAACAGTTCGGCAACCTTGCCATAGTTGGCTTTGGTATCTTCGATCGTGTCGTGCAGAAGCGCTGTTATGATAGTCGCGTCATCCAAACGCTGTTCGGTCAGGATGGCGGCAACTGCAACGGGGTGGGTAAAATAAGGCTCGCCGGAATGGCGGAACTGCCCCTCATGCATCTGCTGGCCGAACTCATAGGCCAGCGTAATGCGATCAGCATTTGTCTTCGGATTGTAGTTGCGGACCAGCGCAATCAGGTCGTCTTCAGAAATCATCCGGTCCGCACCTTCGTTTTTAGGGCTTACCCCTGTCCCTGAGCCTCCATCAGAGCGCGCAGGAGTTTTTCTTCGGACATGTCGTCCATGGCAGGCTTGTCCGATTCGGCACCCATCAGCAGCGCCATCTGGTCTTCTTCCGGCTCATCGACCTCGATCTGGGTCTGGTTGGCCTCGATCAGACGCTCGCGCAGGTCATCCGCGCTTTGCGTTTCGTCGGCGATTTCGCGCAGGGATACGACAGGGTTTTTGTCGTTGTCACGGTCAACGGTAATCGCAGCACCAGCGGAGATTTCGCGCGCCCGATGGGCGGCAAGCATCACCAGCTCGAACCGGTTTGGAACCTTATCTACGCAATCTTCAACCGTCACGCGGGCCATGGGGCGCTCTCCGTTTCTGAATCCATGTCAGGAAGAGGTTTATCTAAGCGCGAATCCGCGCCTTGACAAGCAGGAAATGCTGCATTTGCAAGGATCACAGCGGCGTGACCGCCTCAACCTCAGCTAAAGGCAAGTCAGCGACCATCTGCGTAACCGAGCGCTCCAGAACCGGATGGCACCAATCCGGCGCGATATCTGCCATGGGAACCAATACGAAAGCACGGTCCTGCAGGCGTGGATGGGGCAGTATCAGTTGATCGGGCGCCTCATTCTGCTGTGCGTCAGAGGGTAATGTCAGCCAGCGATCAAACACAGCCTGATCTGGCAACACCAGATCGTCAAAGCACACAAGATCCAGATCCAGTGTCCGCATACCCCAGCGTTGGATCCGTTCGCGCCCGAACTCATGCTCAACTGCATGCAACACGCGCAAAAGCTCGGTCGGTGACTTTTCGGTAGCGATCAGAGCCGCCGCATTCACATAGTCAGGACCCGCACCCACGGGGAAACAGGGAGTTGCAAAAAATCGGCTGACTGACCGAATCACCACCTCCTGACGCGCAATAGCGTCAAGTGCATTTCGAAGTGTCATTGCGGGCTCATTTCCTCTCAAGTTGAGATTTGCACCCAGCGCAACAACGGCATTTGACAACGAATTGCTCATCTAGCACCCTATATTCGACACATTGCATACTTGCGATAACCGGCAAAAGTTCTAATTATAGACCGACAGAACGCGCCAATTCATCACTCACTCACTCATCTAGCGGTGCGGTCTGTATTATACCGGAAGGGACTATTTATGTTTTATAAGGACGAACGGCTAGCGCTGTTCATCGACGGCTCGAATCTTTATGCCGCGGCAAAAGCACTCGGTTTCGACATAGACTACAAACTTCTGCGGCAGGAATTCATGCGCCGCGGCAAGTTGCTTCGGGCTTTCTATTACACAGCGCTCCTGGAAAACGACGAGTATTCGCCAATACGCCCATTGGTCGACTGGCTGCATTACAACGGCTTCACCATGGTCACGAAACCGGCCAAGGAATACACCGACAGCATGGGGCGTCGGAAAGTCAAAGGAAACATGGACATCGAACTTACAGTTGATGCCATGGAACTTGCGCCGCGTGTGGATCATATCGTGCTGTTCTCTGGCGATGGGGATTTCCGCCCGCTGATCGCCAGCCTGCAACGCCAGGGCGTGCGTGTTTCCGTTGTGTCGACCATCCGCAGTCAGCCACCGATGATTTCGGACGAACTGCGTCGTCAGGCCGACAACTTCATCGAATTGGAAGATCTGCGTGACGTGATCGGACGCCCGCCACGTGAAATGCCGGCCGAGCCGCGCAACGTTGCGATGGCTGGCAACAGCTGATCAGGCATACGCCTTTTTTGATGGGGAAAAATTCGCGCGGTCAGGACCAGGGTCCTGGCCGCGCTTCTTTAACAATGAACAGGTGCTGAAACATAACTTGGCTAGCATCGATTCGTGTCAGTTGAATGACGATCTCCTGTCTGGACCAAGGCCGGGAAAAGACTTACCTGTGCCCTAAGGAGACAGCCTAATGACAAAGCCACCACTGACACTTTACCTTGCCGCTCCCCGGGGTTTCTGCGCCGGTGTGGATCGCGCCATCAAAATCGTTGAAATGGCCCTGCAGAAATGGGGCGCTCCGGTTTACGTGCGCCACGAGATTGTCCACAACAAGTTTGTCGTCGACGGGCTGCGGGCAAAAGGGGCCGTTTTTGTCGAAGAACTGCACGAATGCCCCGATGATCGTCCGGTGATCTTTTCCGCCCATGGCGTACCGAAATCGGTTCCTGCCGAGGCCGCCAAGCGCGAAATGATCTATGTCGACGCGACCTGCCCACTGGTCTCTAAAGTGCATGTCGAAGCACAGCGCCATGCGGATGCAGGGTTGCAGATGATCATGATCGGCCACAAGGGTCATCCCGAAACCGTTGGCACTATGGGACAGTTGCCCGAAGGCGATGTTCTGTTGGTTGAAACCGTCGAAGATGTGGCCACGGTTGATGTGCGTGACCCCGAAAAACTTGCCTTTGTCACCCAGACAACCCTGTCGGTTGATGACACCAAAGACATCATAGCTGCGCTTCAGGCCAGGTTCCCGGCCATTGTCGGGCCGCACAAGGAAGACATCTGCTATGCCACCACGAACCGGCAAGAGGCCGTCAAGGCAGTGGCCCCCAAGGCAGACGCCCTGCTGGTTGTAGGCGCGCCGAACTCATCAAACTCGCGCCGTCTGGTTGAGGTCGCCTCGCGCGAGGGCTGCAAATACGCGCAACTGGTACAGCGCGCCACCGAGATCGACTGGCGTGCGCTCAAGGGCATCTCATCCGTGGCCGTCACCGCCGGCGCATCGGCCCCCGAGCTTTTGGTTGACGAAGTGATCGACGCCTTCCGCGCGCATTACGATGTCACTGTGGAATTGGTTGAAACCGCCACCGAAAACGTCGAGTTCAAAGTGCCGCGCGTCCTGAGGCAACCAGCGTGATCGGAGTACCAAAGGCACCGTTTTATCTGGGGTTGGCAGGGCTGATCCCTTTTGTCTGGGGTGCGTTGACCTATCTGAACGGCGACCTGAACGCTTGGGGCGCACAGAACCTTGGCGCGCGGTTTGTGGGTCCATACGTGCAGCTGTTCTATGGCTCGGTGATCCTGAGCTTCATGTCCGGTGTTCTTTGGGGGTTTGCCACTAAGACCTCGGGCAGCAAGGCAGGTCTGTGTTACACATTGTCGGTCCTGCCCGCGCTTTGGGCCTTTTTCATGACGGGCGGCGGGCCGGTGCAGGCGGGCACAAACCTGATGTACGGGTTTGCCGGCCTGTTGGTGCTGGATGCCCTGTTTTCTTATTGGCGGCTGACACCGGTTTGGTGGATGCGGTTACGCGTCCTGCTGACCGCCGTTGTTCTGGCCAGCCTTGCCGTCGGAGTATACCTGTGACCGATAAACGCACGATCGACGCATATACCAACAGGGTGGCCGAATACCTGAACGTTCCCCTGCCCGAAGCACAGCTTGAGGCCAGACAAGCATTTGTAGATGCAGTCGTCGCAGGTGGATATGTTCTGGATCTGGGATCCGGGCCGGGTTCAGATAGCAGTTTCCTGATGCGTCAAGGATTGACGGTAAAGGCGCTGGATGCGACGCCTGCCTTCGTGGATCACGCCCGGCAGAACGGAGTGGACGCGTATCTGGGCACGTTCGATGACGTCACCGAAACCGCTATCTTTGACGGTGTCTACGCCAGCTTTTCCCTGCTGCACGCGCCACGCGCAGATTTCCCGCGACACCTGAAGGCGATTCACTCTGCTCTGAAGCCTAAGGGGCAGCTTTTTCTCGGCATGAAGCTGGGTACAGGTGAGCACAGGGACGAGTTGGATCGGTATTACACCTATTATACCGAAGCCGAGATCGAAGACGCGCTGACCCAAACCGGCTTCACAATTGATCGCTCGGTCAAAGGGATGGGGAAAGGTCTGGCAGGCTCTTACGACGGTTTTATTCTGGTGTTCGCCCATGCCTGACTTGTTTGCCTATACCGATGGTGCTTGTTCCGGCAATCCCGGACCCGGAGGCTGGGGTGTTTTGCTACGCGCGATGGACGGGGGCACCGTTTTGAAAGAGCGTGAGCTGAATGGCGGCGAGGCCGAGACAACCAATAACCGAATGGAACTGCTGGCCGCCATTTCCGCGTTAGAGACGCTGGAGCGCCCGTCGAAAATCACCATCGTGACCGACAGCGCCTATGTGAAGAACGGCGTCACCGGCTGGATCTTTGGCTGGAAGCGTAACGGCTGGAAAACCTCGAACAAGAAGCCGGTCAAGAACGTCGATCTGTGGCAACGCCTGGACGAGGCGCAGGGGCGACATGATGTGACCTGGGAATGGGTCAAGGGTCACGCGGGTCACCCCGAGAATGAAAAGGCCGACGAACTGGCCCGTTCTGGCATGGCCCCATTCAAACCTAAAAAGGCACAGGCGTGACCGCGCTGACGCTGCTGGATTATGCCTCGGTCCTGATCTTTGCACTGACCGGAGCCTTGGTGGCAAGCCGCGCGCAGCTGGATCTGGTAGGGTTTGCCTTCATGGCCTGCTTGACGGCAGTCGGGGGCGGTACTGTGCGTGATCTGTTGTTGGACCGGCACCCAATCTTTTGGGTCGGTCAGCCGGATTACATTCTGATCGCCGTCGCCGCTGCGGTATTGGTTTTTTTCACCGCACATCTAATGGAAAGCCGTTACAATTGGCTGATCTGGCTGGACAGTTTCGCTCTGTCGGTGGCAGTCGCCGCCGGTACCGGCGCGGCACTGTCGTTGGATCAATCCGGCGTCATAGTTGTGTTGATGGGCGTGACGACCGGATGTCTGGGCGGGTTGATGCGCGATGTCGTCTGCAACGAGGTTCCGCTGGTGCTGAAACAGGGCGAGCTTTATGTTTCATGCGCATTTACCGGCGCGCTGACAGCTGTGATTGCTGTCCGGCTGGGGTTGGAACCAGCGCTCTCACTGGCTCTTTGTGCGTTGGTTTGCTGGGCGTTGCGGGCTGGTTCTTTGACGTTTGGATGGCAGCTGCCCGTCTACAAAAGCCGCCCGCCGCGCAGCTAAGCCAGCCGGTGGACGCAACAGAACTGTGCTGATACCTCTTTGGGCAGTACAGTTCGGCGAGGCACGCGATGACCTTCAGATTCACATCCATATCAGCTTGTCTGGCTCTGCTCGCCTCGTGTGGCGAGTACTATACACCTGTCAGTTTCGTTGCACAGGGCGACCAGATCATTGCGTCAGGCACGATTGATGAAACAACGCTATCGGCATTTGAGGAAGTCGTTGCCGAAAACCCCGAGGCCCGAACTCTGGTTCTGCAATACATCGAAGGATCAGTGGATGACGATGCCAATGTCATCTTCAGCCGCGAGGTGCACAAGGCTGGTTTCGATACAGTCGTACCCTCAGATGGTCTGGTTGCGAGCGGGGGCACCGATCTGTTTCTGGCCGGAAACCGGCGCATCTTGCAACCGGGGGCCTGTGTCGGCGTTCACAGCTGGGCCGGATCGGGACTGGTAGCGACCGAGTTGCCCGAAGACGACCCGGAACATGACCGATACCTGGACTATTTCAAAGACATCGGCGTGGATGAGGAATTTTACTGGTATACCCTCTTCGCAGCCCCGGCTGAAAGCATGCACTGGATGACCGCCGCTGAAGCGAACCGGTACGATATGACCACAAAGGGTGCACCGGCCCTTGGTTCAGCCACGGTGTGCGACGCGCGGTGAATCAACGCGACAGCAAGCGCGCACCGATCTCTTTGACGAATTTTGCGGCCACCATTGCGGTCATACCGTATGGGTCGCGATGCGGGTTCAGTTCAACAATATCCGCGCCGACCAATTGGCCCTCGAAACGATGGATCAGGTTGATGACCTCGCGGGTGCTCAGCCCGCCGGGTTCGTGATGTGAGACGCCGGGGGCAAAGGCCGGATCAAGTGCATCCAAATCCAGTGACAGATAGACGGGGCCATCAAAAGAAATCTGCAGATCGGCACTCCAGTTGCGCATGTCGATCACTTCGACTCCGAACCTGTCGGCTTGCGCGCGCTGATGGGCGTTCATGGTTCGGATTCCGACCTGTACCAATCGCTTGACCGGGCAGTTCTCCATCACCCGCGCAAAGGGGCAGCCATGGCCCAATGGGCCGATATCTTGCTCGTCATACAGATCGGGATGGCTGTCGACATGCAGAATGTTCAGCCCTGCGTATCGGTCCGCATGGGCTTTGATCAACGGATAGGCTACGGAATGATCCCCGCCCAGAGACAACAGGCGCGCGCTGGTTGCGATCCGCTTGGCTGCTTCGGTTTCGATCCGGTCAATCGGCTCCTGACCGCGCATTTCAAACACGTCCAAATCGCCGGTATCACGAAACCGCTCGGTCGCGCCCAGATCAGTGCCGTCCTCGGCCGTCAGATTGGCAGCGCCCGAATGCAGCGCCTCGCGAATTCGTCCGGGCGCGAAAGCCGGACCTTGCAGGAAAGAGGAATGCAGATCCAGCGGCACACCCATCAGGGCGACATCACCCGGTTTCAGATCGTGCAGCATCGGCATCCTCCCAAATCGTTTGGACGCGATCTGGGCGGACAAAAGACCCAAGGTCAAGCAGTTATCGGCGCAGATAGGTTTGCCAGATCCAGATCACCAGTAACGCGCCAAGGACTGCGCCAACAAATCCAGACAGCCAGCCCATGACTGTTATCAAAAACCGCAGCAGAAACCCTCCGATCAGAGCGCCAACAATCCCAATCAACATGGTCGTCGGGATATCTGCTTCGATCCGCATCAGCCGGGTGGCCAAAAAACCGGCAGCTGCTCCAATGATGATCAGGGCGACGACGGGCATCTTACTTCCTCCAATGGGTCGGCACGATGATCAAGGCCCCGACAGATGAAATCACCGCGTCCAATCCCGGCGGGCCAAAGCTGATCCCAAACATGATGCGGACAAAATAAAACAAGAACGCTCCGCCCACGCAAATGATGATCGAGGGCAGATAGCCGTTATGAGTAAAACCGGATTTCTCGGACAGGTACCCCACAATCCCGGCAATCACGACGGTGCCCATCATCACCATGAACATATGGCTTTACTCCGAAGACAGCTGAGTGCCGGTAGGTATTGCCCAGCCCCGCAGAAACGTTTCCCTATCCTGCGCGCCTTTGCCTGCCCTTTGCAAGCGCAGCAGTTCGACAGCACCCTGCCCGCAGGCCACGTGCAGATCGCCATTCAAAACCTCGCCAGAGGCGCCCTGCCCCTCTGTAACGCGCGACGCAAGCACCTTGATCCGCTCACCGTCCACTTCGGTCCAGGCTCCGGGAAAAGGCGACAGGCCACGGATCTGCCGATCAACCTCGACCGCCGGGCGCTTCCAGTCAATGCGCGCCTCGGACTTGTCGATCTTAGCGGCATAAGTCACGCCGTCCTCGGGCTGAGGTTCAGGTGCAAGGTTCGGCAGATTGGCCAGTGCATCGACGATCAACGCGGCCCCCATGGTCGACAGGCGATCGTGTAGCTTCGCAGTGGTTTCTTCGGGCTCGATCGCAGTTACCTGCCGCAACAGAACGGGGCCAGTGTCCAGACCTGCCTCCATCTGCATAATGCAGATCCCGGTCTCGGCGTCGCCTGACATGATCGCCCGATGGATCGGCGCGGCCCCGCGCCAACGCGGCAACAGGCTGGCATGGATGTTCAGGCAACCCTGTTTGGGCGCATCTAGTACGGGTTGCGGTAGGATCAGGCCGTAAGCCACGACAACAGCCACATCCGCGTTTAACTCGGCAAAGGCGTATTGTTCTTCGGCTGATTTCAACGAAACCGGATGGCGGACAGAAAGGCCCAGCCCCTCGGCCCGGGCGTGAACGGGCGTGGGGCGGTCTTTCTTGCCGCGACCAGCAGGGCGCGGCGGCTGACAATAGACGGCAGCAATTTCGTGCCCAGCCTCAACCAGCGCATCCAACACCGGGACTGAGAATTCGGGGGTTCCCATGAAGAT
Organism: Ruegeria sp. HKCCD4884; assembly: GCF_013110855.1. Taxonomy (NCBI): domain Bacteria; kingdom Pseudomonadati; phylum Pseudomonadota; class Alphaproteobacteria; order Rhodobacterales; family Roseobacteraceae; genus Ruegeria; species Ruegeria sp. HKCCD4884. The sequence continues at coordinate 40,869 of NZ_WVRJ01000016.1, forward strand.
GACACGCATGCTCGTCTCCGGAGTTTTTCAGGTGCCGGGCTGAAACCCGACTTACGTCAATTTCTTTGCTTTACGCAGCAGCATGTCGCGTTTGACCTTACTGAGCCGGTCGAAATACATCTTCCCGTTCAGATGATCGATCTGATGCTGCACGCTGGTGGCGTCGATCCCGACAAAGTCGCGACGGTCCACCATGCCCTGTTCGTTCACGTATTTCACAGTCACTGCACGCGGGCGTTTGATCTTGGCTGACACACCGGGCAAGTTCGGGCTGGCTTCTTCATGTTCGCGCAGCTCAATCGAGCTGTGCAGGATTTCCGGGTTGGCCAGACGCACGGCCTTGCCCCGCTCAGCCGATCCATCAACCACGGCCAGACGCAACATCACACCAATCTGCGTCGCAGCAAGGCCAACACCGGGCATTGCCTCCATCGTGTCGATCATATCGTCCCAGATCGTCCGAATTTCATCGGTGATTTCTGTCACCTCATCCGCTTCGGTTCGCAGACGTTTGTCGGGCCAGGGCAAGCAGGTGCGCACTGTCATGAGCGCGCTTTCTCGCGTTTCAGCTTTTGCATCTTGCGCGTGATCATCTGCCGTTTCAGTGGTTTGAGATAGTCGATGAACAGCTTGCCGTTCAAATGATCGATCTCATGTTGCACGCAGGTGGCCCAAAGCCCATCAAAGGTTTCCTGCTGCAGATTACCATTCTGATCCATCCAGGTGACATCCACCACCTTGGGGCGGGTCACTTCGGCGTATTGATCGGGGATGGACAGGCACCCTTCCTCATAGACATTGGTTTCATCCGATGATGCGATGACCTCGGGGTTGAACATGATCAGGGGACGCGGGGTTTCACCTTCTTCCTTGACACAATCCAGAACAATCAACCGATCCAGCACACCGATCTGCGGCGCGGCCAGGCCGATGCCGGGCGCGTCATACATGGTTTCCAGCATGTCGTCAGCCAGTTTGCGCAGCTCGTCCGTAAGGTCGCCTACGGGCGCGCAGACCTTCTTCAGGCGGGGGTCGGGATGGATCAGGATATTGCGTTTCATGAGGCTGATTTAGGCCATCCCGTCCCGCGCCGCAACGCCCCCCTTGCACCTGCCCGATTTGCGGTTAGCTTTCGACCAACAGAACGGAGCAGACATGACTTTCAACGACCTGATCGACCGCCGGGGCACCAACAGTTCCAAATGGGACAAGATGGAGATGTTGTACGGCGTCTCACCCAATGACGGGCTGGCCATGTGGACGGCCGATTCCGATTACCAAACAGCGCCTTGCGTAATCGATGCGGTGCGCAAAGCCGCTGATCATGGCGTGTTCGGGTATTCCTGGATGCACCCGGATTATCTGGCTTCCGTCCAGTGGTGGATGAAGACCCGCCATGACTGGGAAATCGATACAGATTGGATTCTGACAACCCAAGGTCTGGGCAATGCAATCGCGCTGTCGCTGGATGTCTGGACCGAACCCGACGATGGCATCGTGATTTTCACCCCCGTCTATCATGAGTTTGCGCATAAGGTGAACAAATCAGGCCGCCGGGTCGTCGAATGCCCGCTGGTGCGGGAAGGCGACAGCTATGGGCTTGATCTGGACGACGCGCAGTCGCGGCTGGACGGGTCCGAGAAGATGTTGCTGTGGTGTTCGCCGCAGAATCCGTCGGGGCGTGTCTGGACACCAGACGAACTGCGTGCCGTGGCCGCGTTTGCCGAGCGGAACGGTTTGATCCTGGTGTCGGACGAGATCCACCACGATCTGGTCTATCCCGGTGCCAAGTTCGTGCCGATGGACGTAGCCGCCCCGGATGCGCGACCCTGGACAGTGACGCTGACCGCTGCGTCAAAGACTTTCAACATCGCCGGACAGCGGACCGGCAACATGATCATTCCCGATCCCAAACTGCGCGCGGCCATGAAGCATCGGTTGCAAACACTGGACTATGACCCCAGCGCTTTGGGTGTGGCGATGATCACCGCGGCCTACAGCCCTGAAGGGGCCAAATGGGTGGATGCGCAGATTGCACATCTGGAAGGCAATAAGCGCTTGTTCGATCAGACCATCGCCGAAATTCCAGGTCTGTGGTCGATGCCTTTACAAGCAACCTATCTGGCCTGGGTCGATTTCTCGGGCACGGGCATGGATCACGCAGAATTTGTCCGCCGCCTGCGCGAGGACGCGCGGATCGCCACATCGTCTGGCCCCGGCTTCGGCACAGGTGGAGAGACGTTCGAACGCTTCAACCTCGCCACGCAGCGCGCGCGGGTAGAGGAAGCTTGTAACCGACTGAAACGGGCTTTTGGCGATTTGCAGTAAGGCATGCGGCGGCTGGGGCTGATAGGTCTAGCTCTGTTGATCGCGGGTGCCGGCTGGGCTGGCTGGCACCGCTTCGGCCCGCGCCCGCCTGCGCCGCCAATGGCACCCGAAGCCACGCGCATCGACCATATCCTGATCGAGAAATCTGCCCGCCGCCTGACGGCCACGCTGGACGGGGCAGTGGTGATGAAGGCTGACATTGCACTGGGCTTTGCTCCGGATGGGAACAAAGAGATCGAAGGGGACGGTAAAACGCCCGTCGGGCTGTTCAGGATCGATCGGCGCAATCCAAACAGCGCCTTTCATCTGTCGCTGGGCATTGACTACCCACAACCCGACGACATCAAACGCGCACGCCAACAGGGTACGGACCCCGGAGGAGACATCTTCATCCATGGCCAACCCAATGGGGTGGCCGGTTTTACGCTGCCCGGAGACTGGACCTTGGGCTGTATTGCGCTGTCAAACGCCGAAATGGCGCAGCTTTGGACTCTGACTGAAACCGGAACGACCGTCGAAATCCGGCCCTAGTCCTCGCGCCCCAACAGGGCAATCGGTGCATCCGGCGCGCGATAGAAATCCAGCGGAGCCTTGTCATGGGCCGCAGTGCTGCGCTTGAACTCATACCGCATCTCACCGCCCTCATCCTCATCCGCGACGATCAGGCATTGGTAGAGGTGGTTGGCCCCATCGTAGATATCGACCAGCCCACGCAGGCGCGGTGTCGTTTCGGCCTCAACAGTGAAGCCGTCCTTCCACAATTTGAGGATTTTATAGGTATTGTTGCCCATTTCCACCCGCAAACGGCTGGCTTTCTTCAACGTGGCGATTCGGGCCGCGTCCAACTCGGCGCGTATTTCCTTTGAAACATAGGTACTCATTAATCCGTTCCCCCGTGAATGACATCTATTGTGCGGGAACAGTTGTAAAAATCCAGTGAACCACATCATAGAATTCAGCGCGGTTGCGAATTGTTGCACAGAAATCCCAGCCCCGATTGTGCGCGAATGCAGAGCAGTTGCGCAGGCGTTCGGATAGGCACAGGGCAGGCTTGGACCTATCTTTGGTCAAACGCCTACGCGGAGGAAAAGAAATGGGCCTGCTGGTCGACGGAACATGGCATGACACTTGGTATGACACAAAGTCTACGGGAGGCGCGTTCAAACGCAGCGCGGCGCAATTTCGCAACTGGTTAACGGCTGATGGAAGCGCGGGGCCGTCCGGCAAGAGCGGATTCAAGGCAGAACCCGGGCGCTATCATCTCTATGTCAGTCACGCCTGCCCCTGGGCGCACCGCACCCTGATCTTTCGCGAATTGAAAGGGCTGACTGACCTGATCTCTGTCTCGGTTGTGCACCCTGACATGCTGGACAAAGGCTGGACCTTTGTGACCGACGATCATGGCGCAACAGGTGACGATCTTTACGGCATGGACTTCGCGCATCAAATCTATACCAAGGCCGATCCGTCCTATTCCGGTCGGGTCACGGTGCCGATCCTGTGGGACAAGCAGCAGGAAACCATTGTCTCGAACGAAAGTTCGGAAATCATCCGCATGTTCAATTCGGCCTTCAACGGGATCACCGGCAACACCGATGACTACTGGCCCGAGGCGATGCGGGACGAAATCGAAGAGGTCAACGCCCGCATCTATTCAGACGTGAACAACGGCGTCTACAAATCGGGCTTTGCCACCTCACAAGAAGCCTATGACGCAGCGGTGGGCCCGCTGTTCGACACACTGGACTGGCTGGAGGACCGCCTGTCCCGCAATCGCTATCTGATGGGCGATCGGATCACCGAGGCTGACTGGCGTCTGTTCACGACATTGATCCGCTTTGATCCGGTCTATCACTTGCATTTCAAGTGCAACAAACGGCGTCTGATCGATTACCCCAATCTTTGGGCCTATACGCGCGAGTTGTATCAATGGCCCGGCGTCGCGCCCACGGTGAACATGAACCATATCGTGCGCCACTATCACTACAGCCATGACAGCATCAATCCGCACCGGATCATCCCGACCAATCCGGTTCTGGAATACATGGAACCGCACGGACGCGATCAACGCCCTGCTGCGTAATGCTCCACCATCGCCGCCAGATCCTCTGGCGGCGTTTCACTTTGTACATAGGCACAGGCATTAGGGCTGTGGGCAAAGATCGACCCGTCCGAAAAGAAGGTGGTGTTGGTGACAAAGATCACCCGCGCCTCGGGGCGGCGATAGCTTGCGAAATCGGCCACCGCTAATGCGCTTCCGCTTTCCAAAACCAGATCCAGCACGATGATTTCAAAATCCGTGCCATACAACGCCAGAATGGCGGCCTCCTGCGTCTCGACCAGCGTGACCTCGGCGCCTTGCCGCTCCAGATGCCTTTTCCAGACCCGACCAAGGTCGGGGTTACTCTCAACAATCAGAACTTTCATTTGCAACAACCTCGGCACTTGATATGGTGAGTGGTGCCGACCCCCGTGGTCCGTGATCTCGTTATTTCCTTAACAAAGTGTTAACAGCGGCCCCACAGGTCCGTGATCACACGGATTTGCTTGTGTAAGAGGCGAAAATCCGCTTGAAACGCGCCAAAATCGGTCATTTCCCACAGAGAGAGCAGATGAGCACATTGGATCACGGTCTGGACCCACGCGCCGTGCGCGACCACGGCGGCGGACTGGACAGGGCGATTGTCAAACATGGCGGTCAACGCGCCAACTGGATCGATCTGTCGACCGGCATCAACCCGCACCCATATGAGATATCTGGGCTTACAGCAGCGGATTGGACGGAACTGCCAGACCACGGGGCTTTTGAACGCCTGAGCGAGGCCGCGCGCCGGTTCTGGAACGTGCCGGATGGGGCAGCGATCCTTCCCGCACCAGGAGCATCCGCCATCATCGCTCGTATCCCGGCGCTGGCCACATCCGGCACAGTTCAAATCACGCCACCCACCTATAACGAACATGCGGCCGCCTTTTCAGCTCAGGGTTGGAATGTTCAGGCCGACACAGCCGGAGACGCCCGTGTGATCGTGCATCCGAACAACCCCGACGGGCGTATCTGGCAGGAAAGCGATGTCACTGCGCCGTTGAATGTGATTGATGAAAGCTTCTGCGACGTCACGCCGGATGCGTCTCTGATCCATCTGGCGGACCGCTCCGGTGTGATCGTGCTGAAAAGCTTTGGCAAGTTCTGGGGGCTGGCTGGAATGCGTCTCGGATTTGCCATCGGGCGGCCAGACCTGATCAACCGGCTAAACGATTTGACCGGTCCGTGGTCCGTGTCGGGCCCTGCCCTGCGCATTGGAACCCAAGCCTTGTCAGACAAGGGTTGGGCTGACGCCACACGCGTGCGTCTGACTGCTGAGGCCGCGCGGCTGGATACTCTGATTACGGCCAAGGGTGCTCAGATCGTTGGTGGCACCAGCCTGTTCCGCCTGTACAAGGTCGACGACGCCGCCAATTGGCAGGACAGACTGGCACAGAGCCACATCTGGAGCCGCATTTTCCCCTATTCAACCACCTATCTACGCCTGGGCCTGCCACCCAAGAATGGCTGGGACAGATTGGCGGCCGCGCTGTGAGCGTTGGCCTGATGCTGGTCTGCGCCATGTGCCTGGACGCCGCACTGGGAGAGCCTGACTGGCTCTGGTCTCGCGTCAAACACCCCGCTGTGATGATAGGCAATCTGATTGGCTGGTTGGACAAACGGCTGAATCACGGGAATACGCGACGATTGAAAGGCGTTTTTGTGCTAGTCCTGTTGCTTTGCGGCGCATGGGGGCTTGGCTGGGCGCTTTCGTTGCTGGGACCGGTGGTCGAGATTCTGGTTTGCGCGATCCTGTTGGCACAGAAGTCTCTGGTCGCGCATGTGCGTGCTGTGGGTGACGGGCTGTTGACTTCGCTGACCGAGGGGCGGGCACAGGTGGCGATGATCGTCTCACGCGATACCCGCGACATGACCGAGGCGCAGGTGGCACGGTCGGCCATCGAAAGCGCGGCGGAAAACCTCAGCGACGGGGTCACTGCACCCGCTTTCTGGTTTCTGGTCGCCGGGTTGCCGGGGCTGCTGGTCTACAAAGCCGTGAACACCGCCGACAGCATGATCGGGTATCGCAACGAAAAGTACCTTGAGTTCGGCTGGGCTTCGGCCCGGTTCGATGACCTGCTGAACCTGATCCCCGCCCGGCTGACCTGTGTGCTGATCGTGGCGCTCTCAGGCCAACGGTCGCGCTGGCGCGAAATTGTTGGGGATGCGCGCCGCCATATCTCACCCAATGCAGGCTGGCCCGAGGCCGCGATGGCCCGCGCGCTGAACATCGCCCTCGCCGGGCCACGCAGCTATGATGGAAAGCTGCGGGACCTGGCCTGGGTCAATGGCGACGCACCGCGCGAGATCGGGGCGGCGGAGGTTTTCCGCGCATGTCACATGTTGTGGAGCGTTTGGGGGCTTGCGCTTGGGCTCGTGTCGGTGTGGGTTGGGGTCAATCTGATTTTCTGAAGGGTCCCTTCATGCGTTTTCTTTCCGGCCTGGTTGCCGCCGCTTTGCTTGCTTCTCCTGCCTTTGCCCAATGTGGGGGTGGGTTCAATTCCTTTGTCAAAGGCTTGAAGACCGAAGCCATGCAACAAGGCTTTGACAAATCCACCGTGAACGCATTTTTCAAAGGTGTGCAGCAAGACAATGCGGTGCTCAGGGCCGACCGGGCGCAAGGGGTGTTTCAGAAACCGTTCATCGAGTTTTCGCGCCGCCTGATCTCGGCCAACCGGATTGAACGCGGGCAGGCCATGTCGCGCAAATATGATGCGGTCTTTGACCGGATCGAACAGGAATACGGTATCTCACGCGGGGTGCTGCTGGCCTTCTGGGCGTTCGAGACTGACTATGGCTCGTTCCAGGGGGACTTCAACACCCGCAACGCGCTGGTGACTTTGGCGCACGACTGCCGCAGGCCCGAATTGTTTCGCCCACAAATCTTCGCCGCTATCGAGCTGTATCAAAACGGCGATTTCGACCCGGCCCGCACGACAGGTGCATGGGCCGGAGAGATCGGCATGGTCCAAATGCTACCGCGCGACATTTTGGAAAACGGCGTCGATGGTGATGGTGACGGGCATGTCCGCCTGAAAACCTCGGCCGCTGATGCGCTGATGTCCGGGGGCAAAATGCTGTCGCATCTGGGCTGGCGCGCGGGCGAGCCATGGTTGCAAGAGGTCACGGTGCCCGCTCAGATGGACTGGTCCCTGTCCGGCCCGGGTAAACCCCGCTCGGTGGCCGATTGGCAAGCCATGGGCGTGCAGGCGCGCAGCGGGTCGTTGGCCAACCTGCCTGCCTCGCTGATCCTGCCGCAAGGGCGCAATGGTCCGGCCTTTCTGGCCTACCCGAATTTCGACGTCTATTTCGAATGGAATCAAAGCTTTGTCTACGTTCTGACCGCCGCCTATTTTGGTACAAGACTGGAAGGCGCGCAGATCTATGATGCGGGCAATCCGGCGCAAGGTTTGAACGGAGCGCAGATGAAAGAGCTGCAAACCAAACTGCAAGCCAAAGGGTATAACGTGGGCAAGATCGACGGGATTCTGGGGGCCGGAACACGCGCTGCGGTGCAGGCCGAACAGGCCCGCTTGGGCTTGCCTGCAGATGCCTGGCCAACGGTCGACTTACTGAACCGGCTTTAACCTGACACGCCGCGCTTAACTGTCGTCGAACACCGGGCGCGGCGCACCGTTGTCGTCCAAAGCGACGAACACGAACTCGGCTTCCGTAACCTTTTTTCCATTCTGCGATTGCCTCGGGCGTGCCCAGACATCCACGTGAACACGAATGGATGTGCGCCCAACATGCGTCAGCGTCGCATACAGCGTCACTTCGTCCCCAACCTTGACCGGGTGCAAGAACTGCATCGCCTCGACGGAAACGGTCGCTGTTCGCCCCTGCGCCACGCGCGCCGCCATATTGCCTGCCGCCAAATCCATTTGCGACATCAGCCAACCGCCAAAAATGTCACCGGCCGGATTGGTGTCTGCGGGCATCGCTATCGTGCGAATAACCAGAACACCCTCGTCCTGTTGGCGGCCATGTGACCCGCGTTTTTTACCTAAAGCGAGCCGGTCGTCGGTGTCTTCTGCCACGGGTTCAATCCCCTCCTAAGCCATTGACTGGAATGGTCGTGTGTTCAGTCTGGCAAGATTTCTCACCAAAATGAAGAGAACACCAGCTTTGCGCTTAGGTTATGCATCTCAATCTCGAAAAGCTTTACTCAGGCCGGACGGGATAGCGGTCTCCTTTCTGATCAATCAGGATCAGCCGCTCACCGCTTCTTACATAAAGATCACACCGGCTGAATCCGTTGCGATAGGCGATACAGACGCTGCCGTCCTCGGCGATGGAATATGTGCCAAAAGCCGAGTCTCCGCTGGCATACGTGTAGGAATAGGCCCCACCGGCCGAGAATTTGGCCTGACCATCATCGTAGAAGGTGAATGTTTGGCCTGCCAAAGCGTCAAGCTCTGCTGAAGTCAGAGGAATGTCCCCGGACTTTAAAGGCCAGTCCGCAGCATAAGCTGAGCTGGCTACGAACAGGGCGGGGATTAGAAATCGTGTCATGCGCCCAAGTTAGCGCGATCCGAGCGCAAACGTCATAAACTTGCAGTGAGCGGTCACGCGACCATCTGTTCGGCCTTTTTCAGATCAACCGAGACCAACTGGCTTACGCCTTGCTCCTGCATCGTGACGCCGAACAGCCGGTCCATTCGCGCCATTGTCACTGCGTGGTGCGTGATGATCAGGAACCGCGTGTCGGTCTGGCGGCACATCTCGTCCAGCAGGTCGCAGAAGCGTGTAACGTTGGCGTCGTCCAGCGGCGCATCGACCTCGTCCAACACACAGATCGGTGCGGGATTGGCCAGGAATACACCAAAGATCAACGCGGTCGCGGTCAAGGTCTGCTCTCCGCCAGACAACAGGCTGAGGGTCGACAGTTTCTTGCCCGGCGGCTGGCACATGATCTCAAGACCTGCATCCAGCGGATCGTCGCTTTCGACCATGACAAGATTGGCCTCACCACCCCCAAACAGGTGCTTGAACAACATAGCGAAGTTCGAGTTCACCTGTTCAAACGCGGTCAACAACCGTTCGCGTCCTTCGCGGTTGAGGCTGGCGATGCCGCTGCGCAGGGCTTTGATCGCCTCTTCCAGATCGGCCTTTTCGCTGCTGAGCGTGTCGAACTCTTCCTGAACTTCTTTGCTGTCTTCTTCCGCCCGCAAGTTCACTGCACCCATTGCGTCGCGTTGACGCTTGTGGCGGTTCACCTCGGATTCCAGAACATCCGCAGCAGGCATCTGGTCGGGGTTCACATCCAACTGATTCAGCAACTGGTTCGGGGTCAATTGTTGATCCTCGGCGATCCGTTCTGCCGCAGCGACCACACTTTCCTTTGCCGCATCACAGCGCGCCTCGGCCGCCGCGCGGCTTTCGCGCGCTTCCGAAGCCAGGCGTTCCGCTTCACGTTCTGCCAGAACAACCTCACGCTGCTGGGTCTCAGCCTCGGCCAGCTTGTCCGCAGCCTCTGCCCGGCGCGCTTCGGCGGCTTCGATCAGTTCGTTCAGCTCTTCCCGCGCTTCGGCAATCTCACCGGGGGCGGCCATGGCGTCGGTCAGCTCCTCTTCCGAGCTTTCCTTGCGCTCAGCCAGTTCCGAGATCCGTTTTTCAGCGGTTTCCAGTCTATGCCGCCACCCGCTGAGGTCTTTTGTGACCTCCTGCGAGCGGCGGGTGCGCGCGTCCCCCTCACGACGCAGCTCATCATGTGTCGAACGGTGGGTCAGCATCGTGATCCGCGCCGCCTCGACAGTTTGTTTGATGTCTTCGACCTCGGCACGTGCACTGTCGAGATCGCCCAAGCCGCTCAATGCGCCCTCGGCTTCGCGCAGCTGCGCGCGGGCCGCCATGGCGTCTTCCTTGTGACGATCTACGGCAAGGGTCAGGGTCTCCAGTTTACCCTGCGCCAGATTACGATCCGCTTCGGCCCGGCTAAGCAGTCGCGCGGTTTCGGCCATGCGCTGATCCGCAGCACGGCGGGTTTCTCGCGCACGGCGGTCGGCCTCGGTCACATCCGCCAATTGCCGCGACAGAGCCTCATGCGCGGCACGGGCGCCATCTGCCTGCGCCTCGGTGCGTGTCAGTTCCTGCTTGAGTGCTTCCAGCTTGTTGAGTTGCTCTAAACGCAGTGCAGCTGCGCTTGGGGCATCCTCGGCCCATGCACGGAAGCCGTCCCAGCGCCACAAATCACCCGAACGGGACACCAACCGTTGGCCCGGTTTCAGCGCTGCTTGCAAACGCGCGCCCTGATCGGCATCCACAAGACCGATCTGTGCAATCCGACGGCTGAGACGATCCGGACCCGAGACGTGAAGCGCCAGCGGTTCGACCCCATCCGACAAAGGCTGATCGCTGTCATATCCTGCCACCTGCACCCAGCCAGAAGGGCCATCGCCCTCGACCAAGGGCGCGCGCAGATCATCGGCCAGGGCCGCGCCCAGAGCCTTTTCAAAGCCTGGCGCGACGCGCAGCAGATCCAGCACTTGACCACCTTCGGCAGTGTCGCGTTCCACCAGCTTGGCCAGCGCCGTGGTTTCGGCCCGGATCGCGCCAAGCTCACCTTCGGCCTCAGAACGCTGCGCGCGTGCTTCGGCCTCGCGCGCTTGTGTTTCATTGCGCAGCTCATCCGCAGCTGCCAGAGCCTCTTCGGCGGCTTCAGCGGCTTCGCGGGCTTCTTCCTCACCTTCCTGGGCGGCTTCAAACGCCTCGCTGGCGCGGGTCAAGGCGGTTTTGGCCTCATCCACTGCCTGCCGTGCCTTTTCCTCTTCACCCTCAGACCGGGCCAATGTCTTGCGGCTGTCTTCGACCAAACGTTGGGCTGACTGGTGCCGGGCGACCAGACGGGCCATGTCCTCGGTTTGTTGTGACAGGTGGTCTTCGCGGTTTTGCAGGATCGAGGCTGCCTCACGCGCGATTTCTGCCGCCTCAGCCACTTTCTCGTCATGGCCTTCAGCGGCCTTTGCCAGCTCGCGCGCTTCCCATTCCAGACGCTCAATCATTTGACCTGCGTCTCGATTCAGACCGGTTTCACGCTCAATATCGTGGCCAAGCTGCTGAATACGGTTTGTCAGCGTCTCAATGGTCTGCCGCGCGCGGGTTTCCTGATCGGAAAGTTGATCGCGCTGCACCTGCTGACGTTGCAGAACCGCAGCTGCGATTGCCTCTTCTTCACGAAGTGGCGGCAAAGTTTCTTCGATCTCGGCACGTTTTGCAGCGGCAGCGCGCGCCTCGGCCTCGGCACGGGAAGCTTCGGTGATACGTTCGCGCAGCTTTTCCTCTGCCTGCTGGCGGGCCATATCGGCCTCTTTCCAGCGTCGATACAGCAGCATCCCTTCGGCCTGACGCAGCTGCTCGCCGATTTCACGGTATCGCGCGGCCTGACGGGCTTGGCGCGCCAGTTGAGCCAATTGCCCACCAAGCTGTTCCAGAACGTCATCGACGCGAGTCAGGTTCGCCTCGGTGCCTTTCAGCTTTAGCTCAGCTTCGTGCCGACGCTGATACAGACCCGAGATCCCGGCAGCTTCTTCCAGAATGCGGCGGCGCGCGCGGGGTTTGGCGTTGATCAATTCGGCGATGCGGTTCTGCCCGACCAGCGCAGGCGAATGCGCCCCCGTCGAAGCATCGGCGAACAGCATCTGTACATCGCGCGCGCGCACATCCTTGCCGTTGGTCTTGTAAGCGCTGCCAACATCGCGGGTGATGCGCCGTACGATCTCCAACTGATCGCTGTCGTTGAATCCAGATGGCGCAAGACGTTCCGAGTTGTCCATGGTCAGGACGACCTCAGCAAAATTGCGTGCAGGACGCGTGGCAGCACCTGCGAAAATCACGTCTTCCATCGCGCCACCACGCATGGATTTGGGCCGGTTTTCACCCATCACCCAACGCAATGCTTCCAGAAGATTGGACTTGCCACAGCCATTTGGCCCCACCACACCGGTCAACCCGTCTGCGATGATCAGATCGGTTGGATCAACAAAGCTTTTGAAGCCGGTCAGTTTGAGCTTGCTGAAACGCAATGGCAGCGTGTCCCGTGATTCCTATGAGTTGAAAGTCTGCGCAAGGGATAGGGTCCGAGTCAACGGAGTTGCGCAGGATATGGGATATCATTTTGAGTTATCCACAATATCTTGCCGAAATACCCAAAAACAAGCGTATATCAATATGGGGTGCACTCAAAGACCTGATAGCCGTAGTCATCCCCTACGTTTTCGTAGATGCCATAGTCAATGCATTCATAATTGGGCGTAGAAACAGCGGTTAACAGCAACCGCTCGCCCGCGTCTCGATCACACCCCAAAACCCCAACCGTTACCGCCGCATCGCCCAGCACATCCAGAATCGGACACCCCGAAACCTGAGCCATCGCAAGGGCGGCCCGGTCTCGGACCGGACCCAGCCGTGGCGCGTATTGCGCGTTGACCCGAACCGCTTCGGCCAGCTCACCGCGCACGCGCACGTCGAACACGCTGCCATTCACCGATACACGCGTGGCAGGCACGTCGCGGAAATGAGGGGTTCCGGCCGCACAGGCGGCCAACAACAAAGGGGCAAGACACCGGATCATGCCGCAGAGTTGCAGCATTTTGGTTAACAGATCCTTTCTGCGTATCAGGCCCGCAGTACTTCACCCAACCGACGAATACCTTCGCGGATTGCTGCCTCGTCAGAATTTGAAAAACTCAGGCGAATGGTATTTGCGCCGCTGCCATCCGGGAAGAATGCCTGACCCGGCACAAAGGCCACTTTCACCGTGTCCAACGCACGCGCCAGCAATTCAGACCCACTAGCCTCAGCAGGCAGCGTGACCCAAATGAACATACCGCCCTCGGGCCGGGTCCACTCGACCCCGTCGGGCATATGCTGTTCCAACGCGTCCAGCATCACATCACGACGGTTTTGATAAACCGCACGCACTTGGGGAATATGGCTGTCAAAGCACGCTTGCGCCACGTCATGAACGGCCATTTGGTTTATGGTCGCCGAATGCAGGTCCGCCGCCTGCTTCAACAAAACCAACTGAGATATGATCGGCTTGGGTGCCACAACCCATCCCATGCGCAGCCCCGGAGACAGGGTTTTTGAAAAGCTACCGCAATAGATCGTCCGACAGTCTTCAATTGAACCTTTACGAGCCAGCTCCAAAGACAGGATTGGTGGGATCGGATCCCCGTCATAGCGCAACGCCTGATAGGCCCCGTCTTCGATTATGGCGCAATCCAACTCTTCTGCCAGATCCAACAAAGCTTCCCTGCCTTGCAGATCCAGAGTTTCGCCGGTTGGATTGGCAAAGTCCGCCGACAAGTAAGCGAATTTCACCGCCCCATCCCCGGCTGCTGCCTTGTATTCTTCGGCCCCGCTGTTGCCGTTCAGCCGATCAAACCGGGGTTCATACGCGTTGAACGCTGCAAGCGCGCCCAGATAGGTGGGCCAGCCAACCAGGGCGGTGTCGCCGGGCGACAAAAACAGCTTGCCAAGATAATCCAGCGCCTGCTGCGATCCCGACGTGATCAGAATGTTGTCGATGTCACACGCCACTCCGATTTCACGCATGTGCTGCGCCAGCCATTTGCGCAGCGGGACATAACCTTCGCTGACCGAATATTGCAGTGCCTGCGCTTGTGTCTCTGGCCCCAGCGCTGCTTGAAACGCCTGTGCAAACGCATCGGCGGGAAACAACGCTGGATCCGGAATGCCGCCTGCAAAGGAAATGATCCCTGGTTGGTCGAGCAGTTTCAGCAGCTCTCGGATTTCTGATGCCTTCATCCGGGAAGCCCGGGTGGCAAACAAGGGATGTTGGGACATGAGGCTCCTCCGATCTCAGTTTCGGGCAGCCTATTGCCAGATGATTTAAAGTCAATAATGCTGACCTATTATTTCAGCCGATGTGAACAGGTGTTCTTGAACCTGCCCCATGCCCGTGGTCAAATGACTTGACCAATTGCGGAACCAATATGCCCTTTCACAAAGTTGAAACCGAAAAACTCTCGCTTGCTGTCGTTCGCCAGATCGAGCTTCTGATCCTGCGCGGCATCCTGCGCCCTGGCGAACGTCTCCCCTCGGAACGTGAACTGGCCGAGCGGATGGGTGTGTCGCGCCCGTCCCTACGCGACGCAATATCTGAGCTTCAGGCGCAAGGGTTGCTGACCGCCAAGGCAGGATCTGGGATCTACGTGGCCGAGGTTCTGGGATCGGCCTTTTCCCCTGCACTGATCCGTTTGTTTGGCAGCCATGATGAAGCGGTTTTTGATTACCTGTCTTTTCGCCGCGACATGGAAGGGTTGGCAGCGGAAAGGGCTGCGCGCCAAGGATCCGAGAGCGACCTGAAAGTGGTTCAGGCGATCTTTGACAAGATGCAAGCGGCCCACGACCGGAATGCAGCGGATGACGAGGCGCAACTGGATGCTGAATTCCATATGGCCATCATCGAGGCCAGCCATAATGTCATCATGTTGCATATGATGCGCTCGATGTATGATTTGTTGGTGCAGGGTGTGTTCTACAACCGTCAGACGATGTTCCAACAGCGCGCCACGCGCGAAGCGATTTTGGACCAGCATCGGGCCATCAATGACGCGTTACAGGCACGCAATCCCTTGGCCGCGCGCACCGCAATTGAACAGCACCTTGATTTTGTCGAACGCTGCATGGCCGATCAAAGGAAGACGGATCGGAACGAAGCCATTGCACAACAACGATTGCAACATGAAACCGGGCGGGCCTAAGCGCCACCTTCATTTGCCGGTCGAATGTGGAATACGCCGCGACTAAGCGGCCCCTGTTGCAGCGGGGAGCAGGTGGCGCGGAAAGGGTTTTCCACTGCCTTCTCCCAAATGACGATCAAGGGCCACTGTTGTCAGGGCCGGGTCAATGAACAGCCTTGCGCCACGGTCCCGAAGCCGTTTGTGAAGCATCACATGTTCGCACACCCGCTGCCCCTTTTCGTCGCGGCACGAATAGCGCAAGCCCCGGAGCGCACGGGTTTTGTACAACCCGGCACCTCCAAACGCGCTGTCGACCGGTATAAGCGGAGTTTCGGTTGGAATATGGAATTGGCGCTCATAAACCGCTGACTTCAGCAACGCCCGGCGCCATTTCCGGCGCCCGAACAAAGGCCTGCGCGTGCTCTGAATGCGCTGCCAGACGTCTTCATCACACCAGCCGGGGCAGCGCAGAGCATAAATGTCGTAATATGCAGGTTTGGAATTGGCAAAGACACCTTCCCACAAAGGAGTGACCCTTTTTGCGGCGGTCAGAACCGCTTGAACGTCCAGGCACGTATTCGGACCATTCAGATCCAGCACGAGGGTCAGCTCGTTGTCATCGTCTTTTGCTTCCAGCCTGTTGAGTATGGCATTTCTAGCCACAGTGATGCGCTCAATCCGGTCAGGAAATCTAGAAACAAGCCCGTCTAGCTGAATGATGTCGACATGCCGGTTTCGTTCGGCGTAGTCGTTCAATACACGGTTCGTATCGTCCGAATTGTCGTTGGTCGCAATGATGACCGAATACCGGTGCAACTGAGCAGACAGGTTTTGAATCCTGTTGATCGTGTCGATCAGCGCCGCGCCACCATTTCTGACCACGCCTACAATATTCATCGAAACTGCGTCGCCCGACACGGTCTGTCTTTCCCTGTATTATCACGCTAGCTGCAAAGCTTCCCTGTCGACCAGTTCCCCAACGGTTGGCAGGATTCGGAGTGTGCTTCAAATCAAGCAGAACTCGCCACAAAACAAAAGACCCGAAAGCGAAACGCCCCCGGGTCAACTGTATCATTTGTCTGGCGGGTCAACCGTCAGTGCAGCTTGGTGCCTACATCTGCAATCGACGCGTCGATCAGTTTGTTGGCTTGTGCTGCAGTCATTTGCTTGGCCAGAACCGAACCCGCCGCAGCAACTGCGACCGAAACGGCCTGATCACGCACTTCTTTCACAGCAGACGCTTCAGCCGAAGCGATCTGATCCTGAGCTGCAGCCAGACGGCGTTCAATCGACTTTTCAAGGTCAACCTTCGCCTGTTCCGCTGCCAGAGCCGCGTCTTCCTTGGCCGCAGCAACAATCGCATCGGCCTGCCCCTGAACTTCGCGCTGCTTGCGCTCGTACGAGGCCAGCAAGCTACGTGCTTCTTCATGCAGGGCGCGTGCTTCGTCCAGCTCGGACTTGATGCCTTCGGCACGGTTGTCCAGCGCCCCACCGATCATGCCGGGGACCTTGAAGTAGAACAGAACCGCAATGAAGACGATAAAGCCCAGAAGGACAACAAAGTCCGTGTTGCCAAGCGAAAAGAACGGGCCTTTGGCCGCAAAGGCTGGGCTGGCCGCACCAAATATCAGGATAAGAGCAAGAGTGTTCCGCATGTCACTTATCCTTTCGTCTGCGCATCTACGGCACCGGCAATGGCATCCGCATCCGCTTCGCCGCCAAGTGCTGTGACCAGTTCGGCAGCCGTGTCCTTGGCAACCACTTGAATGCTTTCCAGCGCACCGGCTCGGATTTCGGCAATTGCCTTTTCCGATTCAGCCGCTTTTGCAGCGATTTCCGCATCCGCTTTTGCTATCGCGTCATCCAGACCAGCCTGAATTTCGGCGCGGGCTTCCGCTGCGATACGCTGTGCCTCAGAACGGGCATCGGCCAGCGCTTTGTTGTAGGCTTCTTCAGCCTCGACCGCCTTGGCCTTCAGATCTTCGGCCGCAGCCAGGTCGTTGGTAATGGTCCCCTGACGTTCAGCCAGGATTGCCGCGATGCGAGGCAGAGCCACGCGGGACAGGACCAGAAAGATGACGACCAGCGTAATGACCAGCCAGAAAATCTGGTTGGGGAACCAATCGAAGCAGAGCTGCGGCATACCGATGGCAGAGCCATAGGAGTCAACGCACGAGCCAGCTACTTCTTTCGTAATGGGTTCAGTCGCCATGATGTCCTCCGTCGGAACGTTGTCTTTACAACAGGTGGGCCGCTATGGCTTGGGCCCACCTGCGCGTAAGGATCAGGTTCCGCAGATTAGACGGCGAACATCAGCAGCAGCGAGACCAGGAATGCGAAGATCCCCAGGGCTTCTGCGAATGCGATACCGATGAACAGGGTTGCGGTCTGCGAAGCAGCCGCCGAAGGGTTGCGCAGGGCGCCGGCCAGGAAGTTGCCTGCAACGTTGCCCACCCCGATTGCGGCTGCGCCGGAACCGATTGCTGCCAGGCCTGCGCCGATGTGTGCGAGATCGCCTTCCATGATGTATCTCCTTACGAATTGGAAGTTTCGATGTTTGGGTATCGGACCTTAGTGCGAAGGATGCAGCGCATCTTTCAGGTAAACACAGGTCAGAATGGTGAAAACGTAGGCCTGAATGAAGGACACGAGGACCTCAAGACCATACATTGCAGTAATCGCCAGAACGGACACGGGCGAGATCACGGCAATCGCAGCAAAGCCTGCGAAAACCTTGATAACCGCGTGGCCCGCCATGACGTTACCGGCAAGACGAATAGAGTGGCTGACAGGACGTACGAAGTACGAGATCAGCTCGATGATCGCCAGGATCGGGCGCAGTGCCATCGGTGCGCTGGACACCCAGAACAGACCCAGGAACGCCGTTCCGTTTTTGACGAAGCCCAGAACCGTCACGGTCAGGAACACGGCCAACGCCAGCGGGATGGTCACGGCGAAATGCGATGTGGTGGTGAACGATGTCGGGATCAGGCCCAGGAAGTTCGCGCAGACGATGAACATGAACAGGGTCATGACATAAGGGAAGAACTTAACGCCTTCCTTGCCGCAGATGTCTTCCAGCATCTTGTAGATGAAGCCATAAGTCAGCTCTGCAACAGACTGCATCCGCGTGGGGACAATCGCGCGTTTGGACGTCGGCAGCACCAGCAGGGCGATTACCGCCAGGATCGCGAAGAACAGCCACAGGGTCACGTTGGTCACAGTGAACATGCCGACCGCACCGTCGCCGAACAACGGTTTCACGATGAACTGATCCATCGGGTGGAAAACCAGGCTGCTGCCTTCTGCTGCGGTGGTCTCAGTTGCCACGTTCAGTCCCTCTCGTCCTTCTCGGCAGCCGTTGCCGCCGTTTGTTTCTCTTGAACCTCTTTCGCGCTGCGGAGCATAACCTTCACGCCCGCGACAAGGCCCAGCAATGTGAACAGCACCAGAAAGATCGGGATCGTCCCGAGCAGGCTGTCCAGCCCGTATCCGATGCCAAATCCGATCCCCAGACCGGATACCATTTCGATGACCATCCTCCAGGCAAGCTCGCCCCCGGACACGTCAGCATCTGCACGAGGCTTGGGCGCTTTGGCCTTTTTCGCCGCTTCGATCTTGGCCTCCAGCTGCGCCATACGCTGCTTTTGGTCGTCATCGGTCACGGGCGTTTCCCTCATACAGTCTTGGGCATGGTGCTAAGGCGCGACGGGCGAAGAGTCAACGCTATTGAACGCCCCGATTGACGCAGGTTAAGATATTGTTTTTAATTCACTTTATTGACATCGGCATGATGCCTGAGAGTCGCAGAAACCTTCCCAAGCCTCAAAATGCATTGAATCTGCATATTCAACCAAAGAGTTGATTATTCCCGCAGGATGGGTTGGCCGCGCAGGTTCGCACTTTCATCCAGCAACCACGTTCGGAACGCCTGTACCGTTCTGCGGCGCACTGCACCTGCACCCAGAACCAGCCGGAAACTTCCCTCTCGGAATCCGATGGGAAAGCACCGGATCAAGCGACCAGCTTGCAGATCACTCAGGACGCAGTCTTCTGATCCCAGAAAAACGCCCAGCCCGCTAACGGCTGCCGTCAGAGACAGATCCGTTTCCATCCGCCAACCGTTCATGCCGGACTGTGGCATTTCAAACCCGGCCACTTCTGCCCAGCGCGGCCAGACTTCTCCGATCCGATCGCGATACAAACGATAGTTCAGCACCTGTTCGGGGCTGTCCCACCCCTCGGGCCTCAGATCCGGCGTGGCATAGGTGAAAAGTGGTTCATCACTGATCAGGTCTGACGGAATATCCAGCACACCGCGATGCGCAAACCGGATCGCCAGATCCGCATCATGTCGTTCGACATCCGCCAGCGCCCGTGAGGCCTCCAGCCTTAGCTCAACCCCTGTGAAAGCTGAATAGAAACCCGGCAGCCGGGGGATAAGGTATTTCATGGCGAACAGCGGCTCACAACTGATGGTGAGTGTGCCTTCGGGCCTTTGACGAACGATCTCAGTGGCCTCGGCGATTTCATCAAGCGCACTCATCACCCGCAACAGCAAGCCACGCCCTTCCAAGGTCAGTTCGACTCCACGGGGCAAATCCCGAAACAAAGAGACGCCAAGCCGGTCCTCTAACCCCCGCACATGGCGGCTAATGGCCGAATGGCTGACGTTCAACTCGTCGGCTGCACGGCTGAAGCTTTCGTGCCGTCCGGCCGCTTCAAATGCTTTCAGTGCGTTCAGTGGAGGTAATACACGGGCCATCCCAAATATGTGCTTTTTTGGCACATAATAAGTCAAGTAATTGATTTTGATTGGCTGCTCGAATTCACGCATTTTTTCGTAAATACAGTGACAAAGGTGCCATCATGGAAAAGACTCAAAGAAGTTTCTCTGTAGTTTCGCATCAGTTTATTAAACGTATACTGCAGAAATGTCGCCCAGCTTCGCGTTCTCGTACTAATGCGACACCTTTGCCCCCAAACGCGCGTATGGCCCGCGACATCGGCCTGACCGCAAGCGCGACAGAGCAGTTAAACCTGCGGTTCCCCACCGACGACTATCGCCATCCGATGCTGTAACGCCCTTTCCGCCCTTGCCCCAAGCGGTTATGACAGGGCAATGACTGATCCGCTCGACATTGTGTTTGCTGCCCTCGCCGACCCCACGCGCCGTGCCATTCTGGCAATGCTGCTAGAGGACGACATGGCCGTGACAGATGTCGCCGAACCTTTTGAGATGTCATTGGCCGCGATTTCCAAACATCTGGTCATCCTCACCAAGGCCGGGTTGATTTCTCAGGAAAAACGCGGACGGGTGAAATGGTGCAAGCTGGAGCCCGACGCCCTGCGCGCCGCTTCGGTTTGGATGCAGGGGTTCGGACAATTCGAACCCGTCAATCTGGACGCGTTCGAACGGTTTTTGGAAGTTGAGCTTCCGACGTCGGACGACGCTTAACGCACCACAAAAACCGACATGCTGGCATGTTTGGCCAGATAACCCGCGTGACTTGAAAAGATATAGTCGGTGATCCGCGGAGCGTGGGTTCCCACGATGATCAGATCAGCGCCCAGCTCTTCTGCGGCCCGGGTCAGGTCGCTGTCCACTTCGGCGGCGACGTCGACTGAATGGATTTTGCGAGTGGCAACCTTAGCACCGCTTTCGGCGGCGAGCGTTTCAGTAAACTTCGCAAGATCCTTGTCAATCTCGGCTTCGGTTGTTGTGGATTCACCCAAATGGGCGCCGGTGACGCTGACCAGAGTGATTTTAGCACCTTGCCATTTCGCAACTTGCGCCGCGATATCAGCAGCTTTACGGACTTCGGGCGGCAGGTGCCGGTCTATCGGCAGCATGATATGCTTAAACATAATCTCCTCCTCTCACCTAAATCTTAGTGTATTGGAGGGACCTGCCCCGAACCTTGATCTGGCTCAACAAATTCTACATTTGGAATGCATTTGAGCTTGGAAGCACCTTCTAGCGAAAGTGCAGCGCTATTCTGCGGTCCTTCGCACCGGCATTGCAAGCGGCGCTTCCTCTTTCAACAGCATCAGCAGAGCGATGACTGTCAGCGCAACACCGCCCAATATCAAGCCTGTGGGTACAGCTTTGCCCAAAGCGATTTCCCAAAGAATAACCCAACTTGGTACCAAGTAGGTATAAGCCATGACCTTCGCTGACGGCAGCCTCAAAGACGAGAACTGCACCAACACAAAGCTGGCAGCCGTTGCAAAGAAAGAAATGTAAAACAAGCCGATCCAAACGATGACCGGCAGCGCACTCCAGTCGGTTGCCCTCAGATCAGACCAACCAAACACGGTCAGAAGCAGGCATCCGGCGACCAAAGTGCCAAAGGTGAACACCACAGCGGGCTCGCCACGATTCAGTTTGCGAACCATCGGCGTATAGATTGCGTGGGCGACACATCCCCAGAAATAGATGATCTCACCACCCCCTATCTCAAAGGCACGGAACATCTGCCAATCGGCCCGAAAGATCACCCAAAGTGCCCCTACGGCGCCAATGGTTAATGCCAGCGCCATACGCGGCGTGGTGATCTGTCGTAACAAAACCCATCCCGCGACCGCTGAAACAACCGGTGTAAGGGTGAACACCGCAGCAGCGCTGACCGGTGGGGCAGTTTGCAATCCGTAGAACATCAGGACGAAATAGGTGGCAAATAACCCACCTAACACCAGGTAACGCCACGGGGCTTGCGCAGCGCTGCGCGGCAAACCAGTTGTGGCCAAAGCCGCCACGCCGATCACCACAGCGGCAATCGCAAATCGGACTGCATTCAGCGCGGCAGGCGCAATCTCGTTCGCGATCATGGATCCCAGCGAAAAGCTGCCCGCAACAAGGGCTGAAAAGGTCAGCATGGCCAGATGACCACGAGCCTGAGGGCTCATGGCTGCCAACCTTTGGCTTCTTCTTTGAGATAACTGAGGAACGCCTGCACTTTGGTGGTGCGGTGTAAATCCACGTGGGTCACGAGCCACAGGTTTCCGAACCACTCTGGAAGCGGGTCTATCACCTCGACCAGATTGTCGTGGCGGGCCGCTTCCCAGCGGGCCATGAAACCTATACCCGCCCCGGCCAGGACAGCCTCGCGCATACAGAAGTTGTTTGTACAGCGGAAGGTTATGCGACCCGCCGGAACAGTCGCACGCAGCCAACGGGTGAACGGCGCGCGGCTGCTTTCGTCGTCAGAACTGACGAAATGATGGTTGCCGAAATCCTCAATACCTGACGGTTTACCAAAGCGTTCGACATATGCGGTGCTGGCGTAAAGGCCCACTTCTTCTTGTCGAAATGGTTGTACAACGTTGTCCGGCTGGTCCGGGGCTGATCCCGCGCGGATCGCCACATGCGCCTCGCCGTATTCCAGTCGGAAAAGCCGGTCGCCGGTCAGGTAGCGCACGATAAGATCCGGGTGCATCTTTTGAAACGCTGTAAGCGTGGGCACAACCAACGGCGCAAGTGATCCAAGCGATGTCACCACCAATTCGCCTGAAACGTCATCGCCCCGGCCCTTCATCCGACCAACAAGCTGGTTGAACTGATCTTCGGTGGCCTGTGCGACGCGCAACAGATCGTCGCCCGCCTCGGTCGGTGTGTATCCGCGTGCGTGACGCTGGAACAATTTTACACCCAGCCGAGCCTCGATCGCATCAATATGGCGGATCACGGTGGCGTGGTGAACACCAAGAACCTCGGCCGCGCCGCTGACTGTCCCCATACGCGCCACCTGATATGCGGTTCTCACTTCGTCCCAATTGTCCATGGCAATAACGTCACTGTGCAATTTCCAACAATAACTGTTGATGTATCCGAGTTTTGTTCACAAACGCAATAATCATATTGGGGGCAGGACAAGATTTCCCTGACCCAAAGGACCTGAACAATGCCCAAAACTATCCTTCACATCGACTCATCGGCCCGCCGCGTAGACTCGACGACCCGCGATCTGTCCGGCCGTGTGGTCCAGCAGCTGGGTGCAGAGCGCATCATCCGCCGCGATCTGGCCACGCCCCTGCCGCTTTTGACCGAGGACTGGATCGCCGCCAACTTCACCCCGGCCGATCAGCGCGACGACGTACAGCGTGACCGACTGGCCCTGTCCGACGAACTGGTGTCCGAATTGCAAGACGCCGACACCATCGTCATTGGGCTTCCGATCTACAACTTTTCGGTTCCTGCCGCATTCAAAGCCTGGGTAGACTTGGTTGCCCGCGCAGGCTTGACCTTTGCCTATACTGAAAACGGCCCCAAGGGTTTGCTGGAAGGCAAACGCGCCATTCTGGCGCTTGCCTCGGGTGGTGTCCCCGTCGGGTCCGAGGCGGATTTTGCCACCAACTATGCCCGCCACGTACTGGGCTTTATCGGCATTCATGACGTAGAGGTTATCGCTGCGGATCAGATGGCGGTAAACCCCGAAGCTGCATTGGAAAGCGCCCGGAAGGCCGTTGCCGAACTCGCAGCCTGATTGGCTCTGGTCAAAAAGAATAGAAACGTCCAGTCTGCCGTTCATGCAAATGAGCAGGCTGGGCGTTACTTATGAAGAAAATCGGCATTCTGGGCGGTGTGGGCTGGGCTTCGACCGTCGATTATTACCGGGCCATTGCAGAAGGCGCAGGGCGCCACTTCGCGCAACTGGGTCACGGCTCTCCTTTACCAGTCCCGCCCATGACCATTGAATCCGTCACTCAGGCCAAGACACGCGCTTTGCGCGGTGTCGCCGGGGATGAAGCAAGCTGGGCGGAATTTGACAACGTGTTCCGCGATGCTCTGCTGACTTTGGAACGCGCGGGCTGCGACTTCGGAATCATAGCCTCAAATACGCCGCACGCCCGGCTGCACGCAATCCGGCAAGGCGTTTCCATGCCTATTCTCAGTATCTTTGACGCAACCGCCGACGCCACGGCAAGCACCGGCGCATCCGAGGCTCTGGTCTTGGGAACTTCTGTGACGATGCAGGCCACGAACTACGCAGATCGGTTGGCCGCCGAGGGTATCGCTGCAAATGATCGCCTGCCCGAACCTGAAATAGCCGAGATGCAGGCCATGATTGACAGCGACTTTTATGGCGGCGCGTCCGATACAGCGCGTACGAGATTACTTGCTTTTTGCAACAAACACGCAGCCAAAGGAACGGCAATTCTGCTGGCCTGTACCGAGCTGCCATTGGCGTTTCCGACCCACCTTGATGATCCGGTTTTCGAGGCGGAAGGGCACCTGTTCGTCAACCCGTCAGCCGCACATGTCACTGCCGCGCTGAAAGAGGCGCTCGGGTGATCAGGACAGCCAGGTCACCTCGCATCCGATGTGATCAAAGAAGGCCATCACGTCAGCTTGCTTGAGGGCCACCGTGCGGTCATTGACCAGCGGGTGCATGTAGATCACTTCGGCTTGTTTGGCGGCCGCGTCCATAAAGAACCGTACATTGTTTTGAACCCCGTTGATCATCGCCAGCGGACTAACCGCCCCAGGCCGAATGCCGAGATTCTGCATCAGGCGGTCTGCCGACCCGAAAGACAGGTTTCCGACACCCAATTCCGCACCCAGCGCCTTGAGATCGATTTCGCGGTTCTGCTCGAGCGTCACCAAATAGTTGCGCTTTTTCTTGTCGCGCAAATACAGGTTCTTCACCCGTAACGCATTTTCGCCGGGAACCATGAACTGATCTTCGACTGCTTTCGAATCCTCAACCGTGCGCAGCGGCACATGCGTATGCAGACGATAGGCCAAACCCCAATCATCCAACTGCGCCAGCAACGCATCGGAACTCAAAGGCAACGTGTCCTGAAAAGCGGATGAAGCGTCCATCCCGGTCTCCTTGCACTGAATTTTCCGCGCTGTGCCACAGAACGCCCCTGCCTGCAATCAGCGATCGGGAAGGCCACATATATCCATTGCCGCAGGAATTGTTTGTCGCGTGCGCGCAGTTTTTTCAAAGGCGCAAGCGCTGCGCTTTGCTTCAACAGCACCAGAAAGTGCTGTAGCGTTCCGCCATGAAAGTCACGCGCAACACCCCTGACCAACTGATCCTGTCGAACACGCCATGGTTCATCGGCATCACACTGGTCCTCTTCATACTCGCCTTTGTAGGTGCTGGCCTGTTCATGGCCAGTGAAGGTGGCGAGGGCATCTGGTTTGGCCTCTTCTTCGCTGTTTTTGGGGGCGGAATGGGCCTAGGTGCTTTCTGCGCGTTTGTTCGACGCGTTCAGGTCGTGTTGGATCGTCGTGACAACAGCATCCTGATCCGCCGCCAATCCGTATTTGGCTATGAGGCCGTCGAACATAAGCTGTCCAGCTTATCTCATGCCGAGGTCGAAAGCACAAAGTCCAGAAACGGCAAGCGCACGTCGACGATGTATCGCCCAGTGCTGATCCTGGACGAGGGAATGAGCGCTGGCCGCCATCCCATTGTCGAGGCATATGTCAGCGGGTCAGGCTCACATCGGCTGGCTGAAGCTGTGAATGGTTGGCTGCCCGCGTCCAACCAAGGCGACCAAGACGTCAGCGTGGGCTAGAGGCTAAGCCGCGTTCCAACCACAGACGTTCTTCAGGTGAAACCAGCTCGGACATGCGGTCGTCGTACCTGGTCATATCTTCAGGCGTCAATTTGCCTTCCCACTTGTTGCTGGTGCCCGAAGAAAAGAACTGTGCAAAGTCGTGAAACCCACTGGTGAACCCGGGCGTTTGCTCCAGACGCTGCGCATTGTTCTTCATCGACCCGAAACTACCCGCCTCGGCGATGTCATTGACCAGCTGCGGGCTAATCTCGGTGTCCATGATGTTGGCCAGGCGCGAGACTTGTCCGCGTAGATCGCGGCTAAGCTCTGCGTAGTGCAGGAAATGAATATTGGGCAATTCACGGAAGGTCCAAAAGGATCGGAAGTGATGGATAAATGATCCAAGTGTCAGATCGTCGGTGCCTTTTGATGAAGCCGGTCGATCCAGAAACATGGAAAAGGCTTCTGAAAGATCATCGGGAAAGAGGTAATCCAACCAATCGGCCTTCATATTCTCGACATGACTACGCATTGACAAATGCACATCGACGGGATGGCGGTGCACAACAAGATACTGCGCATCAGGCGAAAAGGTAACTCCATCCAGCGGCGTATGTGTCTTTATGCAGCGCCGATGGCTTTGCGCGTTCAGCGTTTTTGCCTGCTCCTCCCTGTCGCGAAAGCCGCAATCCAGCCATGGTGAAATCTTGTTGTCGTATACGCCGGGATCAGCGGTTTGCGTGATCAACATTCGCACCAAGGTCTGCGTCCACGTCGTGCCGCATTTAGGTGGCGTGCACACAAAGATATCGTCCGGCCGTATCTCGAAACCAGACCAGATATCGGTGTTGGTCACCTCGCCAACATAATCCGTTGTCTTTTGCGGAAGATCGTCCTTCATCGCCCCCTCCCCAAGCTTGTTTTGATCAAAGTACCCTACACCAGCAGGCTTCACATAGCTTATCTTGACTCACCCGGCCCCAAGGCGTAAACGACCGCCAATCATCCGGAAGCCTTTCGATCTTCCGGTCCCTTGAGTCGTTCAGGGATCGCCCCCCACCAGCGAGTTTCGCCCGTGGGGGCGTTTGTGCATTTAACCGGCGCATCCTATGTAGGGCACGCCATCAGATAACCGGCTAAGGAGGCCGAAGGCATGTTTGAAAATCTATCCGAACGCCTCTCTGGCGTCTTTGACCGGCTGACCAAACAGGGCGCTCTGTCCGAAGAAGACGTCAAGACCGCCCTGCGCGAGGTCCGGGTTGCGCTGCTTGAGGCCGACGTCTCGCTGCCAGTAGCCCGCGCTTTCGTCAAAAAGGTTCAGGAACATGCGACAGGTCAGGCTGTTACTAAGTCGATTACCCCCGGCCAGCAGGTCGTCAAGATCGTGCATGACGCGCTGGTCGATACCCTGCGCGGCGAAGAAGACCCCGGCAAGCTGAAGATCGACAACCCGCCTGCCCCGATCCTGATGGTGGGTCTGCAGGGCTCGGGTAAGACGACCACCACCGGTAAGCTGGCGAAACGCCTGAAAGAGAAAGAGGGCAAGAAGGTCCTGATGGCCTCGCTCGACGTTTATCGTCCGGCGGCGATGGATCAGCTGGCGGTTCTGGGCACACAGGTCGGCGTCGATACCCTTCCGATCGTGCCGGGCCAGAAGCCCGTCGATATCGCCAAACGTGCCAAACAACAGGCGACGCTCGGCGGCTATGACGTCTATATGCTCGACACCGCAGGCCGTCTGCATATCGACGAAGTCCTGATGGACGAGGTCGAGCAGGTCCGTAACGTGGTCGACCCGCGCGAAACCCTGCTGGTCGTCGACGGCCTGACCGGTCAGGTCGCCGTTGAAGTGGCCGAGGAATTCGACGCCAAGGTCGGCATCTCCGGCGTGGTCCTGACGCGGATGGACGGCGACGGGCGCGGTGGTGCGGCGCTGTCGATGCGCGCGGTCACCGGCAAGCCCATTCGCTTTGTCGGTCTGGGCGAAAAGATGGACGCGCTCGAAACCTTCGAGCCGGACCGGATCGCCGGTCGTATTCTGGGCATGGGCGACATTGTTGCCTTGGTCGAAAAGGCCCAGGAAACGATGGAGATGGAACAGACCGAGCGCATGATGAAGCGCATGGTCAAAGGTCAGTTCAACATGAACGACCTGAAAATGCAGCTGGAACAGATGATCCAGATGGGCGGTATGCAGGGCATGATGGGCATGATGCCCGGCATGGGCAAAATGGCCAAACAGATGGACCAGGCAGGACTGGACGACAAAATCCTGCGTCAGCAGATCGCCATGATCCAGTCGATGACCAAACGCGAACGCGCCAACCCTCAGCTATTGCAGGCGAGCCGTAAAAAGCGGATCGCGGCAGGCTCGGGCATGGAGGTCAGCGACCTGAACAAGCTGCTCAAGATGCACCGACAGATGTCGGACATGATGAAAAAGATGGGCAAGATGGGCAAAGGCAAGATGCTGAAACAGGCCATGAAAGGCATGTTCGGCAAAGGCGGCCCCTCGCCCGAGGAAATGGCTGCAGGCATGGACCCCAAGGCGTTGGAACAAGCGGCTAAGGCGATGGGCGGCAAGATGCCCGGCGGCCTGCCCGGATTAGGCGGCGGCATGGGCCTGCCTCAGGGCCTCAGCGGGTTCGGCAAGAAAAAGTAAATGAGCACCGCGCCCACCATAACCACAACGCGCCTTACACTGCGCCATCACCGGCTCGAAGACTTCGAGCCGATGGCAGCGCTTTTTGCGACGGAGTGGGCGAAATATATGGATGGGCCGTACTCGGCGCAGGACCTGTGGTCAATGCTGGGCTCGGACGTAGCCAGTTGGCAGTTTCTCGGATTTGGTGCATGGGCCGTCGACTTGACGGAAACCGGTGAGTTCATTGGCCAGGTCGGGATCAACAAACCCCCGAAATTCCCCGAGACGGAAATCGGCTGGTGCATCTTCCCCGACTATGAGGGCAAGGGTTTTGCATTCGAAGCGGCATGCGCCGCGCGCGACTGGGCTTTTCAAAACGCCGGTTTGGCAACACTGGTCAGCTATATTGATGCGCCCAACACGCGTTCAATCGCCTTGGCACAGAGGCTCGGCGCAATTGAGGATCAAAACGCAGCGCGCCCGTCTCCCGAGGATGTCGTTTATCGCCACCCGCACCCAGATGAACTACAAGGCGGGATGGAGGCATACGCATGACCTCGTTCACCATCCCTACCATCGAGACCGAGCGTCTGATCTTGCGCGCGCCACATCTGGGCGATCTACCTGCGATGACAGCATTCTTCGCGACTGAGCGCAGCCATATGGTCGGCGGACCCAAGGATGAGCTTGGCAGCTGGGACTCGCTCGTGAAACGCCTTGGACATTGGGCTCTGAAGGGCTTTGGCCTGTGGCACCTGACCGAAATGTCCAGCGGCGCGTTTGTTGGATGGGCCGGTATGATCGATGCCCCCGGCTGGGCCGAGCCCGAGCTGGGCTGGACCCTTATGGCCGAGGCCGAAGGCAAAGGGCTGGGATTTGAGGCGGCGCAAGCGGCACGCCACTATGCAGCGCGGCAACAGGGGCTGAACGGCGTGATCTCGTACATCGCCCATGCCAACGACCGCTCGCGCGCTTTGGCAGAACGCCTTGGAGCCACGCTGGAGCTTGAAAATGCCGAGCTACTGGGCAAGCACGCTCAAATCTGGCGCCACCCGCAGATTGACCTGACCACCGAAAGGACCGGCCAATGACCAACCCCGTGACACAGGCTGCCACGCTGTTGAAAGAGCATCGCGAAAGCATCGATCGGCTGGATGCGATCCTTGTCTATACGCTGGGCGAGCGGTTCAAGCACACGCAAGCCGTTGGCAAGCTCAAGGCCGAACACGACCTTCCCCCGTCCGATCCATCGCGCGAAGCGGCGCAGATCGCACGGCTAGAAGACCTGGCGAAAGAGGCCGATCTGGACCCCGATTTCGCCAAGGCTTTCCTGAATTTCATCATTCAGGAAGTCATCCGACACCATAAGAAACACCAGAACTAACCGGCATCTACGCCGGCTCAACAAAAGACACGCCTCCGGCGTGATGCCATTCAAAGGAGATACCACCATGGCAATGAAAATTCGTCTCGCCCGCGGCGGCTCGAAAAAGCGTCCCTTCTATCGCATCGTGGCTGCTGACAGCCGCATGCCCCGTGACGGCCGTTTCATCGAGAAACTGGGCACCTACAACCCGCTGCTGCCGAAAGACAGCGAAGAGCGCGTGAAAATGAACATGGAGCGCATCCAGTACTGGCTGGATCAGGGCGCTCAGCCCACCGACCGTATCGCGCGTATGCTGGAAGCTGCGGGCACCCGTGAAAAAGCCGAGCGCAACAACCCCAACAAGGGCACCCCGGGCAAGAAAGCTCAGGAACGCGCGGAAGAGAAGGCTGCAAAGGCTGCTGAAGCTGCCGAAGCGGCGGCTGCACCGGCTGAAGAAGCGGCTGCAGAAGAATAAGCAGGCAAGCGCGTGCGGGATCAGACTTTCACCGACGATTTTCGCACGCAGTTTGACCTGTTGTTGCGGCTCCGGCGTGATGTGCGCCGGTTCCGCACCGACACCGTGGACGAGGCAGTGCTGGCGCGCTGCCTCGACGCATTTCAACTGGCCCCTTCGGTGGGGCTCAGCGAACCTTGGCGCGTGATCCGCGTCGAAAGCGAAGCAGCCCGCGCTGCCGCGCTGAAGAATTTCCAAACTGCCAACGATGATGCGCTGGCGGGGTATTCCGGTGACAAGGCGCAGCTTTACAGCCGCCTGAAACTGTCCGGGATGCAAGAGGCCCCCGTGCAACTGGCCGTATTCTGCGACGACAGCACCGACAAAGGCATGGGGCTGGGTGCGGGCACAATGCCCGAGATGCGGCGTTACTCTGTTGTTTCGGCAATCACACTGTTCTGGCTAGCCTTGCGGGCCGAGGGGTTGGGACTGGGTTGGGTGTCGATCCTGGATCCCGACCAAATGATACGCGATCTGAGCGTGCCAGAAGACTGGCGACTGATCGGATACTTCTGCGTTGGATGGCCTGAACAGGTATCAGACACACCGGAACTGGAACAGGTAGGCTGGGAAAACCGAGCCCAATCCCTGGCGATCGAAACACGGTAAGGTCCCATGTTCGGATTGATTCGACTTCCCATTTTGCTGCTGATCGCCTTTATTGTCGGCGTGTTCTTCGAACGCAACAATCAACGCGAAGCCTGCGAAGGCCTTGGCGAATGGAGAAACGGGATTTGTTTGACAACAGGCGCGTCCAATGAGTGATCTGATCTGCGTCGGCAGCGTTGCGGGGTCGTACGGCGTGCGCGGCGAAGTGCGTCTGAAAAGCTTTTGCGCCGTGCCCGAAGATATCGAACACTACTCTCCACTAACGGATGAGACCGGCGACCAGCGTTATCCGATTGTTCTGACCCGCACCATCAAAAATGGATTTGCGGCACGTCTGGGAGGGGTCGAAACCAAGGAAGAGGCCGACGCGCTGAACGGTCTGCGCCTGTTTGCGCGGCGCGACCAGTTGCCTTCGCTTCCCGATGATGAGTTTTATCACACCGACCTGATCGGACTGGATGTCTATGACACCGGTGGCACGCTGCTGGGCAAAGTCAAATCCGTACAGAACCACGGCGCCGCAGATTTGCTGGAACTGCATGGGCCGGGTCTGAAATCCACCGTTCTGCTGCCTTTTACGCTGCAAGTGGTGCCAACGGTGGATCTTGAGCAAGGCCGTATTGTGGCTGACCCGCCCGAAGGTCTGATCTAATGCGGCGCATATTGCTGCATCTGGGCCTGCACAAGACAGGCATGACCGCAGCACAGTCGTTTCTGCATGAAAACCGTGAATTGGTCTGGCCCCGCTTTGCATTGGTTCTACCCTACAAAACCCGCAAGTCCGGGCTGAGCGAGGCCGCTACTCGCCATTCAATCTATCGGCTGGACGCGACGCTGGCCGGGTTTGGTGGACAAATTCAAACCTTTTTGGACGGTTTGGATTTTGGCGAACGCCGGGGCCTGATCCTGAGCGAAGAGAACTTTCTGGGCCTGCGCCCCAGCAGAAACCGGGAGGAAGGTTATGGGGCCGCACCCGAACTGGCCGAGACGCTGGTCAGTGTGCTGCGCCGACGACTTCTGGGAGACGAGGTCGATATCACTGTCTACCTGTCTCTGCGCCAGCGCGAGGCGTGGCTGCGCAGCCTGTGGGCTCATGATCTGCACCAAACTCGGATCGTGCAGGATCTGGACGGTTTCTGCTCTGATTTGGCGCATCTGCCCACGTTGCAAGAAACTGCAGACACGATCAGGGATCGGCTACCGACCATCACCGTCGAGACTGCGTTTTTGGAACAGGTGCAGAACCATCCCCTCGGAGCAGGTGCGCCGTTTGCCAATTTCCTGGATCTGCCGCCCGAGAAAGCTGCGCTGCTTCGAGGTCCTGCACGCGTAAGCCCCAGCTTTTCTGACGAGGTGTTGCAGGAAATGCTGTCTTTGAACCGTTCATCACTGGACGAAGCCGCTTTGATCACCCAGAAGAAGGCTTTGATCCAAACTGCCCAGACCGAACTGGCCCGCCAGACATGACAGACAAACCCAGCAAATCCCACGGCCGAAAAGCGATCCGGCCGACTTTGAAACCGCGTGAACTGATGACTCCGACGCCGGATTTGCACGGGGTCTGGAAAGCAAAGATCATCACGCTGTTTCCGACAGCCTTTCCCGGAGTGCTGGGCGAAAGCCTGACTGGCAAGGCTTTGCAGGAAGGCTTGTGGCAGCTCGAGACGGTCGACCTGCGGCAGTTCGGCGTTGGCAAGCACCGCAACGTCGATGACACGCCAGCCGGTGGCGGTGCTGGCATGGTGCTGCGCGCGGATGTTCTTGGTGAAGCTATTGAACATACGATGGCGGGTGTTCATGGCAATTGGCCTCTTATCTACCTTAGTCCGCGCGGGCGACGCATGGACCAGCGCATGATGCAGAACCTCGCTCGATGCGATGGCATGACCTTGTTGTGCGGCCGCTTCGAAGGTGTGGACGAGCGGGTATTGGAGCACTACGGGGTACAGGAAGTATCGCTGGGTGACTTTGTAATGACCGGCGGGGAAATCGCGGCGCAAGCTCTGATCGACGCGACCGTTCGTCTGATCCCCGGCGTTCTGGGCAATCAGGCTTCTACCGAGGAAGAAAGCTTTTCCTCGGGCCTGCTGGAACACCCGCAATACACACGCCCCGCAGACTGGAAAGGGCGCCCAATCCCTGAGGTTTTGATGTCAGGTCACCATGGCCGCATTGCGGAATGGCGTCACAGAATGGCAGAAGATATCACCCGCGATCGACGTCCCGACATCTGGGCAGAGTATGTAAAATCCAAGCCCGGAAAACCGGACTAAAGGACAGGGATGTGGCGGGGATGCCGCATAAAATTTCTTTGTCCGTTTGCCATTTGAAGTTGAGAACGCCTCAATCTATTCAATTTCTGGGCCCATAGGATTCGTGGGCGATAAAGATTGAAGTGAGACTGACTACATTATGAAAAAGCTATTGCTTGGCGCGTTGTTGGCCGCTTCGGCCTGCACAACAAAGCCACTCGGAATGTCTGTTCCCACACAAGCTGGCCACAATCTGCACTCAGCGCGGGTTGCGGTCGATTCCTGCTCACAAGAAGCAGATGAGGGTGGGAACGCCGCAGTCATCGGGGGGTATGCGACTAACATTCTCCTTTGGGGAATCATTATCGGACCAGCCGTAACCGCCCCGATGCAAGACGGGCTGCGCGTACAGGGTGAGATCGATCAGGTGGACCGCTGCCTGCGCGAACGTGGTTTTGAACGCCGCGAGCTTAGCGCGGGTGAGTCCTTTTGGCTGCGCAACGCCTATGGCGAAGAACGCGAGCGACGGCTGGATCATCTGGTCAGCGGCGGTACGATTGAAACCTACGGAACGCCGAAGGTCTAAGGCTTGGCCTTCCATCTGGCCCAGTTTTCTGGCGTGCCGTTAAAGGCGTTGATGTCCACCCTGCCCTGAACACCTGGCACTAACCCGGTGCCAGTGTACTGCCAGAAACGCCAAACAGTGCGCGGGTAAACCTCACGCGGGTGGCCGGCAACCGAACGCAGCCAGAACTCGGTCTTTGGCAGGCGGGCGATGTCGGTATCTTCAAAGAAATCCACAGTCGTATAGACAATGGGACGACGACCATAGTGCCGTTCCAAAATATCCAGGAACCGTTGCGCCTCGGCGCGAACGGTTTTGCCGTCGGGCCGCAAGGTGCAGGTCTTCGAATGCGGCGTCCATTC
Organism: Ruegeria sp. HKCCD4884; assembly: GCF_013110855.1. Lineage (NCBI taxonomy): Bacteria > Pseudomonadati > Pseudomonadota > Alphaproteobacteria > Rhodobacterales > Roseobacteraceae > Ruegeria > Ruegeria sp. HKCCD4884. The sequence goes on from NZ_WVRJ01000016.1 coordinate 74,816, forward strand.
CATGTCCAACACATGCGGTAAGTCCGCGCCTTTGGGAACGTTGCGGATGAACCAACGGGCCTGTTCACGGGCCGAACGACAGAAATAGTAGTAGTGGTAAGCTCCCCAAGGCACACCGGCGGCTTGTGCGCCGCGCCGGTGGTCATCGAACATCGGATCGGCCACATCTCCACCTTCGGTTGCTTTCATGAACACAAAGCTCACACCCGAAGCTTTGGCCCTGCGCCAATCTATTGCCCCCTGCCAACGCGAAACGTCCAGACCATGGATAGGATACAGGCCGGGATGACGGCCCTCCCAATCATGCGGATCAGCGTCACCAAAATCGGGGTAAATCACCGACGGCGCTGTCCGGTCCACGCCCGGCACAGGCTCGACGGACTGAGGCTTCGGTCCACCGCGCCCGCATGACACAAGCAAAGCAGCCGAAACTGCCAGCACAAATGCAATTCGCATCCTTGAAGTCCTGTCTTAAATTCTGCTCTTTCAATTTGTCTCAGAATGCCTGATCTGAGAGGCAAGGCAACGCTGCAGTTTGCGACTGGCGGAATCCCACCAGTATTGCCCGGCAATTCGATGCGATTTGCTCTTGATCCCTGCGTACAATCCCCTTAAACGACCGCAATCCGGTGCCGCAATCTGCGACTCCGGTGTTTTGGGTTGCATCATGGCGTAACGCCCAGCTTTCTTCGGCAGGGATGTGTCAGATGGAACCGGACTTAAGGAACAGTCGATCTGACCTCTGGCGGGCTGCGTGCAGGACCCGATGAAGACCAAGAGCTCTCAGGCCGTGCCCAAACTTCGTGGACCAACCACGAGCAGATAGGAGTACCTGCGATGGACCTGATCGCACAGCTTGAGGCGGAACAGATTGCCGCCCTGGGGAAAGACATCCCCGACTTCAAAGCCGGTGACACCATCCGTGTCGGCTATAAGGTGACCGAAGGGTCGCGCACCCGTGTGCAGAACTACGAAGGCGTCTGCATCGCGCGCAACAACGGCAATGGCATTGCCGGTTCGTTCACCGTTCGCAAAATTTCGTTTGGCGAAGGCGTGGAACGTGTGTTCCCGCTGTACTCGACCAACATTGACAGCATCACCGTTGTCCGCCGTGGCCGCGTCCGTCGCGCCAAACTGTACTATCTGCGCACCCGTCGCGGTAAATCCGCACGTATCGCAGAAGTCACCAACTACAAGCCCAAGGCTGGCGCCGAGGCGTAAGGAGCGGAAAGATGAAAAAAGACATCCATCCCGATTATCACGTCATCAACGTCAAAATGACCGATGGCACCGTGGTTCAGATGAAATCCACCTGGGGCGCAGAAGGCGACCAGCTGGCTTTGGAAATCGACCCCTCTTCGCACCCGGCATGGACCGGTGGCTCGTCGCGCCTGATGGACGCTGGCGGCCGCGTGTCGAAGTTCAAAAAGAAATACGAAGGTCTGGGCTTCTAAGCTTGACCGAAATGAAATGCGAAAGGCCGCCCCATCGGGCGGCCTTTTTTCTTGCCTGGGCTTAATCCGGCTTCAACCGAAGACATAAAAACAAAGCTTGTTGCCGTCAGGGTCCCGCACATATGCAGCATAAAACCGGTCCGGCACGCGTTGCCCGGGCTCGCCTTCGTCTGTCGCGCCAAGGCTGATCGCTTTGTCATACATTGCGGAAACGGCCTCCTTTGTATCGGCAGCGAAAGACACCATGTTGCCATTTCCTGACGCACAGTCATTGCCATCATACGGCTCGCACACGGCCAGCATCGGGGCCCCCGGATTATTGCCGATAAAGGCAATGCGACCAGCATCGATCAAAACCTGCGCGCCATTGTCTTCGAACAGCGAAGTATAGAATGTTTTGGCGGCGTCCATGTTGGAAACGCCGATGGTTACATATCCGATCATAAGTGGAGCCCTTTTGAATACTGTATGATTTACCGGGCATAGTCGGTCAGGCGTCAAAGGGTTACAAGTCACGAAAATGGCATTGCCGAGTGTCAGATCCAGTAGGACAGTGCCACCGGAAGCACCAGTATTGTCGCCAATGTCGAGACCAGAATGAAGCCTGCCACATCTGGCCCGTATTCCGGTACATGCTGATCGATGAAGAGATAGGTCGCCACAGACGACGGCATCAGGCAGCACAGAATCAAAGCGCCCCGTTCCGGTCCCGTAAACCCGAACAGCCAGATCAAAGCGCTGGCGATGACAACGGCCATCACTAGGTGCATCAGCGTTAATGTAATCGCCCGTCCCAGGCTTTTGACCTGCAATGTCGCCAAGGTGTGACCCAATGTCAGCAACATCAGCGGAATCGACAGTCCTCCCAGAATATCAAAAGATTTTGCAATCGGCTGCGGCAAACTGGTTCCTGTCGCCATCAGGATCAGCGAAAGCGCTACGGCATAGATAATCGGTGAAGAAGCCAGTTTCCGGGGCGAGAACTCTCCGGCCGGAATCCACATCCCAACGGTAAAGATGCTGATCAGCACAACCACCACAAACGCCATCGTATAGGCCATACCTGCATCACCCAGTGCCAGCAGGGTGATTGGCAGACCGATATTGCCAACGTTTCCGTGCATCAACGGCGTCAGAAACGCCCTGACCGGCAGGCGCAGGGCCTTTAGGACGACGAAACCCAACACACCGAACCCTGCCACCGCCAAAGCGGCAGCGGTCATCATATCCAGAAAAGTGCTTACAGCCAAATTGGTCGTCGAAAGGTGCGAAATAATCAGCGTAGGATAACCCACCTTTGAGACGATCCCACCGATCACCTTGTTGTCGAAGGGAGCGTGAATCAGCGCAAGGCCATAGCCAATCCCGGCGCAGATCAGGACCGGCAAAACCACGTTCAAAACGTTCAGGAACAGGTGTTCCAAACTGCATTCTCCCTGCTCAACATGCAAGCTGACTGTGAATCAGGTCCGGCACATTGGCAAGCGCGCGCCCGTAACCCGCGCACCGCGCAGGGTTTTCCAAAATAGGGTCTGATATTGCCCGAAACCGCCGCTTGAGGTTCTTTCCTTCCAACGCGACACAACATATAGTGGGTGCCAACAACGTGTAGCGAAGCACGGCGGGACTTGGGAATACAAGCATGGCACATATCATTGTGGTCGGGAACGAAAAGGGTGGCGCAGGCAAATCGACCGTGTCGATGCATGTGGCAACCGCGCTGGCCCGATTGGGGCACAAGGTCAGCACGCTGGATCTGGACCTGCGCCAGCGCAGTCTGGGACGCTATTTCGAGAACCGGAACAACTTCCTCAAAAGCTCGGACCTGACCCTGCCCAGCCCACGTCATCACGACCTGCCCGAGATCGATGCCGCCACGCTGAAACCTGGCGAGAACATCTATGACCACCGCCTGTCCGCCGCTGTATCGCAGCTGGAAAGCGACAGCGACTTCATCCTGATCGACTGCCCGGGCTCTCACACCCGGCTCAGCCAGGTGGCGCACTCGTTGGCCGACACGCTGATCACGCCGCTGAACGACAGTTTCATCGACTTCGACCTGTTGGCGCGGATCGACTCGAAGGGGGAAAAGATCCTCGGCCCATCGGTCTATTCCGAAATGGTCTGGAACGCGCGTCAGTTACGGGCCCAAGCTGGGCTGAAACCCATCGACTGGGTCGTGGTCCGCAACCGGGTCGGCACGCAGCGTATGGTCAACAAGGAAAAGATGCAGCGCGCGATCGAGATGCTGTCTCAGCGCATCGGCTTTCGCGTCGCTTCGGGCTTTTCCGAACGGGTTATCTTCCGCGAACTGTTCCCCCGTGGCCTGACCCTGCTGGATCTCAAGGATATCGGCGTAAAGCAGTTGAACATCTCGAACATCGCCGCCCGTCAGGAACTGCGCGACATGATGAAAGAGCTGAGCTTGCCGGGCGTGGAGATCGATTTCTGATCCAAGGCCCTGTCGGACGCTGTGTAAACAAATCCAGCAGTTGGATTCCAGCACTGAGTGGCAGCCAGGATGCAATAGAATCGAGGATCCGGTGAACCAACCGTTCAGCGCACTTCAACCCCGCCCCTAGCCGCGTTAGTCTCTGATCCAAACAAGCTGAAAGGAGCTGGTCCGTGTCACTCTTCTCAAAACTCTTTGGTGGCGGCGAAAAGTCGGGTCCTGAGCCGGTCGCATACAAAGGGTTCGAAATCTTCCCAGACCTGATTGCCGAGGGTGGCAAGTATCGCCTTTCGGCCCGAATCGAAAAGACCATCGACGGAGAGCGTAAAACGCAAGCGGTGATCCGGGCAGATGTCTTTGAAAGCCGGGATCAGGCCGAGAGCTTCAGCATCACAAAGGCGAAGCAGGTGATTGACGAGCAGGGCGAACGCATATTCGATGCTGGAAACCGATAGCTTTTTTGCCCGAGATGCGATCGACGATTACCATGTGACCTGCGCTTTCCGAACGACACACCCTCGGCCTTGTTCATGCAGCCAATAGCGACAATGCAGGGTACGACCGCAGAAGGAAGGAACCAAGACGTTCTGCAAGGTCCATCAACTTAGGAACAGGCTCAGTTTCAATCGGTTACGGATTGCCCACTGGGACTGTACACCGTAAACAACTCTTTCGGTTCGTTCACTCCGCGCAGCATGTAACGACCCACTGACACAAGCTCTTGCACGCAGGGTTGTGCGGCGCGGGCGACGTCGTCCGAGATCAGGATCCTCTGTCCCAGTGACCGGTGCATCCCCGCAATACGGGCGGCCTGATTGACGGCTGGTCCGATGACTGTGAAATCCAAACGCGTCTCAGAACCGATATTCCCATAGAGAATTTCGCCTGAATGCAGAGCCAGCGTGTAGTTGGCCACTGGCAGGCCTTGTTCCTGTCGTTGAGCGTTCAACGCATCCATACGCGACTGCAAAAGGGGAACCGCGCTCAGCGCGGCGCGGGCGTCTTCGTCGATTTCGCCGACATCGAACATGGCCATCAGACCATCGCCCATGAATTTCAGGATATTACCGCCCCTGTCATGCACCACGCCCACTGCCACGGCCAGATAGTCGTTTAGCATGTCAATGATCTCATGCCCCGGCAGATCCTCTGACAGGGTGGTGAAGCCTTCGAGGTCGAAATTCCAAATTACCGCATCGATCTGCTGCAAAGACCCGCGCTGAATTTCACCTGACAAAACCCGACGACCGGCATCGCGGCCAAGGTAAACACGCATCAGATCTTTGGTCAGGTTCTGGTTCTTGGCGGACTTAAGCGCCAGACCCAAATGCGGCAGAACGGTGTGGATTTGGTTCAGATCGCCGTCGTCAAAACCGGTTGGCGCGTCACTGGTCCAGGACATCAGAACGCCATCGCTGACCTTCTTTGCGCCATTGGGGCGCAACTGCTTAGCCCCTTCATAAGACAAGCCCGTGGCATAATAATCGGTTGCCCCGATTTCCCGCAGGTCGTTCAACAGCGGAAAGCGACTGGGTTCATTATGTTCGACCAGTTTGACCCGGATTTCATCCAGATCCTCATGCAACAGGGCATACAGCGGACTTTGCTGCCAAACCTCGCTGGGTTCATCGGTATTTTCAAACCGTTCGAATTCACCGCCTGTGCCGTTGTACCAACTGTAACCCATACCGCCGTAAACTGGGTGCAAAGTGGACTGGGCTGCGTGAAAGCGCATCAACGGGATGCCCATATCGACCAGCCGGGTGCAAAAGCCTTCCAGCAATTCTTCCTGCCCGGCCCCTTCAAGCCCCTTATTGACCAACCAATCGATCAGCTTGTGTGTGGGTACCGACGAAGAGTCTAACGAGGTCATATTTGTGTCCGTATCAAGCATGCATCCCATCTGGGGATCATGCCCATCAATTGCCAGTGGTCAGTCCAAACCAGCCAATCTTCGCAGCATTTTACGCAACAGCGCGGCTTCCTCCGCATCAAACAGGCCCGACAGTTTCGCATCATAGTCTGCGGCGACGCCATGCAAGTCACGATACACGGTTTGCCCAGCCGGTGTTAGTGTCAGCCATTCTGCACGCCGGTCCGCTTCATCGCGTGTGCGTTTCAAGTAACGACGCTGTTCCAGCTTGGCGACCGCGCGGCTGATCTTGGTCTTGTGCATTCTGGCACGTTCGCAAATCTCTTTCGCGGTCATCTCGCCAAATAGCCCGAGATGAAACAGCACCCGCCATTCGGTTCTGAGCATCCCATAACGGCCTTTGTAGACGCTCTGAAACTCCAACGAGGCATGCTCGGCCGCCTGGTTCAGAAGGAAAGGCAGAAAATTCTGCAGATCAAACTCATCATTTTTTTTGGATTCTACGTGTGTCATGCTTGTTAGTTACAAAATCAACTATTACCCGACAAGCAGCAAACGGAGGAAAGCATCATGAATCGTCCGAGTGATCCGCATATGCTGACGCAGGCTGCAACGCCGGTCGGCACACATGCTGGCTATATGCCCGGCTTTGGAAACGACTTTGAGACCGAGGCCCTGCCCGACGCGCTGCCACAAGGGATGAACAGCCCACAGCGGTGCAACTATGGCCTTTACGGAGAGCAGCTGAGCGGCACCGCCTTCACTGCGAGCCCGCCCGAACGCACTTGGTGTTATCGCATTCGCCCGTCGGTGAAGCATTCACATCGTTACGAAAAAATCGACCTCCCCTATTGGAAATCGGCACCGTGCATCGACCCCGATGTGATCAGCCTGGGTCAGTATCGCTGGGATCCCGTCCCACATTCTGATGAAGGTCTGAACTGGATGACCGGGATGCGGACCATGACCACGGCGGGGGATGTGAACACGCAAGTGGGCATGGCCAGCCACATCTATCTGGTCACCGAATCCATGGTGGATGACTACTTCTTCTCGGCCGATTCCGAGCTGTTGGTTGTTCCGCAGGAAGGACGCCTGCGTTTTGCGACCGAGCTGGGAATCATCGATCTGGAACCCAAAGAGATCGCAATTATTCCGCGTGGTCTGCTGTACCGGGTCGAGGTTTTGGAAGGCCCCGCGCGCGGTTTTGTCTGCGAAAACTACGGGCAAAAGTTTGAACTGCCGGGCCGTGGTCCGATTGGCGCAAACTGCATGGCCAACCCGCGCGACTTCAAAGCGCCCGTAGCTGCGTTTGAAGATCGCGAAACCCCGTCGACCGTGACGATCAAATGGTGCGGCCAGTTCCACACCACCAAGATCGGGCACAGTCCGCTCGATGTGGTTGCGTGGCACGGCAACTATGCGCCCTACAAATATGACTTGCGCAATTATTGCCCGGTCGGCGCGATCCTGTTCGACCATCCTGACCCGTCAATCTTTACGGTTCTGACGGCACCGTCTGGCCAGCCTGGCACGGCCAATATCGACTTTGTTCTTTTCCGCGAACGCTGGATGGTGATGGAGGACACGTTCCGCCCGCCGTGGTACCACAAAAACATCATGTCCGAGCTCATGGGCAACATTTACGGCCAGTATGATGCAAAACCACAGGGCTTCGTGCCCGGTGGCACAAGCCTGCACAACATGATGATCCCGCACGGCCCCGACAGGGAAGCCTTTGACAAGGCTTCATATTCCAACCTGGGACCGGACAAGCTGGACAAGACAATGTCGTTCATGTTCGAAACCCGCTTCCCGCAGCATCTGACACCGTTTGCCGCCACCGAAGCGCCTTTGCAGGATGATTATGTCGACTGCTGGACATCGCTGGAGAAGAAGTTCGACGGAACACCGGGTAAGAAATGAGCTTGGATATCTGGTTCACCTATATGGCAACGGTCCTGCTGCTGATGAGCACACCGGGACCCAGCCAGTTGTTGATGTTGTCAAACTCAGCCACCAACGGGCTTCGGCGCGGGCTATTCACCGCTGCCGGAGATCTGACGGCGAACTTTCTGCAGATGTTGGCGGCGGGGCTGGGCCTGGCCGCGCTGATTGCCACATCCGCCACCGCGCTGACAGTCATCAAATGGCTGGGTGTGGCTTATCTGGTTTACCTTGGGGTCAAACAGATCCTCAAAGCGCGCGTGTCTGATGCGCAAACCGCTCCCAAGGCAAGTCGCAAATCGCTTTGGATGCAGGGGTTTATTACCTCTGCCGCGAATCCCAAAGCCGTGGTCTTTTTTGCAGCCCTGTTCCCGTTGTTCATTGACGGAGCACTGCCTTTCTGGCCGCAATTCGCCATTCTTTCGGCCACCTATCTGGTCATGGACGGGATGTTCCTGACCGCATATGGCGGCAGCGCAAGCTGGCTGGCCCGCCGTTTGCAAGGTCCGGCAAAGCTGTGGCTTGACCGTATTGGCGGCAGCTTCATGATCCTGGCTGCTATCTTGTTGGGGCTGAAATCCCTTCGCCCCTCAACTTAACCAACAAAACAGGGACATCGTATGCCTCTAATGACATCCTGGGTGACGTCGGCCAATGACGCGACACATCCGTTCCCACTGAACAACCTGCCTTATGGCGTCTTCTCGACCGTGGGCGACGATCCGCGCTGCGGTGTGGCCATTGGGGACATGATCCTCGACGTCACCGCCGCCGAAGCCGAAGGGTTGATCATCCTAAGCGATGAGCCCCTGTTCGACATGCCGTTCTGGAACCCGTTGATGGAAGAAGGCCCCGCTGTCTGGGCCGCCCTGCGGGAACGTCTGATCAGCCTTCTGACCGAGGGCTCGGACGAGCAAAGCAAGGTTGAACCATTGCTTGTCAAACAAGACGACGCCGAGATGCACCTGCCTTTCGCGGTCAGTGAATACACCGATTTCTACGCAGGCCGGAACCACGCCTTCAACGTGGGCACGATGTTCCGGGGGCCGGAAAACGCATTGCCGCCAAACTGGCTGCATATTCCCATTGGGTACAACGGGCGCGCGTCTTCGGTCGTGGTATCGGGCACGGATATTCGCCGCCCGTGGGGGCAGCTAAAAGCGCCAGACCAAGATATACCCGCCTTCCTGCCCAGCCGCCGTTTTGACATCGAGCTTGAGATGGGCGCGATTGTCGGCACCCCTTCGGATGGCCCAATCTCGGTGCAAGAGGCGGACGACAATATCTTTGGCTACGTCCTGCTGAACGACTGGTCTGCGCGCGACATCCAGGCTTGGGAATACCAGCCACTCGGTCCGTTTCAGGCCAAAGCCACCGCAACTTCAATCAGCCCCTGGATTGTCACCAAGGCAGCGCTGGAGCCTTTCCGCTGTGACACGCCGGCCCGTGAGTTCGAGTTGCTGGATCACCTGAAAGACTGCGGCCCGATGCTCTATGATATCGACCTGTCGATCACCATGGCACCTGCTGGGCAGCCTGCTACGACAATTGCGCAGACCAACTACAACCAGATGTACTATTCCGCCGCGCAGCAACTGGCCCACCACACGACGTCCGGCTGTCCGATGAATGCAGGTGATTTGCTGGGGTCGGGCACCATTTCCGGACCAACCAAACCCGAACGCGGTTCGTTGCTGGAACTCAGCTGGGGCGGCAAGGAACCTCTGACGCTGGACAGCGGTGAAACCCGCAGCTTCATCGAGGACGGCGACACACTCACCCTGACCGGCGCGGCCAAAGGCGACGGCTATACAATCGGCTTCGGTGACTGTGTTGGCACCGTTCTGCCTGCCCTTACTTCCCCTTTCGAACGATGACGCACTGACTTCATCTTTTTCCAAATACTCCCGCCGGAGGCTTCCAAACGCAGCCTTCCGCGCAAGCGCAAAAGGACAATACCAAGATGGCCAAAGCATTCGCGTCCCAGGGGGACATGTCGGAGAAAAAGATCAGCTTCACCGAAGTGGGCGAAGGGCTCTATGCCTTTACGGCCGAAGGCGACCCGAACTCGGGCGTCATCATCGGCGATGACAGCGTGATGATTGTCGAGGCGCAGGCGACACCGCGTCTGGCCAACAAGGTGATCGAGTGCGTTCGATCAGTTACAGACAAGCCGATCACGCATGTGGCACTGACCCACTACCACGCCGTTCGCGTTCTGGGCGCAAGCGCGTTTGGCGCTCAGCAAATACTGATGTCAGACATGGCCCGCGCCATGGTCGTAGAACGCGGGCAGGAGGATTGGGACAGCGAGTTCCATCGGTTTCCTCGCCTGTTCGAAGGGCACGAAAGCATCCCCGGCCTGACCTGGCCCACCACCACGTTCAGCGACACGATGACCGTCTATCTGGGCAATCGTCGCGTGGATCTGATGCATCTGGGCCGTGCGCACACTGCCGGTGATATCGTAATTCATGTGCCAGATCAGAACGTGATGTTTACCGGTGACATCGTCGAATACCATTCGGCCTGCTATTGTGGTGACGGGCACTTCAACGACTGGGGTGACACGCTGGATGCGATCAAATGGTTCGATGTCGATGCCATCGCTCCGGGTCGGGGTGACGCGCTGGTTGGCAAAGAAATGGTAAACGCCGCAATCGAGAACACCCGCGATTTCGTCAGCAGCACCTACCGCCCGGCCGCCAAGGTGGCTGCACGCGGCGGCAGCCTGAAGGAAGCCTGGGACGCCGTGCGCGCCGAATGCGATCCCAAATTCGCTGACTACGCAATCTACGAACACTGCCTGCCGTTCAACGTGGCGCGCGCCTATGACGAGGCACGCGGCATCGACACGCCGCGTATTTGGACCGCCCAGCGCGACCTTGAGATGTGGGAAGCCCTGCAAGGATGATAAAACGACCCGGTTTGATCCAGATCGTTTTTCGCGGCGGGATTCGATGAAACCATAAGCCAAGGCCTCCGGCGCCTGTCGCCGGGGGACAGGATATGCAGCACTTTGGTGCATCTGCTTGGGGGGAGCCCATGAACAAGATCTTTGAAACGCCGCTTTATGGCTATGAACGCAGCCCTGATCAGGACAGTCCCACGCCCGTCAGGCGCAAGGTCATCGTGATTGGTGCCGGTCCGGTTGGTTTGGCCGCCGCCATCGATCTGGCCCAACAAGGGATCGAAGTTGTGGTTCTGGACGAGAACGACAAGGTCAGTTTCGGCAGCCGCGCTATTTGTTTTTCTCAGCGCACTTTGGAAATTGCCGACCGTCTGGGATGTGGACACCGCTTGGTCGACAAAGGCGTGTTGTGGGATCGCGGCAAGGTCTTTTTCGATGATCGCCAGGTCTATGACTTCAACCTGCAACCGGATGAAGGATATGCCAATCCGGCTTTCATCAACCTGCAGCAATACCATTTCGAAGATTACTTCGTTCAACGGGTTCGCGAGCTTCAGGCAGAAGGCGCACCGATTGAAATTCGTGGGCGCAACAAGGTCGAGGCCATTGGCACGCACGAGGATCACGTTCGGATGGAGGTCGAAACCCCCGAAGGCCCCTACACGCTTGAGGCTGAATGGCTGATCGCCTGTGACGGAGCCACCTCCCCCACCCGCCGGATGCTAGGTATCGACTTCGAAGGGCGCGTGTTCGAAGACAACTTCCTGATCGCAGATGTGATCATGGATGCAGATTTCCCCTCGGAACGCTGGTTCTGGTTCGACCCACCGTTCAATCGCGGTCAATCTGCACTGCTCCATAAACAGCCTGACAACGTCTGGCGCATCGACCTGCAATTGGGCTGGGACATCGACAAGGAACGTGAAAAGCGCCCCGAGAATGTCATCCCACGCCTCAAGGCGATGCTGGGCGAAGACGTCGAGTTCCAGCTGGAATGGGTCTCGATCTATACCTTCCAGTGTCGCCGCATGGAAAGCTTCCGCAAGGGGCGTGTTCTGTTTGCGGGCGACAGTGCGCATCAGGTCAGCCCCTTTGGCGCACGCGGGGCAAACTCGGGTTTGCAAGATACCGACAATCTGTGCTGGAAACTGAAGCTGGTGCTCGAGGGCAAAGCCCCTGAAAGCCTGTTGGACACCTACAACGCGGAACGCGTGCAGGGGGCCGACGAAAATATCCAGAAATCCAGCCGGTCGACCGATTTCATCACGCCAAAATCCGAAATGTCGCGGCTTCTGCGCGATGCGGTTCTGGATCTAAGCGAGAAGTATGAATTTGCCCGACCGCTGGTGAACTCGGGCCGGTTAAGCCAGCCCTGTACCTATGACGGGTCTTCGTTGAACTCGGCCGATGCGCTGAACGGCCCAGCCTGCACACGCCCGGGGTCGGCCTGCCCGGATGCCCCACTGGGCGATGAATTCCTGCTGCCCAAGCTGGCGGGCAAATTTACCTTGCTGACCATTGATGCCGATGCCCCAGACGCTCTGGAAGAGGATGGGATTGAGGTCACTCGGCTGGCGTTGTCGGTCAAAGACGACCTGACGCTGGCTCTCAAACGTCGTTACTTGGGTAATGCAACCAGCGCTGTGTATCTGATCCGCCCGGATCAGCACGTAGCCGCTCGGCGGGACAGCTTTGAAGAAAACAGTTTCCGTCATGCGATCCGCAGAGCTTGCGGTAAGGAGTAAGCGCAATGTCAGACTTGATCCTAACCCCCAATTTCGACAACGCCGACGACTTTTACGCCACCCTTTTGGCGGCGCATGAAGGGCTTGAAAAAGCCGACAGCGACGCGCTGAACGCCCGACTGGTGTTGGTACTTGCCAATCACATCGGCGACGGAACGGTGTTGTCCGACGCCATTCGTGCAGCCGCTTTGACCGAAAACTGACGGGTTTTAACGTGAACAAACCCGTTCTCTTCGACTATTGGCGATCCTCAGCCAGCTATCGTGTGCGGATCGCCCTGAATTTAGCCGCTATCGACTATGACGCGGTTGTTGTCGATCTGGTAAGCGGCGAACACAAAAGCGCTGAGCATTTGGCACGAAATCCGCAAGGGTATGTGCCGGTACTGGAGGTCGACGGGCACCGCCTGACACAGTCTTTGGCCATCCTCGACTATCTGGACCGAACGCGCCAACTTAATTTACTACCCGACGACGCGGTCGAGCGCGCGCGTGTACAGGCACTTGCATATGCGATTGCGGTGGATATTCACCCGGTCTGCAACCTGTCTGTCGCACGTCATGCGACGTCGTTAAGCAAAGAAGCAACCGACATGCCCGGAGATTGGATGCGGTACTTCATCCGGCCCGGCTTGCAAGCTTTTGAGAGCATGTTGGGCACCTTTGAACAGACACCATATTGTGTCGGTTCGGAGCCCGGCCTCGCCGACATCTGCTTGATCCCCCAACTCTACAACGCACGCCGCTGGCAGGTGGACCTGTCGGACATGCCACGTGTTCGGGGGGTTGAAGCCGCCTGTGCTAGTCATCCGGCCTTTGTTGCAGCGCACCCCGACGCGCATGCACCCCAATAACCCTGCACAGGCCCTGTGTGCCTGTGCGCCTAGGCGTTTGCCCCGTTTGACCTTAGCTTTGACAAATCAAAGAAATGAGGTCCCCCATGCCCGAGATCACCGGCTACCACGCCCATGTCTATTTCGATGCCGACACGCAGGATACGGCGCAACAGGTCTGTGAAGAGGCCGCTCGGCTGTTCCCGGTTCAGATGGGGCGTATGCATGCCCGTAACGTCGGTCCTCATCCGCGCTGGAGTTGCCAGTTGGGCTTTGACGCCGATGCTTTTGATCAGGTCATGCCATGGCTGATGCTGAACCGGCAGGGCCTGACCGTGTTCACCCACCCCGAAACCGGCAATCATCTGGAAGATCACCGTGATCGGGCAATCTGGATGGGTGAGATGCTGGATCTGAACCTTTCGATCTTCGACAAGCTTTAGTCCAGCGACCGCGCCTGATCCCGCAGGACAAATTTTTGCACCTTGCCCGTAGATGTCTTCGGCAGGGTGCCAAACACGACGGTCTTAGGTGCTTTGAAATGGGCCATGTTGTCCCGACAGAAGGCAATCAGCTCTGCTTCGGTCGCGGTTGCTTCGGGTTTCAGCTCGACAAAGGCACAAGGCGTTTCGCCCCATTTTTCGTCTGGACGCGCGACCACAGCCGCCTCCATCACTGCCGGGTGTTTATAAAGGATACCCTCGACCTCAACGGACGAGATATTCTCGCCACCTGAAATGATGATGTCCTTGGATCGATCCTTGAGCGCGATATATCCATCGGGATGCATGACGCCCAGATCGCCGGATGCAAACCAGCCGCCTTTAAAGGCCCCGTCCGTGGCGTCCGGGTTCTTGAGATACCCTTTCATCACCACGTTGCCCTGCATGAAAATCTCACCCATGGTTTCGCCATCAGAAGGCACGGGTTCCATCGTTTCGGGATCGGCCACCATAAGGCCAGACAACGCCGTGTACCGCACACCCTGCCGTACTTTCAGAGCAGCGCGATCTTCTGGCCCTTTCTCATTCCACTCGTCTTTCCAGGCACACACGACCGAGGGCCCGTACGTCTCGGTCAGGCCGTAGACATGGGTGACCTCGACGCCCATCGCCTCCATCGCTTCGATCACTGCCGCAGGCGGCGGGGCACCTGCGGTCATTACCTTGATCTGGTGATCAAAGTCTTTCAGCCCGTCCGGTGCATGGGCCAGCATGTTCAAAACGATGGGCGCACCGCAGAAATGGGTGACTTTCTCATCTCGGAACGCCGCATAGATCGGCTCGGCCCGCACGGCACGCAGACAGACAGACACACCCGCATTCGCCGCCATGGCCCAAGGGAAACACCAGCCATTGCAGTGAAACATCGGCAGTGTCCACAAGTAGACGGAATGTTTGGGCATATCCCAATCCAGCAAGTCCGACTGCGCGTTCAGGGTTGCGCCCCGGTGATGATAAACAACCCCTTTCGGGTTGCCTGTTGTACCAGAGGTATAGTTCAGCGTGATTGCGTCCCACTCATCGTTTGGCAAGGACCAATTGAATTCCGGGTCACCTTCGCTCAGCAAAGCATCATATGTCAGACTGCCCAGTGTCTCACCGCCCTCAAAGCTCGGGTCTTCGATATCGATAATCAAAATGTCACGCTCGACCTGCTTCAGCGCCTCTTTCACAACACCTGAAAACTCCGGGTCAACCAGCAGCACCTTGGCTTCGGCGTGATTTAGAATGAAAGCGACGATTGGTGCATCCAGGCGCGTATTGATGGCGTTCAAAACAGCGCCTGCCATCGGCACGCCAAAATGAGCCTCATACATCTCGGGAATATTCGCTGCGATGATTGAAACGGTATCGCCCTTGCCGATGCCACGCGCACGCAACGCACCCGCCAATCGTCGGCACCGGGCATAGGTTTCAGCCCAGCAATACCGGCGGTCCCCATACACCACCGAGGGGTAATCCGGATAGACCTGCGCCGTTCGCTCAAGGAACGTCAGCGGCGACAAAGGCGTGTAGTTGGCCCGGCTTTTGTCCAAATGACGCTCGTAGATGTTTGTGGCTGTCATCCGCTGATCCTCCCAAATCAAAGTCCGCGCGACTTGAGCATAATCTTGGTGCTCTGACAAATCCGTAGTAATACGATAGGCCCAACTTCTGGCAATATGGGATGGCGCGATCTGGCCCTACTTACAACGGGCCTTTCGCGGTGATCTGAAGCATCTTAAACACAGGCGGGGGTATGGCCTGACCAATAGCCCCTCAAGCGCATCTCAGTGAAAGGACTTGTCATGGACGGCACGTTCAACGAAAACGATCTTTCCCGCGTGGTCGAGGCCGACCGCGCTCATATCTGGCACCACCTGATTCAGCATAAACCCTTTGAAACCAATGACCCGCGCATCATTGTCGAAGGCAAAGGCATGCGCGTCTGGGACCAGAAGGGCAAGGAACACCTGGATGCTGTTTCTGGTGGAGTGTGGACCGTGAACGTTGGCTATGGCCGCGAATCGATCTGCAAGGCCGTCTATGATCAGTTGATGAAACTGTGTTATTTCGCCAACTCGGCAGGCTCGATCCCCGGCGCAATCTTTGCCGAACAGCTGATCGACAAGATGCCGGGAATGAGCCGGGTTTACTACACCAACTCCGGTTCTGAAGCGAACGAGAAAGCCTTCAAGATGGTCCGTCAGATCGCGCATAAGCGCTACGGCGGCAAGAAGACCAAGATTCTGTACCGCGACCGCGACTATCACGGCTCGACTTTGGCAACCATGTCGGCCGGCGGTCAGGATGAACGGACTGCGCAATACGGACCTTTCGCGCCTGACTTCGTACGCGTGCCGCACTGCATGGAATACCGCAAGCACGAACTGGACGGCGCACCGGAAGAGAATTTCGGCGAATGGGCGGCGGATCAGATCGAAAAGGTCATCCTGCGCGAAGGCCCCGACACAGTTGGTGCCCTGTGCCTTGAACCGGTAACAGCTGGCGGCGGCGTAATCGAAGCGCCCGAAGGGTATTGGCAGCGCGTGCAGGAGATCTGCAAGAAATACGACGTGCTGCTGCATATCGACGAGGTTGTCTGCGGTGTTGGCCGGACCGGCGCATGGTTCGGATACCAGCAATACGGCATCAAGCCAGACTTCGTGACCATGGCCAAAGGCGTGGCCTCGGGCTATGCGGCGATTGCCTGCATGGTCACCACTGAAGAAGTCTTTGACATGTTCAAGGACGACGCGTCGGATCCGCTGAACTATTTCCGTGACATCTCGACCTTTGGCGGCTGCACGGCCGGTCCGGCGGCAGCGATTGAGAACATGCGCATCATCGAAGATGAGAACCTGCTGGGCAACTGCACCGACATGGGCGACCGCATGATGGGCAACCTGCAGGCGCTGATGGAAAAGCACAAAGTCATTGGTGACGTACGCGGCAAGGGCCTGTTCCTGGGCGCTGAATTGGTCGCGGATCGTGGATCGAAAGAGCCGGTGGACGAGAAGCTGGCTCAGGCCGTTGTCGCCGATTGTATGGCGCAGGGCGTCATCATCGGGGCCACCAACCGCTCGATCCCCAGCCGCAACAACACCCTGTGCTTCTCGCCCGCGCTGATCGCCACGGCAGATGACATTGACCAGATCACCGATGCGGTCGATGGCGCGCTGGGGCGTGTTTTCGGGTAAGCTGACCGAATATTAAAAAAAGAAAAACCGGCACATCGAGTGTCGGTTTTTTTTGTGAATGGTCGAAGTGCGGACAAAGCGGTCATTTTCTTGCGCCGAATCTTGTCATCCGTATGCTCATATTCACGACTGAACAAACGGAGCATTCTCCTAAATGAAGTTTTTCCCCCGCAGATATTTCTGGTCATTCTCAATGGCTTTGGTTTCGTTGACGACTGTACCAAGCCCTTCATTCGCACAAGTTTCGGAGAGTGTAACATCTCAAGTCATCTATGTTCCCTCCTACTCGCGAGTTTTCACGCAGGAGGGGCGCAGCGAACCGCTCGCGTCTACCCTCGTTGTGCACAACATTAGTCTTCAATCAGAGATCAAAGTTGAGCGCGTCGAATATTACGACAGAGCGGGGCAGCTTCTGGAAACCCTCATAAATGAGCCCGTTCAACTGATGCCATTTGGGTCAATGAATGCGCTTGTACCTATTGGTAGCGTCGGAGACGGCATTGGCGCGAATTTCGTAGTCACATGGTCGGCAGAAGTTCCGGTGTCACCCCCTATCGTAGAAGCAATCATGGTCGGTGGAAGCGGCACTCAAGGGATCTCGTTTACAAGCCGAGGTCAGGTGTTGTCACAAGAACCGTAACACCGACCACTACTTTGCTTCTATGTGACCAGCTCGACTATTAAGCTGATACCTAAGCAACAGTGACTGGTTCTTTGCCACTGCGACTGGAGCTAAGTTTGGGCTCAGAGCTGACATTCTCTACGTTCAAAAAAGGCCGCTCCAATCGGGACGGCCTTGAACTCGCAATCTCTCGAAAGAGGATCAGGCAGTCAGAGCGGCCAGCGTTTGGGCCACTCTCTGCTTTGCATTTTGCCCAAAGCGGTTCGTCAATGCCTCAGGCTGTTCCTGCTATTTCAACATGACGCTGTTGCAGCTCGATTTGCCTCTGCACCGCCACAGGATCAAGATCGCTTTCAGCGGGAGTGTCGATGCCAAAATGGCCGAAATTGTCTTCGCCGCGTACCAGCATTGCCGTATCGAGATCATGTTTGGTCTGACGTACATGCGCCGCAAGATACTGGATATTCAGCCCAATTCGGCGATCCTTGCTTTTGTTTGGCATCGAGGCATGTAGCGTCCAACCATGGTGAAAACTCGCCTCGCCCGGACGCAGCGGACAAAGCTTGGCTTGGCTCTCATCAACTCCAAGAACAGTCTGCCCCTGCAAAAGAACGTTATCGTCGTCTTCCGTTGTTTCATGGCTCATCACACCGTTCGCATGACTTCCCGGGAGCATTCGCATGCAACCGCTTTCCTCGTCCGCTGGCGACAAGGCGAGCCAAGCGGATACCTGGTCGTCATGACTCAGGCCCCAATACGTCAGATCCTGATGCCAACTGACATGCGAGGTCGAGCCAGGTTCTTTGATGATATAGGTAACATTGTACAAAAGAATGTCGGGCCCGATCAGCGCTTCGATGAGATCGAGCATAAGGGGGTGCGTAGCAAGCTTGTACGGCGAAGTTAGAATTGTGTGCGCTTTGGACTTATAATGCATGGACGCGCTCAGCTGGCGCTCGGCCCATTCCATTGCGGCCCGGTGTTCTTGCGCTTCGACTTCAGTCAGGATCGGAACACCACCTACATAACCGTCCCGAATGTAAGCGTTCGCCCAAGTTCTTACCCTTTGGTCGATTCCCATAGTCGCCTCCCACGAAATGACTAAGCAATCGTTAGTGGAAAAACATGACCTGCCAAGCCTGTTTCGGCTTCGGTTTGCGTCGGCGCCAATGAAAATTGAAACATACCGTACCGAATGCGTGCTTGGGGCATTCGAACCCATGATGCAAAAAGACCGCCCCAAAAGGGACGGCCTTTCATTCACTGTCTCTTTTCAGAGGATCAGGCGGTCAGAGCGGCCTGAGCTTTGGCGACGATCGCGCCGAACGCTTCCGGTTCGTGCACGGCCAGGTCGGCCAGAACTTTGCGGTCCACTTCGATACCGGCCAGGTTCAGGCCGTTGATGAAGCGGGAATATGTCAGAGCTTCGTCATGCGAACGGACAGCAGCGTTGATACGCTGGATCCACAGCGCGCGGAAGTTGCGCTTGCGGTTCTTACGGTCGCGGGTTGCATACTGGTTGGCCTTGTCGACAGCCTGACGGGCAACCTTGAAGGTGCTCTTGCGGCGGCCATAGTAACCTTTGGCAGCCTTGATGACCTTCTTGTGACGGGCGTGAGTTACGGTTCCACCTTTAACGCGGGACATCTCTTAATCTCCTCTTAGCGGTCGTAGGGCATGTAGCCCTTGACGATCTTGGCGTCGGGGGCGGACAGGGTGGTGGTGCCACGGGCGTCGCGGATGAACTTCTTGGTCCGCTTGATCATGCCGTGCCGCTTGCCGGCCTGGCCTGCCATGACCTTACCGGTTGCAGTCACCTTGAAGCGCTTTTTGGCGCTCGACTTGGTCTTCATCTTAGGCATTTCCGTCTCCTTTTTCGGGTTCGGTTCAAAACGCGACTCGGCATGCCATCTCGGCCGGTCACGCGATCAGAAGCGCCATTTACGCAAGTTCCGTCATACTGGCAAGGGGGATTCGACCAGAATCTGCGCTTTGTGCGCGGTTGGCCTGACACCGGGGCGACGGTTGCCGCCCCGGTGGTTTGTGTTAATGGCCGAACTTGCGGATTTCACCGCTTTTCAGCCGTTCTGCATAAGATGCCAGTTCCTGACGCACCACTTTCATCAGGAAGTAGAGCGCAAAGACGTTCACCACAGCCATCGCAAAGATCGCCGCATCCGAGAAGTCGATGACAGGGCCCAGATTGGCCGCCGCACCGATGACAACGAAGATGCAGAAGATGATCTTGAACACCAGCTCTTTGGTGTGACCTTCGCCGAACAGGTAAGTCCAGGCTTTGAGGCCGTAATAGGACCAGCTGATCATGGTCGAGAAGGCAAACAGAACCACGGCAATCGCCAGGATGAAGGGGAACCAGCTGAACGCGCTGCCGAAGGCGGCGGAGGTCAGGCTGACGCCGGAGTTGCCATCAACGGTGGCAATGGCGTTACCCGCCTCGTTCAGCATGTAGTTGCCCGTCGCCGGATCGACGATCAGCTGCTGCGTGATAATGATTACCAGCGCTGTCATGGTACAAATCACAACGGTGTCGATGAACGGTTCAAGCAACGATACAAAGCCTTCGGTGATCGGTTCCTTGGTCCGAACAGCCGAGTGTGCAATGGCGGCCGAGCCCACACCCGCTTCGTTCGAAAACGCCGCTCGGCGGAAGCCCTGGATCAGCGCACCGACCATGCCGCCCGCAACACCGAGACCCGTGAAGGCACCCGCGAAGATCTGGCCAAAGGCCCAGCCGATCTGATCAGCGTGCATAATGATGATGACCAGTGCTGCCAGCACATACATCACGCCCATGAACGGTACGACCTTTTCAGTCACACGCGCGATCGACTTCAGACCACCTACGATTACCGCAAAGACAATGGCCGCAAAGACCAGACCAGTGATCCAACCGGGGTAATCCCCGACGATTCCTGCGATCTGCTGGTGCGCCTGATTGGCCTGGAACATGTTGCCCCCGCCCAGCGCACCAAGGATACAGAAGATCGAGAAAAGAACCGCGAGGATCTTACCGCCAGGCAATCCAAGCTCTGCAAAGCCCTTGGACATATAATACATCGGGCCGCCCGAGACGGTGCCATCGTCATATTCATTGCGGTATTTCACGCCCAGTGTACATTCGGTGAATTTTGAAGCCATGCCCAACAGGCCCGCGACGATCATCCAGAACGTGGCTCCCGGCCCACCGATCCCGATGGCAACCGCCACACCGGCAATGTTACCAAGACCAACAGTACCAGACAGCGCCGTGGCCAGAGCCTGAAAGTGGCTGACCTCACCGGCATCATTCGGGTCGGAATAGTCGCCTTTGACAAGGCTGATCGAGTGCCCGAAGAAGCGGAACTGCACGAAAGCGAAATACAGCGTGAAAACCGTGGCCGCGACGACCAGCCAACCGACGATCCAAGGAAATCCGGTTCCCGGAAACGGTGCGAAGATAAAGCTGACAAAGGGCCCGGTTGCATCGGCAAAGGCCTGATTGATCTTGTCATCCAGACCCGGAGCCTCTTGCGCCGAAGCCGCGGTGGCCATGCAAGCGGCAATCGCCGCAAGATACAGGTGTTGTAGCGTTTTCATTTTCCTGCCCACCTCAATTTACTACTGTGACCGGTACGTCGGCATGCATCACAAGGTTTTGTGTTGAGCTGCCGAAGATACGTTTCTTGATCCCATCCGCCGAAGCCCGACCCACAACGATTTGTGAGCCGCCGTTTTCGACCGTGATGGCATTAAGAGTTTCCGCCACATCGCCATGTCGAACGACGCCTTGTGCTTCGAAACCAGCTGCCTTGAGGGCATCAACGGCGGGCGTCACAATACGTGACGACGCCAAAGCGACCTCTTCCTCACGCCGTTTGTGGCGCAGGGCGTTTTCTTCCGGTGTTTGGAATGTGTATGGGGACCATTCTATCACATAGGCGACCAGCAATTCGCATGTTCCGATCAGCTTTGCCAGATCTTTGGCAAAGGCAATCGCGCGTTCGCCGGTCTCTGTCCCGTCGAGTCCTATGACAATCTTTGTTGTCATCTTGTTCCTCCATTATTGTTGTTCATTCCGGGGCCCGTGCCCCCGGCAGGGCAGCCGGAACTTGGAACGTTGGCTAAGACTGCCCTTAGGTCATTTATCTGGAAATTCTACCCACGAATGAAGCCCATTGTGTCAAATTCGCCCGTACGGGTCAAATTTCGCTTATAAATCAAGTTTTTCGCGTACAAAAAAAGGAAACGGCCGCTTTGCCAGCGGCCGCTAATTGAATTCCGGGACTATCCGGGGAAAAGCCTATTCAGGATCGGTGCTGTAGATCAGTCGCTCATCGCAGGGGGCCACGCGCAGGATGTTGGTGGTACCCGGAACATTGAAAGGTACGCCCGCCGTGACCACAATCTGATCCGCCTCGGACGCAAATCCCCCAGCACGTGCAGCGCGGGCCGCGTTGACCACTGCACCCTTGAAGCGTTGCAGTTCAGGCGTCATCACGCAGTTACAGCCCCAGCTCAGACACAACCGACGCGCCGTGCCGCGTTGCGAGGTCATGGCAATGATCGGCACCCCTGGACGTTCGCGCGCAGTCAGAGAGGCCGTTGTGCCGCTTTGGGTGAAACAACAGATGGCCTTGATGTCGGTCTTTTCTGCGATCTCACGGGCTGCTGCGACGATGCCATCGGCAACAGTGGTGCCCTTGGCAGTGCGCGAGGCGGAGATGATCTGGGTATAAGTCGGGTCGGCCTCAACCTCGATGGCGACCTTGTTCATGGTCTGCACAGCCTCAACCGGATAGGCTCCAGCGGCCGATTCCGCGCTGAGCATGATGGCGTCCGTGCCTTCATAGATCGCCGTCGCCACATCCGATACCTCGGCGCGGGTGGGCATCGGGCTTTCGATCATGCTTTCCAACATCTGGGTCGCCACAATGACCGGTTTGGCAGCACCACGGCACCTACGGACCAGACGTTTCTGGATTGGCGGCACAGCAGAGACCGGCAGTTCCACGCCCAAATCACCCCGCGCCACCATGATCCCATCTGACGCATCGAGAATATCGTCAAACGCCTCAACCGCAGCGGGCTTTTCAATCTTTGACAGGATCGCAGCACGACCGTCAGCCAAAGACCGGGCCTCGAACACATCCTTGGCACGCTGTACGAAGCTCAGCGCCAGCCAGTCGACACCCAGCTGACAGACAAACTCCAGATCGTCGCGGTCCTTGGCCGACAACGCCGCCAGCGGCAGCACAACATCCGGGACATTCACACCCTTGCGGTTCGAGATGGTGCCGCCAACCTCGACCGTGCAGTTGGCGAAATCCTGACCGCAGTCCTGAACCGTCAGGCGGATCTTGCCATCATTCACCAACAGGCGCGCACCCGGCTCAAGCGCCGCAAAAATCTCGGGGTGCGGCAGGCATACTCTGTTTATGTCTCCGGCGGCGGGATCAAGATCAAGGCGGAAGGCCGCGCCTTCCTCCAACTCTTCCGCCTCATTGGCAAAGACGCCAACGCGCAGCTTTGGCCCCTGAAGGTCAGCCAGAATGGCAATCGGGCTGTCCAGATCCTTTTCGACCTGCCGAATAATCTTGTGCCGCTCGCGAATCTCATCGTGGCTGCCGTGGCTCATGTTCAGTCGAAACACATCGGCCCCGGCCTCGTGCAAAGCACGAATGGTGTCATAGTCACTCGACGCCGGTCCCAGCGTCGCCACGATTTTTACATTTCTCAGGCGTCGCATTGGTCTTGATCTCCTTACGTCGTCTTACTTGCTGGTTAGGGTACAGCAAAATGTTACCGCAAACATCGGCTGAGTGCTTATTGCGCAATTCCCTTTTCAAAGCAACTGCCCTACACCTGCGACAAACTAGATGACAGGCTCATGACATACACCCCATTTTTCGTCCATGGCGCGGATCGCCCGTCGCGCTGGTTGATTACATGTGATCACGCAACCAATACCGTTCCCCCCGAAGTAAACGGCGGCGACCTTGGCTTGCCGCGTGAAGATATGGAACGTCACATTGCCTATGATGTCGGGGCATATGAAGTCTCCAAACATCTGGGTGAGATTTTGGATGCACCAGTGATTGCCGCCAATTTCTCGCGTCTTGTAATCGACCCCAACCGTGGCGAGGACGACCCGACCCTGTTGATGAAGCTCTATGACGGTTCGATCATCCCCGGCAATCGCCACGCGGACGCCGCCGAGCGCGTACAGCGGCTGAACATGTGCTATCGCCCCTATCACGAGGCGTTGGCGCAGATGGCCGCCCTGCCCCATGCAGTGGTCGTTTCAATGCACTCCTTCACCCGCCAGCTTCGCGGACGTGATCCTCGCCCCTGGCACATCGGCGTCTTGCACACTCCGGACGAACGTTTTTCACGCCCCCTGATCGAACGTCTTCAGGCCGAAGATGATCTGTGTGTTGGCGTCAACGAACCTTACACTGGCGTGTTGCCGGGTGACGCGATTGACAAGCATTGCACCGCTTTTGGCCGCCCTAACGCTTTGATCGAGCTGCGCAATGACCTGATCGGCGACCACGAGGGGCAGCGAGAATGGGCCGAACGTTTGGCAGTTGTCTTGCAAGACGCACTGGATTCCAGTGACCTTTGAAGACGCAGGTCGCCGTTTGCGATCCGTACTTCACGCTGTTGTGAGCGCACCGCTTGATCCCCATATAGTAGGGGAAAGGGGATCGTCGTGACACATGAGTTTCTGATAACGTTTTTCGGCTGGATGGCCACCCTCAATATCGCGGTTCTTCTGTTCACCACTGTCATGGTCCTGCTGTTGCAGGATTGGATTGCGGGCATTCATGGCAAGCTGTTCCAAATGGAGCAGCCAGACGTGAAACGTGCGTATTTCAGATATCTTGCCAATTACAAGATTCTAACCCTTGTCTTTTGCATTGTGCCCTGGCTGGCTTTGAAACTGATGTAGGCGGGCCAGCCGGCTTATTGTAACAAGGCTGCGGGGTTGTTAGGTCAAGCACAGCACACAAAGCCACCCGGAGCAGCCTTATGGACAAGCAAACCGAAATCGAACTTCAGGCCGCCGCGTTTCGTCGGCTGCAAAAACACCTGATGGAAGACCGCACCGACGTTCAGAACATCGACATGATGAATCTGGCCGGATTCTGCCGCAATTGCCTGTCGCGCTGGTACCAGGAAGCCGCCAATGAAAAAGGCATCGAGATGGGCAAGGACGAGGCCCGCGAGGTGTTTTACGGCATGACCATGGACGAATGGAAAGCCAACTATCAGACCGATGCCGGCCCCGAGAAACAGGCTGCCTTCAAAGTTGCTTTCGAAGAAAATGTAACGAAAAAGGGCTGAGCCCAAATAAAAAGCCCGCCAAATCGGCGGGCCTTTTCTTTAGATCGCTGCCTTGCGGCTTTCGTCCAGATAAATTTCGCGCAGCCGTTTGGCAATCGGCCCCGGTGTGCCGTCGCCCAGCGCGACCCCGTCGATCTCGACCACCGGCATCACAAAAGCACTGGCCGAGGTGGTGAAGGCTTCATCCGCTTCTTTGGCCTCGTCGACGGTGAACAGGCGCTCTTCAATTTCCATCTGCGCTTCGGCTGCCATGCGTAATACAGCCTTACGCGTGATTCCGTGCAAGATGTCGTTGGACAGCGGGCGGGTGACGATCTTGCCGCTCTTGACGAAATAGGCGTTGTTGCTGGTGCCTTCGGTCACATATCCGTCTTCGACCATCCACGCATCGTCGCAGCCTGCTTTTTTGGCCATCATCTTGCCCATCGACGGATAGAGCAGCTGAACGGTTTTGATATCGCGGCGGCCCCAGCGGATATCTTCAATCGAGATGATTTTGGCGCCTTTCTGTGCAGCCGGACTATCGGCCAGCCCTGGCTTGTTCTGCGTAAACAGAACAAGGCTGGGTTTGGTATCTGCGGATGGGAAAACAAAATCCCGGTCGCCATCACTGCCGCGTGAGACCTGCAGATAAACCAGACCTTCTTCGATGCTGTTCACCTCAACCAGCTTGCGGTGAATCTCAAGCAACTCGTCCTTGGTGCAGGGTTCGGCCATCTCCAACTCGTCCAGCGATCGTTTCAGGCGAACCGCATGACCTTCGAAGTCGATCAGCTTGCCATCCAAAACGCTGGTGACTTCGTAAACCGCGTCTGCAAACAGGAAGCCACGGTCAAAGATGGATACCTTGGCTTCGGTCTCGGGCAGGTATTCGCCATTCACGTATACGGTTCGGGTCATGTTTGTCTCCTCAGCCCCAGAGCGCGGACACCGGCAGGTGCACTCCGGCGTCGTCAAAAATCAGCGGGGTGTCGCGGTCTTCGGCCAACAAAAGCGGCCCGTCAAGGTCTGTCACCATCGCACCCTGCGCCAGAAGTGTCGCAGGAGCCATGGCAAGTGAACTGCCAACCATGCAACCCACCATGATGTCATAGCCTTCGGCAATTGCCGCCTTGCGCAATTCCAGCGCCTCGGTCAGACCGCCGGTTTTGTCGAGCTTGATGTTGATGACATCATATTTGCCCTTCAACTTGGGCAGGCTGGCGCGATCATGGCAGGATTCGTCCGCGCAAACCGGCACAGGACGATCCATCCCAATCAACGCATCGTCGTCCCCCGCAGGCAAAGGTTGCTCAACCAGCGCCACGCCCAAACGTACCAGATGCGGAGCGAGGTCTGCGTAAACCTCGGCAGACCACCCTTCGTTCGCGTCCACAATAATCTTGGATTCAGGCGCACCAGCACGCACAGCCTCAAGCCGGGGCATATCATCAGGCGTGCCCAGTTTGATCTTCAACAGAGGACGATGTGCATTCTCAGCCGCCTGTTTCTGCATCGCCTCCGGCGTGTCCAGCGACAATGTGTAGGCCGTGATCTCGGGGCCGGGTACCGGCAGGCCAGCCAGATCCCAAGCACGCTTGCCAGCGCGTTTGCATTCCAGATCCCACAACGCGCAATCCACGGCGTTCCGGGCAGCACCCGCAGGCAGCAGGTCCATCAGCGACTGTCGGCTAAAGTCCACAGGCAGACCGGCAATCTCGGCCTCAACCGACTCGAGCGTTTCATCATATCGCGCGTAAGGAACGCACTCGCCCCAGCCCTGATGCGTCCCATCCGAAACCCGAACCGTCAGCACTTTTGCTTCGGTTCGCGACCCGCGCGAGATGGTAAAAACCTGCGCCAGCCGAAACACATCGCGAGAGACCTCTATCTGCACGCAACCGCTCCTTCATCTTTTTCCAAATACTCCCGCCGGAGGCGGAAAACCCGCCACCAGCACGTGTCTCAGATCATATCGCAGCCAGCGCGTCCACCAACTTGCCGGATCCAAAGCGGAACGGGTCGGTTGCAGGCAGGCCCATGTCGGCTTCGATTTTGGCCAGATAAGCCGTCGCATCCTCTTCAGACATATGCTGCGTGTTCACCGAAACGCCGACAACCTGACAATCCGGATTCGCAACTTTGGCCAGCGCCAGCGCGGTGTCACGCAGGGCTTCCAACGATGGCTGCTGATAAGTCGGCAGACCACGCATATGTTCACGGGTGGGTTCGTGGCTCAGGATCAGCGCGTCCGGCTGACCCCCATGGATCAGTGCCATCGTCACGCCGGAATAAGACACGTGGAACAGCGAACCCTGCCCTTCGATCAGGTCCCAATGGTCTTCATCATTGTCGGGCGTCAGCCATTCGATCGAACCCGCCATGAAGTCCGCAATCACCGCGTCAAGCGGAACTCCATCGCCAGTGATCAGGATGCCGGTCTGGCCGGTCGCCCGGAACGTTGACTTCATACCACGCTTGCGCATTTCCGCGTCCATCGCCATCGCAGTGTACATCTTGCCGACCGAACAATCGGTGCCCACAGCCAGACAACGCTTGCCCTTGCGCTTGATTCCGTTGGCAATTGGGTAATCCACCTCAGGCACACGCACGTCGTGCAGCTTTTGACCGGTTGCTTCGGCGACGGCCACCAGATCGGGTTCGTCGCGCAGAAGGTTGTGCAGGCCCGAGGCCAGGTCGAATCCTTCCTCCAGCGCCATAACCAGGACCTTTTTCCAGTCCTGGCTGATGACACCGCCACGATTGGCCACGCCGATAACCAAAGTCTTTGCACCGGCTTCTTTTGCCTCGGTCAGGGTCATATCCGTCAGACCCAGGTCAGCCTTGCACCCTTCCATGCGGTATTGGCCGACGGCGTTTTCGGGACGCCAATCTTTGATGCCCACAGCCACTTTGGCCGCCAATTGGTCGGGCGCATCGCCCAAAAACAGCAGGTACGGTGTCTCGATCATTGCGGTCACTCCTTTGATTCCGACCTAAGCTAGAGAAGCGGCAAAACGAGCGTTTCGCGTTTTTGTCCGCCCAGAATGGTCGGCGCGCGATTATCGTGCGCAGATTTGCCAAGAAGCGCAAAAATCTTCGAATTTTTCAAAGTGACTAAACTTTAATCACCTTCTTCAACTTGCTCCATTGCTGCATTCTGCAACCGCATTGCCGCAGGTGCACAAACGCTCTTGCGCCGCCATGCGCAATTTAATACCTCATTGAGCAGGAAAATCGCAATTTCATTACTCACACGAGGTCCAGATGAGTTTTCGCATCCAACCTGCCGCACCGGCGCGTCCAAACCGTTGTCAGCTTTTTGGCCCCGGGTCGAACACCAAGCTGTTCCCCAAAATGGCCGCTTCGGCTGCGGATGTGATCAACCTTGACCTCGAGGATTCGGTTGCGCCTTCGGACAAGGATGTTGCACGCACCAATGTCATTGAAGCGCTGAATACCGTTGATTGGGGCAACAAATACATGTCCGTCCGGATCAACGGGTTGGACACGCCCTACTGGTACCGCGATGTTGTCGACGTTCTTGAGCAGGCAGGCGACCGTTTGGACCAGATCATGATCCCCAAAGTCGGATGCGCGGCGGATGTCTATGCGGTGGACGCGCTGGTCACTGCCATCGAACGCGCCAAGGGCCGCACAAAACCAATCAGCTTTGAGGTCATCATCGAATCTTCTGCCGGCATCGCGCATGTCGAAGAAATCGCGGCCTCATCCCCCCGCCTTCAGGCCATGAGCCTTGGGGCAGCGGATTTCGCAGCCTCGATGGGAATGCAGACCACCGGCATCGGCGGCACGCAGGAAAACTACTATATGCTGCGCGATGGTGAAAAACACTGGTCTGATCCGTGGCACTGGGCGCAAGCCGCCATCGTTGCTGCTTGCCGAACTCATGGCGTGTTGCCGGTGGATGGGCCGTTCGGTGATTTCAGCGACGACGAAGGCTATATCGCGCAGGCCAAACGGTCGGCAACTTTGGGTATGGTCGGTAAATGGGCGATCCATCCCAAGCAAATCGCATTGGCCAATCAGGTCTTTACCCCATCGGACGAAGCCGTTTCCGAGGCGCGCGAAATTCTTGCGGCCATGGAGCAGGCCAAGGCAAATGGCGAAGGCGCGACTGTTTATAAAGGGCGTTTGGTCGACATCGCCTCAATCAAGCAGGCCGAAGTCATTGTGGCTCAGGCTGAACTGATTGCGGCAGGCAGCTAAGTTAAAAAAGGGCGCTCAATCGAGCGCCCTTTTTTTGCGGATACTTCAACGACCAAATACTTCATTGGGTGTCCACGTAAAGCGTTCACCCTTTTTTCCTGACTTCATCATCAAGCAAGAGGTTCCCAATTTCTGGAAGTAAACGATCTTCAACGGATACCAACCCGCTTTGGGCACTTCTACTTCGGTGCGCTGATTGGCTTCACAGCCTTGAATGCCGGATACACGGCCAATCTGTTGGCCTCCTACATAGGCCTCGATCCCGTCGTTGGACCACGTTTCCAGCTCGTAAACCCCCGGCGAGTTGAACCGCATATAGCCCGTCACCTCGGCGGCAACATTGTAAGCTTGGTCGAACGTCATAACGTCTTCGCCCTTGCTTGTGTCCCTGTAATCCAACCCCCGCAGTGGTTGTCCGGGCTTTGCTTTAGACAATAGGCTTTTCGCCTGACTCAAATCCCGGATCTTCTTGTGCTGGTTGCCCGTACCAAAGTACTTTA
This sequence comes from Ruegeria sp. HKCCD4884, assembly GCF_013110855.1. Classification (NCBI taxonomy): domain Bacteria; kingdom Pseudomonadati; phylum Pseudomonadota; class Alphaproteobacteria; order Rhodobacterales; family Roseobacteraceae; genus Ruegeria; species Ruegeria sp. HKCCD4884. Next base: position 104,390 of record NZ_WVRJ01000016.1, read on the forward strand.
CGTTCAACCCTGCCTTCGGGCTGGGTTGCGGACTGGCGGGTTGTAGTTTCAGCGGTGCAGACCAAGCGGCCCCGGCAACCACCGACACAGCAATTGCGGCTGCCAATGTTTGAACAAGTTTCATCGTTATCTCCCTGTTTGCGTGCCGTTTTGGCTAGGCTTATCCCCTGGCAACGTCATTACAGTGACACTAGGCCCTGAATTTTTACCCTGCAAGAGAGTGAAGCTTCACAATTTCAGACGTTACGCGCGCAAGTCCTTGGGCGATCCCATAACCACATACGACGTGATCGACGTAACATGGGGCAGTGTTCCCAACACCTCGGTATGAAAAGTCTTGTAGGACGGCAGGTCGGCGCATTCGACCCGAAGTAAGTATTCGATAGTGCCAGTGATGTTGTGGCATTCGACAACCTCGGGGGCTTGTTGCAGCGCGCGTTCAAACCCCTCTTGCGCGGCCTTTGTGTGCTCACCCAAGCCAACACCGATATAGGCAACAAAGCCTACCCCCATAGCGGTTGGGTCCAGAACCGCGCGATAGCCAGTGATAACCCCGGCCTTTTCAAGCTCTTGCACGCGGCGCAGACAGGCCGAGGGCGACAGACCGACCCGTTCGGCCAATTCCAGGTTACTGATCCGCCCATCACGTGTTAATTCACGCAATATCTGGCGGTTTATTTGATCATTCTTCATCATAAGTTGCGAACTTACCGAAAAGACGCACGAAAAAGCAATTTCATTCTTTCAGACCCCGGCAATACTGCGCGCCATGACCTATGACATCCTGATGGCCCTGATCGTCTTCGCCTTCGTGACCTCGATCACCCCGGGGCCAAACAACCTGATGCTGATGGCATCAGGCGCGAATTTTGGTTTTCGACGCTCGATCCCGCATATGTTGGGCATTGGCCTGGGGTTCACGGTCATGGTGCTGCTGGTGGGTGCAGGGTTGGTACAGGTGTTCTACAGGTACCCGATCAGCCACACAGCGTTGAAAATCGTTTCCGTCGTTTATCTGCTGTATCTGGCTTGGAAGATTGCACATGCCGCACCAGCGAAAGGAGCCGAGGCGTCGGGTGTCCCCATGACCTTCCTGCAAGCGGCCGCCTTTCAATGGGTGAATCCCAAGGCGTGGGCCATGGCCCTGACGGCCACGACGGCATATGCCCCCAATCAAACGCTGTACGCGATCCTGCTGGTGGCCCTTGTTTTTGGGGCCGTCAATCTGCCCTCGGTCAGCACCTGGACGGTCCTTGGGCAGCAGATGGCGCGCGTGCTGACAAATCCGCGCAGGCTGGTGGCCTTCAACTGGACTATGGCCGCGCTGCTTATTGCCTCGCTTTACCCTGTGCTTTGGCCGCATTGAGTTATGATGACAAGCAGTGGTTCTTGGGCTATCCCGCATAGCATCTGACACGCTATGCGGCATACAAGAAAGGTACCCCTGATGGCCAACCCACTTTACAATGGTTTGTTCGGCGTTCACGCAGGAAAAGACACAACTTTTTTGTATTTACCTGATGATAAAACCCTCAGCTATCAGGCGTTTTTGAATGCCGCGGCTCAGATCGCGCATGTATCGGCAAAACTGGGTCTGAAACCCGGGGATCGCGTGGCCGCACAGATCGAAAAATCGCCCGAGGCGTTGGCGCTTTTTGCCGCCTGCGCACAGGCTGGCCTTGTGTTCCTGCCCCTCAACACCGCCTATACCGTCGATGAACTCACGTATTTCATAGAAAACAGCGGCGCGTCTCTTGTCGTTTGTGATCACTCCGCTCTCGAAAAGCTAAAACCGGTAGCGGCCCGGCTTGATGCGCAGGTTGAAACCCTGAACGCCGATGGCTCGGGCTCTTTGACGGAACAGGCAAAAGGTATGCCTGTGCATTTCGAGACCGTTGACCGGGACGGAGAGGATTTGGCGGCCTTCCTCTATACATCCGGAACTACGGGGCGGTCGAAGGGCGCGATGCTATCGCAGAACAACTTACTGTCCAACGCGCAGACATTGGTCGAAGAATGGCGCTTTACTTCTAACGACGTGCTGCTGCACGCCTTACCGATCTTTCACACCCATGGGCTGTTTGTGGCGACTAACGTCATGCTGGCAGTCGGGGGCAGCATGATCTGGCTGCCCAAATTCGATCTGGACCAGATCATCGACTGGATGCCGCGCGCCACGTCAATGATGGGCGTTCCAACTTTCTACACCCGCCTTCTGGGCGACGCGCGTTTCACCAAGGACCTGTCGGCCCATATGCGGTTGTTCGTGTCCGGCTCGGCCCCTTTGCTGGCCGACACCCATGTGCAGTTCGAGGATCGTACCGGCCACCGTATCCTGGAACGCTATGGCATGACCGAAACCAATATGAACACGTCAAACCCCTATGACGGCGAGCGGCGCGCAGGAACCGTTGGCTTCCCGTTGCCCGGGGTCGAACTCAAGGTCTGCGACACCGATGGCAACACCCTTCCGCAAGGAGAAATCGGTGTCCTAGAGGTACGCGGCCCCAACGTCTTCAAGGGCTATTGGCAGATGCCCGAGAAGACCGCTGCGGAGCTACGCGCGGATGGGTTCTTCATCACCGGCGATCTGGGGCGCATAGATGAGGACGGATATGTCCATATCGTCGGGCGCAACAAAGACCTGATCATCTCGGGCGGGTATAACATTTACCCCAAAGAGATCGAGTTGGTTCTGGATGACCAGCCCGGCGTTTTGGAAAGCGCGGTGATTGGTGTCCCGCACCCCGATTTCGGCGAAACCGTCCTGGGTGTGATCGTGGCCGAGCCCGGAGAAAGCCCCGATTTGGACCAGATACAAACCTCAGTGTGTGAAAGCCTGGCGCGGTTCAAACATCCGCGCAAATTGATCGTGATGGATGAACTTCCCCGCAATACCATGGGCAAAGTTCAGAAAAACATCTTACGCGATCAGTACAAGGACATGTTCTCAAACGCCTAAGGCCGAGCGTCTTTACACCCTGCCTTGGGATTTCCATCCAAGGATGCTGAGGCAGGCAAACAGAACTGCCGCCACACAGACAATCGATGGTCCCGCAGGGGTGTCAAAAACATAAGCCGCTCTCAGCCCAGCAACGGCTGAAAACGCGCCGATCCCGGCGGCAATCAGGGCCATGGACTCGGGTGAACGCGCCAAGTTGCGGGCCGCGGCGGCCGGAATGATCAGCATGGCCGCAATCAGCAGAACGCCCACAACCTTGATCGCCACCGCCACGGTGACAGCCAGGGACAGTGTCAGGATCAACTGCTCTCGCTTAGGATCAAAGCCACTGGCATAAGCCAGTTCTTCGTTCAGAGTGGCCGTCAACAACTGCGACCAGCGCCACGTGATCAGCGCGACAACCAACGCCGCACCGCCCCAGATCACGATGAGGTCCGAGCGCGATACGGCCAGAATATCCCCGAACAGATACGCCATCAAATCGATGCGTACACCGGACAGGAACGACACAGCCACCAAGCCAAACGCCAGGGCAGAATGCGCCAGAACTCCCAACAGTGTGTCCATCGCGTAGCCGCGACCGGCCAGCAACGTCACAGTCAGTGCCATGATCAACGCAACAGCTAGTGCGCCGGTGAAGATCGACATCTGAAAGGTCAGCGACAACGCCACGCCCAGAATCGCGGCATGCGCCGTTGCATCCCCAAAATACGCCATGCGCCGCCACACGACGAAACACCCAAGAGGGGCTGCCGCAAAGGCCACGCCGACACCGGCGAGCGTCGCGCGAGTCATGAAATCATCAAGCATTATTCTGCCGCTTCTTTGGGTGGGTGGTCATGATCATGATCGTGATTGTGGTCATGCTCGTGCCGGTACAGCGCCAGCGCACCACCGGTGCCCGTGCCAAACAGGGCCCTGTATTCCGGTGCCGACGCCACAACCGCCGGAGAGCCTTCGCAACAGACATGTCCATTGAGGCAAATCACTCTGTCCGAGGCGCTCATGACCACGTGCAATTCGTGGCTGATCATCAGGATGGCACATCCGGTTTCACGGCGCACCGACTCAATCTGTTGATAGAAGCTGGCTGACCCACGTTGATCCAGCCCCTGGGTCGCCTCGTCCAGCAACAGAATATCAGGCCGGTTGATCAACGCCCGCGCCAACAGAACCCTTTGGAATTGTCCACCGGACAATTGCGACATCTGGCGGCGCAACAGGTCCGGCACACCGGCAGTTTCCAGCGCTGCAACACACTGCTTGCGCGACACACGATCGGTCAGGCGCATAAACCGTTCAACTGAAATAGGCAGCGTCGGGTCGACATGCAGTTTCTGAGGTACATACCCAATCTTCAGACCTGGCTTCAGGGACACTTGCCCAGAAGACGGACGCGTCGCACCGATAATGGCCCGCAGCAAGCTGGTTTTTCCCGAACCATTGGGACCGACGATGGTGACGATTTCACCCGGTTCGACGGCCATGTCCACACGACTCAGCACGGTATGCGCCCCATAGCGCACGCTGAGGTTTTCAACGGTGATCAAGGCCATCTTTATGCCTTTTCGGTGCAGTCGGGGCAGAGACCCTCGGCTTCTACAACCGTACGTTCAATCTCGAAACCCGCCGCGCGTGCGGCAGCGCCCAGAACACCTTTGGCGGGGGCTGATTGCGCTTCGGCAACGGCATCACACTTTCTACAGATCATGAACGCCGGGGAATGCGACTGCCCCGGATGCGAGCACGCCACAAACGCATTCAACCGCTCGATCTTGTGGACAAATCCGTTCTGCACCAGAAAATCCAATGCGCGATAGGCAACGGGCGGTTGTGAGCCAAATCCTTCGGCGCGAAGCCGGTCCAGAATTCCGTAAGCGCCAATCGCGCGATGCTCTTGCAGCAGCATTTCAAGAACCTTGCGGCGCACTGGCGTCAGGCGCAGCCCTTCAGCCGCACAGCGGGCTTCAGCCGAGGCCAGGGCCGTCTCGACGCATGTCTGATGGTCATGTTCTTGAAACCCTACCGGAGCCGTGTCTTTGGCCGGTACAGGGCGTGCATCACTTGTCATGTTATTTCATATCATGTATTGCCACTCGCAACGTTATAAAATCACACAGAGGGTCTGATGTCCAGAAAGCTTCTTCCATTGTCGATCACAGCTGCATTGATGGGTGGAACGGCCCTTGCGGACGCACCAAATGTTGCGGTTGATATTGCACCGGTCCATTCGCTGGTCGCCCGTGTAATGGACGGCGTCGGAACCCCGGACCTGATCGTTGCACCAGGTGCTTCGCCGCATGAATACAACCTTCGCCCGTCTGAAGCCGCTGCGCTGCAAGAGGCCGATCTTGTGTTCTGGATGGGCGAAGATCTGACCCCATGGATGGAGAATGCGATCGATACGCTGGCCGACGGTGCAGCCGTCACATCCATGCTGGAGGCTGACGGTACTGTTCTTCTTGATTTCCGCGAAAACGCACTGTTCGAGGCGCATGATCACGGGGACGAAGATGACCATGACGACCACGCCGAAGACAAGGATCACGACGATCACGACCACGGCGATGATCACGACCATGATGATCACGCCAAAGAAGATGGGCACGATCATGACGAGCACGATCATGACGATCATGCCAAAGATGACGACCATGATCACGAAGAACATGCAGACCACGACGGGCATGATGATCACGACGATCACGACCACGAAGATCATGCCGAAGAAGATGGGCAAGATCATGAGGATCATGGCGAGCACGCTCATGACGATCACGCCAAGGATGACCATGATGATCACGACGACCATGGCCACGAAGGGCACGCCCATGGCGACCACGACCCCCATGCCTGGCTGTCACCGGCAAATGCAGAAACCTGGCTAAATGTGATCGCGGCACAGCTGTCTGCGGCGGACCCTGAAAATGCTGGCACCTATTTTGCCAACGCCGCAGCTGCGCGCGCGGAAATGGCCGCGCTGTCCGCTGAGGTGGCCGAAACACTGGACCCTGTACGGGGCGGCAGCTTCATCGTGTTCCACGACGCCTATCAGTATTTTGAGGACGCCTTCGATTTCCCCGCCTCTGGCGCAATCTCACTCAGCGATGCCTCCGACCCCAGCCCAGCGCGCATTGCGGAAGTTCAAGGGCGTATCCGCGACGAGGGTATTGACTGCGTCCTGACAGAACCACAGTTCAATCCGGGCATCGTTGAAAGCGTTATGGGTGGCGTTGAGGCAAAAACCAGCGTGATTGACCCTCTTGGGTCCGATCTGGAACCGGGTGCCGACCTTTATCCAAATGTCATTCGTAGTCTGGCGAAATCCCTGGCCGAGTGCCTCTGAATCTGTCGTTTCAGCCCGGCTACGGTCGGGCTGCTTGCAGCCCGGGGTAATGCTTTTTGCGAGTATTTCAGTTGGGTGACAGCGTTACCCCGGGCGCTCAAGTAATCACGTCAACACCCGGTTCAAAAAAGGCGCGCAATCAATCGCTGTCGGTCTTTCCCGCAAGACAAACCACGCAAAAGTCAGCTTGTGTTGCGATCCGATTGCACAATCCAATCCAAAAACTGTGCGGCGCCAGCCTTGCCAGAGCCCGATGGGGTAACCGAACAAAAGTACCCTCGGGACGTCGCGCGCTCGTGATCGCAGGCGCGTACCAGCGATCCATTTGTAAGGTACTCACGCATCAAGGGAGACCAGCCGATTCCAACCCCAAGCCCGTTCAAAATCGCGCGCAGGTAAACCATGTAACTGACATACGTGTCATGAGGTGGCGGTCGCGAAATAACAAGCTCGGTTCCGGCGAAGAAACGATTCCAGTCGCCACGATGATCTGCGCTGTTGAGGTGCAGTAGTTTCTGTTCCGACAGCGATTGCAAGTCGAAGGGCGCACGGTTGTCCAACAGATCAGGATGGCACACGGCGATCATGCTTTCCTTGAAAATCAAACCGCTTACAGTTTGCGCCAGCCCCCCTTCCCCGAACAGAATAACGACATCGCAGGCGTTTGGATCGAAATCGTCGTTCTGATCTCGCGTCATGACCTGAAGTTTGACTTCCGGAAAGATGGCCTGAAACTCGGCCAACCTTGGCAGCAGATAGTGGCTTGTGAAGCCGATACTTGCACTGACCTTTAAGGTGTCAACCGCGTGACGGCTCCGCAACGCTTCAAACCCGTCTCGGATCGCCTCGAAACCTGCGCCTACGGCTTTGGCCAGAAGGACTCCGTCCTCGGTTAAAGTCAGTTTCGGTTTACTTCGAAGGAATAGCTGCGTACCCAGCTCTGCTTCAAGGGCGGCGATCTGACGGCTGATCGCTGGCTGCTGGACGTTCAGTTCCCGCGCGGCCCGCGAAAAACTCAGATGTCGCGCTGATGCATCAAATGCATTGATCTGGTGAAGTGGGATCGGCCGCGTCACAATCATTCCTCAGGTGAATGTATTCCATTCATCGTTTCCGTCTTTCCTCAAATTTTCAACCGCGAAATGATGCTGGGGACAACGCGAGGGGAACAGGTCTTGCAGAAACGTATTCTGGCGCTTGGTGGAGATGGCATTGGCCCGGAAATCCTGACCTACGGGTTGCAGACCGTTCAGCAGCTTGCAGCCCTTGCCGGGATCGAGGTCGAGGTCACACACGGGCTGCTTCACGGCGCAGCGTGGGAAGCGCATCAGACATTTTGCACCGACGACGTTCTACAGAAGGCACGCATATCAGATGCTGTTCTGATCGGCGCTGTTGGCGGACCCCAATGGGATAACATCCGCGTCCCCGGAGGCGCCGAATGCCAGGACGGGTTGATGTATTTGCGTCATCATTTGCAAACCTATCTGGGTTTGCGCCCGGCACGTGCCTGGGCACCTTTGTTGGGCAGAACCCCGTTTCGCGAAAATCTGGCACACCAGACCGATGTCCTGATCCTGCGTGAAATGTGTGGCGGCGCCATGTTTGCAACCGAACGTGGAAGACGCGACGTAGGGGGTCTGCGGCAAGGCTATGACCTGACCGCCTATGACGAGGCCGAGGTGGCGCGCTTCGCGCATGGGGGATTTCAGCTGGCCCGGCAAAGGCGCGGCAGACTTGTCAGCTGCGACAAATCCAACGTCATGGAAAGCTACAAACTCTGGCGCGAGGTCGTGACGGAAGTGTCCCGCGACTATCCGGATGTCGTGTTCAAGAACATGTTTGCGGACAATTGCGCCTATCAGCTGATGATGCGGCCACATGATTTCGACGTGATCCTGAGCTGCAACCAACTGGGCGACATTCTCAGCGACCTGTCGGCGGTTTATGCCGGTTCGTTGGGTATGCTGCCTTCTGCCTGCCTATCGGCCAACACGGATCAAGGACAGGTCTTTGGAATTTACGAAAGCACCGCCGGATCAGCACCCGATATAGCAGGCCAGGGCATCGCAAACCCAATAGGGACAATCTTGTCTGTCGCGATGATGTTCACCTACAGTTTTGGACTTCCTGTATTCGAAACCAAAGTGGAAGCGGCAATAGACGCCACCCTGAAAGACGGCATCAGGACACCCGATATTGGCGGTTCCGCCACTGGGTCCGAGGTGACGCGAGCGATCCTTGAAAGGCTCACCGGATGAGCGCGTTCGACTATGTGATCGCCGGGGGAGGTTCGGCCGGGTGCGTGCTGGCTGCGCGACTGGCCGAAGAGCGCGACGTGTCGGTCTGTCTGGTTGAGGCAGGCGGTCGCGGACGTGATCTTTTTATTCAAATGCCCGCAGGAAACGGGTTTGTCTTTGGCAATCCCAAACTCGATTGGGGATATGTGTCGGTCCCTCAGGTGGGTTTGAACGGTCGGTCAATTTACTATCCACGCGGCAAAGCGCTTGGCGGGTCGTCGATTGTCAACGGCATGATCTATATGCGTGGTGTTGCCGCCGATTATGACGCTTGGCAACAACCCGGTTGGAGTTTCGCCGAGGTTCTTCCTTATTTTCGTCGCTCCGAAGGGTCACGTGACCGGCGTGATGCCTGGCATGGCACAGACGGACCACTCAAGACCGAACCCGCGCGCAATTTTGGCCCGATGGACCAAGCCTTTATCGACGCAGCGATCTGCGCAGGGCACCGTGAAACCAGTGACTTCAACGGGTCTGAAAGGACTGGTGTAGCCCGGAATGACAGCACGGTCAGCAACGGCGTCAGGCAATCTGCAGCTATATCCTACCTTCGAAAAACACCACCAAACCTGACTATTCGAACGGGAACCCATATCGCGCGGATCGTGACACGAGGCGGCAGGGCAATAGGGGTTGAAACGCTTGTGGGTGAAGTAATTGAGGCCGAACGCGAAGTGATCTGCTGTCAGGGCGCTTTTGGGACACCGCAGCTTTTGATGCTGTCGGGGATCGGTCCGGCAGATCACTTGCGCTCTCATGGGATCAAGGTGGTGGCCGACTTGCCTTCGGTCGGTGCGCATTTGTCTGACCACCCGGATGTTTCAATGCAATGGGGATCAACGCGGCATGACCTGAGCCACGCCAGATATCAGCGCCTCGATCATGCTATGAAATTGATGCTCCACTGGCTGTTGAATGGCGGCGGCCCCGGAGGTGGTGCGTTTTTCTCTACGGTTTTGTTCCACGCTTTCGAGGATCCGATGTTACCCGAGCTCGAGGTTTTCATGACGCCAATGGTTGTCGAGGAAAACCTGGGAAACGGCGCGCGGGAAGATGTGCCCTTGCTACAGCGCTTGGGGCGCAGGTTGTTGGTACGGGGGCGCAAGATGGCGCGGCCCGGCGTTCAGATCGATATCAATCTCGAACGCCCCCGATCAGAAGGATCTGTTCGATTGGCCAGTGCTGACCCTCGGAGGCATCCGCTGATTGACCCTAACTATTTTTCCGACCCCCACGATATCGACGTCCTGCGGCGGGGAGTTGAGGTCATGCGCGAGATCATGGGGCAAAACCCGATTGACAAACTTGTCACAGAAGAGCTCGGCGTTTGGAAAAACGCTAAAACCGATGCCGAGATCGAACAGGCCATTCGGAACACCGCTTACACAGGCCACCATCCTGCCTGCACATCCCGAATGGGCGAGGTCTTAGACAATGAGCTGCGCGTGCACGGGATCGAGGGACTGCGTGTTTGCGATGCCTCTGCCATGCCACGCCAGATCACAGGCAATCTTTATGCAACGGTCGTTATGATGGCCGAGAAAGCTGCCGACATGATCCTTGGCCCCCCCCACTTACGGCCGAATACCCGATGGAGCACGACCTATGAGTGACATCCGAACCTTCAAATTCTTTGCTGGCAATACATGGCATGAGCCTTTCAGTGGCAGCTATATCGACAGCGAAAACCCGGCCACTGGCAAGGTCTGGGCCAGAGTACCCGATTGTCGTCAGATGGACGTGGAGCTTGCAGTCGCCGCCGCGAAATCGGCCTATTACGATGGGCCTTGGGGGCGGATGCAACCTGCAGAGCGGGGTCGCGTTTTACGGAGAATGGGAGACGTGATTTCCCGCCATGCCGACAGGTTGGGTCAGGTCGAAACCCGCGACAGCGGCAAATTGCCTTCGATGATCACGCCCGGTTTACGAGAGGGTGCGTGGTTGGTGGACAGTTTCCATTACTACGCTGGGATGTGCGACAAATTCGAAGGCCGCGTCATCCCTGCCGAGGCTTCGAACATCCACAATTATGTAAAATACGAACCGTTCGGCGTCGTGGCGCAGGTGCTGCCCTGGAATTCGCCTCTGGGCACTCTGTTCTGGAAACTCGCCCCGTGTCTTGCGGCAGGCAATACGGTCGTGATGAAACCATCCGAGCAATCCAGTTGCTCGACCCTGGAATTGATGGCGGTTTTACTGGAAGCGGATTTGCCGCCCGGCGTGTTGAATGTTGTCACAGGATATGGTGCGACAACGGCCCAACCCATGATCGAACATCCTGACGTGCGCATGGTCAGCTTTACAGGCGGCACATCCGGCGGGCGCGCGGCCGCCATTGCCGCAGCCAAGGGCGTAAAACCCGTGGTGATGGAATTGGGAGGAAAGTCACCTCAGATTGTGTTGCCGGATGCCGATCTTGATCTGGCCGTCAATGGAGTGGCGTCGGGGATTTTCCCACCGGCCGGGCAAAGCTGCATAGCAGGATCGCGCCTTTTGGTGCATCGGGACATCATTGATGCGTTCTCGGAAAAGCTAGTTGAAACGGTCGCAAATGCCCGTGTCGGCGACCCGCTGGATCCAGCCACACAGATCGGCCCCATAGCCAACAAACCTCATTACCAGCGCGTCCTGCAGCACATAGCAGACGCTGAAATCGCCGGGCACAGGCTGTTGCTTGACGGCAGAACGGCCTTTCGATCCGAAGGCTACTACATCGGCCCAACCATTTTTGCCGACGTACCGAACGACGCGAAACTTGCGCAGTCCGAGGTATTTGGACCCGTCGTCAGCACCGAGAGCTGGGAAAACGAAAAAGATGTGATCCGAACTGCCAACGAAACGCCCTACGGTCTTGCTGCGGGCATCTGGACCCGCGACGTGGCCAAAGCGATGCGGATGGCCGACCGGGTCGAAGCCGGCACTGTGTACATCAACAACTACTTCAATGCGTCGACCCAATCTCCAGTCGGGGGGTACAAACAGTCCGGCTATGGGCGCGAAAACGGCTGGGACGGGATGCGATGCTTCTTACAAACCAAATCTGTCTGGCTCTCCACAGACCCCCATCAGCCTGATCCGTTTGTATGAACGACAGTGTTGCGCAGCATAGGAAGAATGACATGAAGGGCACTTTCGGCGACGGCAGCAGATTAACACAACATACCCGTGCCACTGCGGTTCTTGGGCCGCTGCTCACCATGCGGATATGTGCGGGGGAAAAGGTCAGGTTCCAGGCAACTCTGGGTGCGGTTTCATGACCGCAATTTCCCGGCTGGCGTGGTTTGCAGTCCATGCAGTTCCTCCGCTTGATCTACGCGAAGTGATTGCCCCGGCAATCGCCGACTGCTTTGGATGCATCCTCGCCGGGTCGACAAGCGAAGTTGCCATGCGCGCGACCCGGGCCCTGGGCGGGTTTGGCGCAGGCCCCTGCCCGCTATTTGGAACGGACCAGACCCTGAGCGCGCTCTTTGCCGCTCAGATCAATGCGATCGCTGGTCATGCGTGGGATCTGGATGATTGGGAGGAGCCGGGGAACACGCATCCTACCGTGGTGTTGCTGCCCGCCCTTCTCGCGGCCAGTACGTTTCGCTGCACCACCGGGGCAGAGCTGTTGGCGGCTTATGCAGTCGGCACCGAAATCATCATGCGCCTTGGCGAAGCCGTGAGCTTGGATCACTATGCGCGTGGGTTCCATTCCACGGCTACATTGGGCACGATCGGCGTTGCTGGGGCGGTATCGCGCCTGCTGGCCCTATCGGCGGATCAGACTGCGCACGCCCTGTCATTGGCAACCTCGACAGCGTCAGGGTACACGCTGCAATTCGGATCAAACGCAAAACCGTTGCAAGCCGGATGGGCGGCACGGAATGGCCTGGAAGCAGCTGTGTTGGCAGCGCAAGGCGTCACGGGGCAACCGCACGTTCTGGATCACGCGCGAGGCTTCGCCGGGCTTCAAGGAAACTACGATCCATCTGTATTTAACGCCGCGATGAGCAAAATGGGATCGCCTTGGGCTTTGGGTGAATATGGCCTTGTCCTTAAACCCTGGCCCTCTTGCGGGTATACACATCGGCTGATGACCGCTGCGATAAACCTGCGCCCGGCGGTTAACGGAAGGGTTTTGGACATCACCGCGATTGATACCCGCTTGCCTGACTTCCACGCCGAGATATTGCCGTTCAATCACCCCATGTCACGCGCGGAAGCCTTGTTTTCAGTCCCAGCTTGCGTCGGTCAAATTCTGGCCTCGGGCAACCTTACGCTTGCAGACAGCGAAGACGCGTTCTGGAAATCACCTGCTGTTTCAAGGTTGATCCAACTAACGCGTGTGACAGCCGAACCCGCACGAAACCCGAACCTCAACTATGACCCCGATCAACCCGACTTGCTGCGCATAGAATTTAATGACGGGAGCGCAGTTTCGGAAGCCTGCGCTTTCCCGCTTGGCGCATCGCAGAACCCGATGACCAACGCCCAACTTGCCTCAAAATACACCGCGCTCACAGGACAACCGGAACGCGCATTCAGCGAGCTTCTTGCATGGCCTGATGCACAGGACAGTGCCACGTTCTTTAAGGGATATTCAAATGAACCAGCGTAGACGATCAGGTGGCCGTGCGGCGCGACACCAAGCGAGAAACGATGGGGCCGGGTCTGGGCCGACACGCGCGATCTGGCCTGGAATTGAGGGCGGGCAATATGCGCCCCTCACCCAGGCTGAGATTGAATTGGTCGATCACACTGCCATGCGTATTCTCGATGAAATTGGCGTGAAAGGCGCGACGCCGCGATGCATCGAAACACTATGCTCAGCAGGTGGATCCCTGACAGATGACGGGCGTTTGTTGTTTCCTGAAGCAATGGTTCGAAAGACCCTTCAGATCGCAGGCCGTGGCTTCAAACTCTGCGGTCTGGATCCCGCAAATGACATCGACCCCTCTTCGTCGCGAACGCATTTCGGCACATCGGGTGCTGCCGTCCACATCATAGACAGTCAAACAGGCAAAATACGCGACACAACTCTGCGCGACCTATACGACATGGCGCGTTTGGCTGAACAACTGCCGAACATCCATATGTTCCAACGCACTGTTGTCGCGCGTGACATTGCGGACCCGCGTGAAATGGACCTCAATACGCTCTACGCCTGTCTGAAAGGAACAAGCAAACCCACAGGTACGTCTTTTGGATCGCCGGACGTCATGGAAGAGGCTGTCAGAATGCTTGCCCTTCTCATGGGCGGGCCCGATGCCTTGCGTGCACGACCGCCGGTTTGCGTGTCCACCTGCTTTATCGTCCCGCCGCTGACATTCGCCGAAGAAGCACTTGGTGTGATCGAATGTGCGGCACGGCACGGTATTCCGCTCAAGCTTGTCTCGGCCGGTCAGGCTGGTGCGACCAGCCCGGCCCCATTGGCCGGGGCCGTGGCGCAACAAACCGCCGAGGTCCTGGCCGGGATTGTCTATGTCAACCTACTGAACCCCGATCACCCAGCCACTTTCGGAGCGTTGCCATTTGTCAGTGATCTGCGGACCGGGGCCATGTCCGGAGGGTCCGCCGAGCAAGGTTTGCTGATGGCCGCCTGCGCACAAATGGCACGCCATTATGATATCCCATGCGCTGTCAGCGCCGGCATGACCGACAGCAAACTCCCTGATTTTCAGGCTGGGTACGAAAAGGGATACACAGAACTTCTAGCCTCACTTGCTGGCGCAAATCTGGTCTACGAAGCGGCAGGAATGTACGGTTCGCTTCTTGGCGCATCGCTCGAAAGTTTCGTATTGGACAATGACCTCATTGGTTCAGTGATGCGGGCGACCCGCGGGTTCGAAGTATCGGAAGACACATTGTCACTTGAAACCATCCGCGATGTTTGCGTCGGAGGACCGGGGCACTTTTTGGGTCACGCGCAGACCATAAACCGAATGGAAAGCGACTATTTCTACCCGGCGATGGCGGACCGCAGAACACCACAGGAGTGGTCTGAGGCACCTGATAAAGATGTCCTAGAACGGGCCCGACTGCGCACCCAAGAACTGCTTGCCAACCCAAGCCCTACGCATATCCCTGAAGACATGGACAAGGCTATACGGCAACATTTTCCCATAAGGGACCTGCGGTAACTTTAGTGAAACTCTTAGGCCCAACTTAAAGGTCGAGGTATTTGCAGCGCTATATCAAACGCGGTTGAAACGCGGCGCATCCGATTTAAGAAAGCCGCGCCACAGGGGCCGTTCGACCGCACGTCACAGAAATTTTGATATCTTGTCGAGTGTAGCTTTGCTGACTGCGACGCCCGATTTACGAGCGATCTGGCGCTTCGCACTGCGGCCATCTCCGGGTAAATGCGCAGCCTCTTGCACACGGATCGCGCCGACCAATTCGGCAACCCCAGTCTCAAACCCACTCGACGTCGTCGCGCTTGGATCAATAGCAATGAAGAACTGACCTGTCTTCGGGGGGCCGCCCACAGTTCCTGAAAACGGGGATGCGTTGATGCCCAAACTGGCACCTGTCAGAGCCGCCGCCATAAGCTCTACCATCAGAGCCACACCGACACCCTTGTATCCACCCGACGGTGCCATGGATCCCTTCAATCCAACCTCAGGATCGGTTGTTGGATTGCCGTCTGCGTCCAAGGCCCATCCCACCGGGATTGGCTTGCCTTCACGCGCATGTTTCATGACCTCGCTTTTGGCGATGGTACTGGCGCTCTGATCGATCAACAGGGCGGGTTCGCCATCTGGGCCGGGCGCGGCAATGGAAAAAGGATTGGTGCCCACCACAGGCTTCGACCCGCCGGACGGTGCGATGGAGGCGGGGGCGTTGGTGAACCCCAGCCCCACCAGCCCTGCCTGGGCCAGCCGATAGGTGTGGTAGCCCAAAACGCCACAGTTATAGCTGTTTTTAATGGCCAACACCGCGACGCCCTGTTCTCGGGCCGCCGGGATCAGGGCCTCGAACCCTGTGTCAATGGCCGAATGCGCAAAGCCGGTTGCGGCGTCAACCGCCACGACACCGGGTTTGGGGCGTGACAGAACGGGAACCGCTAAACCATCGACCTTGCCGCATTGCACATGCTCGCAATAGATCGGGATATAGGCGAGCCCGTGACTTGCAACGCCATCGGCTTCGGTTGCCGCTGTGGCCTGCGCCAGCGGGCGGGCATTTTCTTCGGATGTGCCAGCCGCTACGAGCGCGTGGAAAGACAGGTCTTCGATCTCAGCAAGGGTCAGGGTTTGTGTATCGGTCACTTTGGCGTCTCTTCAATCATTGTCAGAAAGCCCGGACCCTGCACCCAGCAGGCGGGATTCCTCGGTTGCGGGGGCATAAGTGCGGTGGGCAAAGCGGTTCAGTGTGTCCCAATCCTGTGGGTCAGGATAGGCGCGCGTCTGTTGTTCACGCAGTGTGGTCGGCGCACCGCCTCGGGAAACTACGACTTCATGGGCCGCTTCGGGCAGACTGTCCTGGGCCACCAGCCAACCCTCGCTCACGACAAACTGAACAGCGTCGATTTCAATCGTCAGCGCTTCGTTCAATATACGCGCGGCGTGGCGCGCAAACGGCAGCATCAAGGCGGGCACTGCGACGTACTGCATCTCGATTGGACCCGTTTTCAGCAAGTGGGCCGCATCAGACAACAAAGGCCCCGCAGACAAGGGGCACAACGCCCTTTGGCCCTGCCAGAGACGATCAATCTGCCTAGGGCGATGCGCTGCCGGGTCCGAAGCCAGCCCCTGCTCCAACAACGAGGACAAAATCCCCGCCCCGTCCAGCCCCTGCACGCACAGCCAGCGGGCCGCCTTCGACGCCTCCTCGGCCTGGCCCCAGGAATAGCCCGCGCCACGGGTGGCCCGTTTTGCGGTTGCTTCCATCTCGTTGAGCGAAAAATTCATGTTGGTTCCTGCGGGTAGACCCAAAGATCCGCGTTTTCAGAAGTCAGCTCCTCCGGGTACGGCGCACCGGAATACATGCAGATTCGCACCCATCGATCCGAACGGGGGTCAAAATGGGTTGCTCCAAAGAATGACAGCTTTGCCCGCAGCATGTCGATAGGCAGCACCTTTGACCCAATCGTGTTATCCCGGATTTCGCCATAGGGTGCGGATGGGGTCATTTGAACGCGCCGGATCGTGTGGCGATGTTCCGGGTGGCGCAGCAGAAATTCGGCCACGGGCTTGGTGTCTTCCCACCCGCCCAGCGCGTCATAAGCAGCCGCTGCATCCCGCGCCGGGGCCAGAGGTTGTTCATAGTCAGAAATGGGTTCATCAAACCGTTCCCCCATGCGGGGTTCCAGCTTTTCTTCAGAAACATACCACGCCCGCGCGCAATTCTCGCGGACGTCCCAATCCAGATCCAAAGCCCAGGCATATGTTTCCCGGATAAGATCACGGACTGCCCCGATAGGCATGGTTCCATCTATCACAAACGCCTGCGAGCGGGTATCTGCCATGCACGAAGCCAGCCCGTCCACCAAATCGCCATAAGGCTCCAGGATCAGCGACGCCAGCAACTCCTGACCTTCCTCGCTAAGCGCGGTTTCTGACCAGTCCACCAGTCGATTCCACGGTCGATCTGCGGTCAAATCATCTTGGCTCAGATACTCGGAGATCAACAACAGGTCGGCCTTCAACGCCTCGAGCTTTTTGACCTGTATCTGATGTTCAGATCGCCACCACGAAACCGACAGTCGGCTGCGTTCGAAAACTTCGCGGAACCGCGCGATCTCGGCGTCGCTGGCAACTTCCGCGGACCGAACCCGCGCAATCGCTTCTTCCCGTACCATGATCCAGTTGTTGAACAGAACCGGGTGGTTGACGATGAACGGTGCCATGCCAAGCCCGGTGGAGTTACCAATCCCCAGCCAGCGGGAAATTTCTGGGTCCAAAGTCGCCGCTTGATCGCCGCCTTGGACATTCGCCATGTGTTGCACCAGATCCCGCACAAACGCTCGGGTCAGAAAGACCGATAGCATCTCGACCTGAAACGGGGCCTGCGTCTCGGGCCGGTCAGCAACTTTTTCCCGATCCGCCGCGCCAAATTTGCCCGAGCCATATACAGCAGTTGTCCGCATCAGGTACCCAACCTGATAGATCTTCTCTACATCGGGCTGCTGGCCTGCGGCCAAGGATTTCACAACATGGTCCCAAAGGCGGACCGAGCGATTGGCACGAGACAAGGACAGCTCGCTTTCGCTCACCCGCCCGGCCTCTTGCAGGGGTACGTTTTGGGAAAGGCGGTCAATGTCGGCCTCGGTCGGGATGCCGTCGAACAAAGCAAAGGTGGCATCCCACGCTTCGGCAATCACCCGATCCGACCGTTGTTCCGGTGGCAAGTCATGAGCAAAGGCCACCAGCGAATAAGTCCGATCCGGCCCTTGAGCGGTATAGACCGCCCGACCAACACCATTGGCGTCAATGTCAAAGACAGGCCGTGTGAACGACCAGTTTTCCCGCGCCATTCGGCGGGTCAATTGCCGCATGAAACTCAGCCGACACTGATGCAAAGAACCCAACCGCGACAGCCGCATAACTGTGGCCGGGTCTCGTCTTTCGATCTGTGTCTGCGTCAGTTGTTCCATTCATCTACCCTTGAGGCCCGAAGTTCTCGGCAAAGAACCTGTACCAGTTTTCACCCATGATACCGGCAACTTCTTCATCGTTCAGACCGGTCGCACGCAACCCGGATTCGATGTTTCCAAAGTCCCGATTGTCCTGAAACCAGGACGGCATCGGGGGGAATCCGGGGTTACTTGCCGACCCCTCACCGTAATCGATTTGCTTCGACCAACGGCCAACCCGCATCCATTCGACAACGCTGTCGGGCTGATCCTGGCACAGATCCGTACCAATCCCGAGATGTTCCGCTCCGTATTTCTCAGCCGTCCGCGCAATCATCTCGCAGAAGCTTTCAAGAGTGCAGTCCGACTTGTCCTTCAGGTGATGAGGATAGACCGAAAACCCCAACATCCCACCGTTTTCAGTCACTGCACGTATCACTTCGTCGCGTTTGTTGCGCAGGGCCGGGGCCCAATCAAACGGGTTAGCGTGGGTGATCGCAATCGGACGCTCGGACAGCTCGGCCGCCTCGATCGTGGACCGGTCGGCTGAATGGCTCATGTCAACGACAAGCCCGACCCGGTTCATTTCCTTGATCACCTGACGCCCCATGCGGGTGATCCCGGTGTCTTCGGCTTCGTAGCAGCCCGTCGCCAACAGCGATTGGTTGTTGTAGGTCAGCTGCATGAATCGCGCGCCCAGTGTATGCACGATTTCGACCAAGCCGATGTCATCTTCGATGGGCGATGGGTTCTGAAACCCAAAGAACACTGCTGTGCGCCCGGTTTCCCGCGCTGCATCAATGTCGCTGGCCCATTGACCCTTCATGATCAGGTCCGGGTATTGCTCGAACCAGCGGTTCCATTTTTCAAAGTTCAGAACCGTCTCGCGGAAATTCTCGTGATAGGCGATGGTGACGTGGATCGCGTCCACGCCCCCTTCGCGCAATTGCCGAAAGATCTTTTCGGACCAGTTGGCGTATTGCAGCCCGTCGATCCGCATCAGATCGGCTTTCCGGCGCTGATATATGCGGTTTTGACCGTCGTGTAGAACTCGGCCGCAGCCTTGCCCTGTTCACGTGGGCCATAAGAGCTGTCACCACGCCCGCCAAAGGGTACATGATAATCCGTGCCCGCTGTGGGCAGGTTTACCGTCACAACCCCGGTGCGTGCATTGCGCCGGAAATGTGTGGCGCGGGCCAGATTTTGCGTGACGATGCCCGAGGTCAGACCGAAATTGGTATCGTTGACCGTGGCCAAGGCCTCATCATAGCTGTCGACCTTGATGACCGAGGTCAATGGCGCGAACATCTCTTCCCGGTTGATGCGCATGTCGTTGGTGGTGTTCAGGAACACGCCGGGGCTCATGTAATACCCATCATGCGGCATCTCCAAACGCTGCCCGCCGCAAGCCAGTTCAGCCCCTTCGGATTTGCCCAGATCGACATAGGCCAGGTTCTCGGCCAGTTGCTGCGCACTGACGACAGGGCCCACCTGAGTGCCCTCTTCCAGCGCGTGACCGACTTTCATCGCCTGAGCACCCGATACCAGTTTCTCGACAAACGTATCATGCACAGCGGCATGAACCACCAGCCGCGATGAGGCGGTACATTTCTGACCGGTTCCTCCAAACGCGCCACCCAATGCCAACGAAACGGCAAGGTCGAGGTCGGCGTCGTCCATCACGGCCAGCGCATTTTTCGAACCCATCTCCATCTGCACCTTGGTCAGGTTCTGGATGGCCGCTGCTGCAATGCCCTTGCCCACCGGCACCGATCCGGTGAACGAGATGGCGTTGACCTTCGGGCTTTCCACTAGCCGTTGCCCAATGGACCGACCCGAGCCCATGACAAGACTGAACAGGCCCTTGGGAATATCCTGACGGTTGATGATCTCGGCCAGGGCCACGGCAGAGGCAGGCGTGATGTTAGCGGGTTTCCAGACTACCGCATTTCCATAGCAGAGCGCCGGGGCAATCTTCCACGAAGCCGTCGCGGTTGGGAAGTTCCACGGGCTGATAACGGCCACAACGCCAACCGCCTCGCGGCGCACGTCAATCTC
The DNA here is from genome assembly GCF_013110855.1 of Ruegeria sp. HKCCD4884. Lineage (NCBI taxonomy): Bacteria > Pseudomonadati > Pseudomonadota > Alphaproteobacteria > Rhodobacterales > Roseobacteraceae > Ruegeria > Ruegeria sp. HKCCD4884. The sequence goes on from NZ_WVRJ01000016.1 coordinate 124,615, forward strand.
GATATCAGGACGTACGGAATCCGCGTTCTCGCCGATCTGACGCAAACACTCAGCTGCGTAATATGTGAAGAACTGACCGGCGCGATAGACCTCGCCCTTCCCTTCTGCAAAGGGTTTGCCTTCTTCGCGGCTGAGCAAAGTGCCCAGCTCTTCGGCGCGGGCCATCAGCTCGTTGCCGATGTTCATCAACACGGCCTGCTTGCGTTCTAGCCCATAAGCGGCCCATTCGGCTTGCGCGATGCGCGCCTGGTCCAGTGTCGCCTCAAACTGATCCGCACTGGCTTGTGCGAAATGGCCGATCAGGTCGCTCAGATCTGACGGATTGCGGTTTTCGATTTCGCTTTCACCGGCAAGCCATTCGCCAGCGATGAGATTCAGGTTGGTCACGACGGGCCTCAAGTTCAAGGAAGTTTGCCCGAGAATGGACTTTTGGGGCCATATCAGTCAAATTCAAATAAATTTACCAAACTTCAGGAAAACTGAAATTTGACAATCAAGATTGAAATGCTGCGTTGCTTTTGCGTTGTCGCACAAACCGGCAACCTGTCTGAGGCTGCCGACCGGCTGGGACGTACCCAATCCGCTGTCTCGATGACCCTTAAGCAATTTGAAGATCACCTTGGGAAAAAGCTGTTTGTCGGCGAACGTAAAAACCATCTGTCCGCGTTGGGTGAGCAGGTGTTTGAATTATCCCTCAAACAGGTGCGCCAGTTTGATGAGACAGTGCAATCCATCGAGGCTGCTGCCCACGCTGCCAATGGGTTGATCCGAATAGCGTCCGTCCCCTCGGTCGCCGCGTTGATTTTCCCGTCCGTGCTTGAACACATGACGCAATGTTTTCCAGGCGTGAAAGTTGAGCTTCGGGATGCTGATACGCGACAGGTTCTGGACGCGCTTGCAGACGGTAAAGCCGACATTGGAATTGCGTCTGGCTTTCATCCAGTCAAGGGCGTCAAAGCCTATCCCTTTTTCGAAGATCAATTCGGTCTGGTCTGTTCGGCTGACCATCCGCTGAATAAAATGGCCGATCCGCCGACCGTGGATGAGGTGGTAACACTCACATTTGTTCGAAATGCCCTGTGTGATCTCATTGAGGCACAGGAATATGTTGAAGCGCTGGAAGGGACCAACGTTACGATTCACAACACCCAGTCCCTGATAGCAATGGTGGCAACTGGAAAGTGGATCACCATCCTTCCCCAAACCGTTGCTCGCATTATCCCTGAAAGCATGGCCTTTCGCACGTTGTCCGATCTACCCGACAGGCGACAGGTCTATTTGTATGTCAAGGAAAAGCCCCGCTTCAAAGCATTGGCAGACGCGTGTAGCACGTTCATTCTTTCCAGCGACCTGACCTAAGGGCTGCAAGTTATCACCTCAGCACCGACCATCAACCGTTCTGGCCCGCTTCTTGCACAATCCAATCCCGAAAAGCTTTTAGCTGCGGCTGTTCAATTGCATCGGATGGGTAAACCAGATGGTAGGATCTTGAAGGCGCAAAATCGTTGTCGAACGGTCGGATCAACTGGCCGGATTGCAATTCGACTTCAATCAACGGCAATAACCCAAGGGATACACCCTGACCCGACAACACCGCCCGGAGCAGAACACTCGAATCGTCTATAATCACACCGGGAAGGTGGTCGCCGGTTTCCACCCCGTGTGCATCGAACCACTCCAGCCAGTCGACTTGATCCTTCCAGTGCAACAGAGGTAGGCGCAGCAGATCCGCAGGCTTCAAAGGGCGCACACTCTCGGCGATCAGAGTTGGGCTGATGACGGGCGACGTTGGAAATCGCAGCAGCGGTTCCGATGTCAATCCCGGCCAATCTCCGTCCCCCCAAGCCAGCATCATATCGGTCTGACCATCCGAAAATTCCACCCCGCCCGGGGAATACTGAAGATGCAGACCTGTTTCGGGGAAACGTTGCCAAAAGCTGAACAGGCGGCGGGACAACCATTGCGAGCCGATCAACGCGCCGACGCCAACTGTTATAGACGATCTATTCGCTGTCTGGCGCGCGTCCTGCACGGCCCGGTCAAGCCGCGCAAATACCGCCTCGCAGGCTTCGGAAAACTGCTGCCCTGCTTCGTTCAAAACAACCGACTGCGCGTGGCGTTCGAACAGGGGACAGCCCAGATGAGCCTCGAGCGATTTGATCTGCGAACTCACGGCTGTGGGCGTCACGCCCAGCTCTGTCGCTGCGCGTTTGAAGTTTCCATACCGCGCGGCAATCCAAAAGACACGAACCGCCCCGAGCGGTGGAACGTCAACGGTGTTTTGGGTCATGAGGGCAATCTGAAGTTATCCTAGATGTAAAGATTCTATATCTGTGCAAAGGGATCAGTGCAATGCAGGCTAATGCTGAACAACATCCCCGCGATGCGGCGCCACTTGGGCAAGCCAGCCAGGAGAGACCCCAGATGCCACGAGATTTGCCTTTGCAGGCCAAATATTACACTCAGCCGGACTGGTTCGAGGTTGATAAGGAAAAAATCTTCTTCCGAAGCTGGCAATGCGTATGCCATGTGTCCGAAATTGCCGATCCGGGCGATTTCAAGACCTTTGCCATTGTGGATGAGGACATCTTTATCATTCGCGCGCAGGATGGTGGTATCAATGCGTACTACAATATCTGTCGCCACCGTGGTCACCCTCTGGTCGAAGGGACAGGCAAGGGCAAGAGGGTTTTGGTCTGCCCTTATCATGCGTGGACGTATGAAATTAACGGCCGACTGCGCCGCGCACCCGGCTCGGTCGAAAGTGATGGCCTAAGCTGCGACCAAATCAATCTGCGTAAAATCCGGGTCGAAGAGTTTTGCGGATTTATCTTTGTCAATCTGGACGAAAATGCCGAACCCATGGGCCCCGATCTAGAAGAATACCGCCAGAACCTGCTGAGCTTTCACGCCGACCCCGGCCAGCTGAAATTCGTTTGCGAAACCGAGATCACGCACGATAGCAACTGGAAGCTTACGGTCGAAAACTACAACGAATGCTACCATTGCCCGACCGTGCATGCGAGCTCTTTGACCCATGGTGTGCTTGAGATGGACGGGTACACAACAGTCCCGCACGGCAAGACAATCTGGCATGATGGCAAGGCACAAACGAAGAACGAAAAGCAGTATGACTACGATCTGAACGCCAGCCCACGCGCAGATGATTATGGTGCTTATTGGATCTTTCCCAATGTATCGATGTGCTGTTACCCCGGAGGGTACTTTACGACCCGTCAATTTTTACCTGTCGCCTGGAACAAGACGATCTATCGTTACCGGTGGTTCTCGAGCGGCGATATCGCGGACGAGGATGTGATTGCGTTAATGCACAAGCACAAGGAAACAACCGGGGCCGAAGACGAAGTGGTTGTGTCGAAGATCCAGAAAGGCATGCAAAGCCGCGCGTTCGAGCCGGGGCCCTATGTTATCGGTGACGGCTGCGGCGCGATGAGTGAGGTCGGGCTGCGCCATTTCCACAATTTGTACCGCGAAGCGTTGGGAGAGACGTGATGAGTGACGTGATCCGTCAGGACTTGGCCGCGCTTTACCGCCTTGCTCATCATTACGGCTGGACCGACCTGACATCGACCCATATCTCGGCGCGTCTGCCAGAAGACCCTGACCATTACCTGCTGAACTCACACGATTTGATGTTCGACGAAATCACGGCTTCGAACCTGACCCGCATGTCGTTCGACGGGCAGGCCGTCGATGACGGGCCGGACAGCGGTAAGATCGTCAATCTGGCCGGGCACATCATCCACTCGGGCATTCTGTCGGCCCGACCTGACGTGAATTACGTGATCCACAGCCACACGCGCGCTGGCGTTGCCGTTTCGGCCATGCCCAATGGGCTGTTGGCTTTGTCCCAACATGCCGGGTTTGTTTTAGGTACACTGTCGAGCCATCCCTATCAGGACTCTACAGCAGTTGAGGACGAAGGTGCCCTGTTGGCGCGCGACCTTGGCAACAACTTTGCCATGTTGTTACAGAACCACGGGTTATTGGTGGTCGGACGCACGGCGGCAGAAGCCTTCATTTATCACTACTACCTTGAGATGGCCTGCAAAATTCAGGTCGATATTCTGAGTGCGACGGACAAGCCGATCACGATCACAGACGATGCGATGGATGCCTTGCACGACTGGGGCGCGCCGCAAAACGGACCACATGGGGGCGTCCAGTGGCCAGCACTGATGCGTATGCTGGATCGAAGCGTGCCGGAGTTCCGGTCATGAGTGACAACGACCTGATCCTAATCCAACGCGACGGTGCCTGTCTGACTGTTACAATCAACAGGTCCGCAAAGGCCAACTCACTGACACCCCCGATGCTGGTCTCTCTGCGTGACATTTTCCTTGAAGCCGCCAGTGACACAGGGCTGCGTGCCGTGATCATTACCGGCGCGGGCGGGCGCGTTTTCTGCGCTGGCGCGGATCTCAACACACTTTCTACTGACGAGAGCGGTCCAGACCCCTGGGACGAAATGGCCCAAGCGTTCAGAGCTATCCCGGTGCTGACCCTGGCTGCCATTAACGGGCCTTGCATCGGCGGGGGTATGACCCTGGCCCTTGCGTGCGACATCCGGGTTTGTGTGCCCGAAGCACGGTTTTCCTACCCGGTGCTCAAGAACAATGTTTTGCCCGGTCAATACGATGTAAACAGGCTACAAGCCCTAATTGGCCCGGGTCGGAGCGCAGCGATCCTTTTGGGGGGCGACGCCGTCAGCGCAGAAGATGCAGCCATGTGGGGTCTGGTCGACCGAATGGTGACGCAAGAGGTTTTAGCAGACACCTGCCAAGCATTGTGCGCCCCGGCCATAGCCTCTGCCGACGGGCATCTGAAAACCCTGAAATCCATGCTCGGAAGGAGTTCTTGATGAAAGGTATCCGAATTGTCGACATGACATCCGTCCTGTCCGGGCCGTTTTGCACGTGGTTGATGGCCAGCCTGGGCGCCGACGTCATCAAGGTGGAAAACCCGGCTGGCGACATTGCCCGCACAACTCCGCCGTTCGAGAATGACATTAGCCTCTATTTTGCGTCCCTGAACCGCAACAAGCGCTCGGTCGTTATGGACCTGAAGACGGAACAGGGCAAAGAAGCCCTGCACAAGCTGCTGGCCACGGCAGATGTGTTTGTCGAGAACATGCGGCCCGGTGTGCGCGACCGGTTGGGATGCAGCGACGCCGATCTGAAACGGATCAACCCGCGCCTGATCTCGGCCTCGATCAGCGGCTTTGGGCAAACCGGAAGCCTTTCGCACCGCCCGGCCTATGACATCGTGGTCCAAGCAATGAGTGGCATGATGAGCATAAACGGAGAGTTGGACGGCGACCCCACCCGCGTCGGCTTTTCGATAGGCGACATCTCGGCTGCGTTGTTCACCACCATCGGCATTCTGCAACGTCTGTACGAGCGCGACGCAAAGGGGGTTCAAGACACCAGCCATCTGGATGTGTCCATGCTGGCCTGTCAGTGGGTTTGCCTGGAAAACGCGTTTGCCCGCTATCTCAATGCCGGAATCGTTCCAAAACCCATTGGCTCGCGCCACCCGTCAATGACCCCTTTTGAGCCATATCCGACAGCGGATCGGGATATCGTCATAGGATTGGGGAGCGACAAGGACTGGCCCCGGTTTTGCGAGGCCATCGGATATCTTGACCTGTTGGACGACCCTCGTTTTCAGGGGGATGAGGCCCGGCTGGCCAATCGCGACGCCTTGGATCAGGTCTTGGGCGCACACCTGAGACAGCATACGGCATCTCATTGGATACAGATTTTGATCGACAACAGCATTCCGTGCTCGGTGGTCGAGAACATCCAAACCATTGCAGACAATCCTATCGCAGAAGAATACGCCGCCTTTTCCACCGTAAGCTCTGACGGGAAAGATATGCGATTTGCGCGCAACCCCATTGCTGATCGCGGCCTTCAGGAAAGCCCCGCACCCCTCCTTGGACAACATACGAACGAAGTTCTGTCAGAACTGGGATATGACGATGCAACCATCGCATCTTTGACACGCTGAATTCAAAACGCTCGGACCAAAACAGGACTATTCGAATGCCCGTGCTTCAAACGCCAGACGGCACAACGCTTTATCACGAGGTGACCGGAAAAGGCGACCCGATTGTGTTTGTTCACGAATTCGGTGGCGACTATCGCAGCTGGTATCGACAGATATCAGAGCTGTCGCGGTCATTTTGCTGCATCACATTTTCGGCGCGCGGGTTTCTTCCGTCTGATATCCCTTCGAACCGTTCCCAATATGGGCAAGAGCAATCGACCGGCGATCTGTTGGCCCTGCTCGATCATCTTAACATAGAAGCCGCGCATCTTGTCGGAACGTCAATGGGCAGCTTCACCAGTCTGGACTTTTCGCTGAACCATCCCGATCGCGTACTCAGCGTGACGCTGGTAGGCAACAGCTCGGGACCCCGGGACGCGGACGAACGGGAAAACTATCGGAAAACCTGGGTCGGGCACGAAATCCAACTGCGCGAAGACCGGGGCGGTGATGGAGCCGTTGCTGTGCTGGAGGATGACCCCGCCTATCAGAGTTTTCAGAAAGATGACCCCGAAGGATGGTCAACATATGCCGCAAACCTGCGCGATCAGTCCCCCGAAGGGGCGGTGCATGTGCTGTCCACGCTGCATTGGAACCGGCGCTCATTGTTTGACGACGTGGCCCGGCTAAAAGCGTTCGACAAGCCCGTTATGCTCGTGACCGGTGATGAAGACTACTATCTGGTCGGCGCAACAAATGTTCTTCTGTACGACATCCTTCCCGATGTCAGATGGCACCGCTTTCCGGCAACCGGTCATTTGGTCAATATCGAAAGGGCGGAGGCATTCAATGCCCAACTGGCCGAGTTTGTTGGAAAGCAGGAAAAGCGGACCTAAACCACTCCGGGGTTCCAGCGTACAATCCAAGCCCATATCGACTATGTGGGCTTGGGTCATCAGCGTAGCAATTGCGTCGAGATATGAGAAATGGCCAGTACTGCAGAAACATTGGCAAACTCCGCTGTTCATTCTTTGAGAGCGCTCAGAGCTACCCTCGTCTACGCAACATCCGGCAGCAGTGGGCTAACCTTGACCGAATTGACGTTTTGAACGACCGTCCGGTGTGACACGTTGCAGGAAGGGGCAGCCCCATGAGCAATCAATCCAACGAGGCAGACCAAACACAGCGTCGCGAAAGATCAAACATTCTGATCATCATCTCTGACGAGCATCGCAAGGACGCGATGGGGTGCATGGGGCACCCAATCGTCAAGACGCCAAACCTGGACGCATTGGCTGCTCGAGGTACGCTTTTTACCAATGCCTACACGCCATCGCCCATGTGTGTGCCAACCCGCGCCGCCATTGCTACCGGTGATCACGTTCACAAGACACGACACTGGGATAGCGCCTCGCCCTATGATGGACGGATCCGAAGCTGGATGCGTCATTTACGCGATCAGGGAATTCAAACTGTATCTATCGGCAAGCTTCACTTTCGGTCGACCGAGGACGACAACGGTTTCTCTGAAGAAATCCTACCAATGCACGTCGTGGGCGGCGTCGGATGGCCCATCGGTCTCCTTCGCGAAACCCCTCAACCTTATGATGCGGCGGCCGAATTGGCCGCCGACGTTGGTGTTGGAAACAGCACTTATACCGACTACGACCGAGAGATCACGAAAGCTGCCGAAGCGTGGCTGCAGAAACAAACAGGCTCGGATCAACCCTGGGCCGCGTTCGTGTCACTGGTCAGCCCCCATTACCCGCTCACGTGCCCGGAAGAGTATTTTACCATGTATGACCCGGCACAAATCGACCTGCCGGTTGGTTACGAAGGTCGTTTCCGGCCAGAGCACACCGAGCTGCGGAATGTGGCCGAGTTCTTCGATTACGAGAAGTACTTTGATGAGCAAAAAATGCGTGAAGCGAAAGCCGCCTACTATGGCCTTACGAGTTTCATGGATGATTGCGTCGGCCGCATTCTGAGCGCTCTGGAAAAAAGTGGTCAGGCAGACGACACAGTTGTGGTTTATGTCTCGGACCATGGGGACATGATGGGTGATCAGGGATTTTGGACAAAACAGGTGATGTACGAACAATCCACCGGTGTGCCCATGATCCTCGCAGGGCCCGGCGTTCCTGAAAAGCGCAAGGTGACCACTGGAGCTTCACTGGTGGACCTGGCCGCGACTGCGGTAGACGTCACAGGTGTATCCCATGACGAAACAAGCCGTGATTTGCCAGGTATTTCTCTGCGCGAACTGGCCCTTGAAGAAGACAATCCCGACCGCACGATCCTGAGCGAATACCATGATGGTGGGTCAACCACCGGGACATTCATGATACGGTGGCAGCGTTGGAAATACGTTCACTATGTCGGCCATGATCCGCAACTTTTCGATCTTACAAACGATCCTAATGAACTTCGGGATCTTGTGGCTCTACAAGCAGATGACCCGCAAACAATAGCTGCATTAGCGGAAGGCGAACATCGTTTGAGAAAGATTTGCGACCCGGAAACCGTCAACACATTGTGCTTCGCGGACCAGAAAGCGCGCATAGCCGAACTGGGCGGAGAGGAAGCATGCCTGACAGCCTATTGCTTCAACCACACCCCCACGCCAGGCGAGCAGGAAAAAATGCGCAATTCAAGCGCTTTGTGAGATTGGCTATTGGAACAATCGCAACGGAAACCGACCGCCGCTAACCCAAGAAAAAGAAGATGCGATGGTAAAACGTGCAAAAGAACCACCAAGGGAAAACAGTTGTTTAAGCTGTGGATCGACAAACTTTCGGAGCGCTGATGCAATTCGGATTATCTTGATAAAGCGATCACTAGGCGGTCAAATATGTCAAAGTTGACGTTTCCGCTATTTGAACCTCTGACCTTTTGGTTTTGAACCTGAGGAGGTTTGATCGTTAAGCCC
>NZ_WVRJ01000017.1:0-93689 GCF_013110855.1 Ruegeria sp. HKCCD4884
ATTTTCGAACCGTGAATCACGCACCCAAGCGGAAATCAATGGGTCCTGACCCTAGCCGTTCGGTCTCTGATGACAGTTTAGATATCTGCTGGGCAGAGGTCAGGGCATGAGCGATTTTCTGAGCGTTAGCTTCAATATCTCTTGTCATGTTCGCATTATACCTGCCGACGGCTGGATTGCGATGCAATCGAGGTTTTGAAGGGCCATAGTCGCAAATTCAAAGGGTTGCACTGAAAGTGTCGATACACTTTGAATCAAATGCGCAGTCCAAGACGTTCAAGCGAAAAAAACCACCGTCCGTTTCGGAGCCAAAGTATATTTTGCGCCACAAGTGGTACTTACAATAGAATTGGACCGGCCAGATGAGACTGTTAAAGAGGTTCAATAATGGCAATAGGCGACATCCAAACGTTCTATGACAAAACCGTCCAAGACGAGATCTCACGGCTAGATGAAAGTTGGTTGGAGCATGACGTAACCAAGGTTTGGATAGACCGGTTTATTTTGCCGGCTTCTGATGTTTTGGATATTGGTGGCGGCCCTGGAAGGTACGCTTTTGAGCTTGCTGCCATTGGCCATAGAGTTACGTTGTCTGATCTTTCCAAAGCAAATCTCGAGGCAGCGAGGAAGGAAGAATCCCGGCTTGGAGTTACGCTCACAGAAATCTCCCAAGCAGACGCAAGGGATTTATCCCAACTAAAAGAAAACTCTTTCGATTTTGTTCTATGTTTAGGTCCGATTTACCACCTTATTGAAGACGCAGATCGCGATAGAGCACTTGCAGAGGTGTTCCGGGTTCTGCGACCGAATGGCATTGCTTTTATCGGTTTTCTGTCTCGATACGCTGCCGTTCACTACTTTGCGAAGCGTCAACCGGGGCGGTTGGACGAAAGCATCTCGACACTTAACCAAATACTTGAGTCCGGAATAAACGAACCGAAACACAATGATGGTTTTTTCACCGATGCTCGCTTTGATCATCCTGAGGCAATAGCTGAAGTGGTGACCAGATCAGGTGGCGAAGTCATTAAAGTATTTGGTGCTGAAGGCGGGCTCGCTCAGTCTGAAGGGCGATTGAGACCTGTCTTGGAAGTATCGAAGTCCGACTGGAGAAAGCTGGCGGTAGAGCTCTCTGACCAGCCAGTCGGCATCTATGGAAGCGAACACTTGGTTGTAGTTTGCAAGCCGAACCAGAACCGTGAAAAACCAGAGCGGCGCTATTGATTTAAAGTACCCAAAAAGCTTGAGAGGGTGCGTTAAGAGTTTTCGCGATACTGGTCCAAAACATAAAACTTCGGGGTAGTAACTGCCAATTTCGGCTTGGGTAATATTGGAAAATGATGAGGTATGGCCGAGTGGTTGCATTAGGTCGTTGTCCGTTCCGACTATGAGAGTTGGAACATTGATCGAAGCCACTTCCTCGGCGCCCAAACTGGAGCCATCCCGTGAAAAGCTCAACAGCTCAGTTGTTCTGATAGGATCGTTCTCAGTACAGACCCAACAAAAAACCGACTCCAAAAACTGCGATGGAAAACAGCCACAATGGGAGCAGCGAGTACCGAATGTGCCGCCCCATGCTTGCACCCGCCAATCCAAGTGCGAGCCAAAGGGCGGGCGAAAATGGGCTGATGAAGGTGCCAATGATATTGCCTATGAGCATCGCATAGACAATGCTTTCGGTCGGTACGCCAGTTGGTTCCACAATTTCCAGCATCACCGGCATCAAACCAAAGTAAAATGCATCTGTGCTGAGCACCAACTCAAGCGGAGCGCCGATCAGCCCAACCCAAATATGTAATGTTGGTACAACGCTTTCAGGCAAGATCTCGACCAACTGCTCAGCCATAACCCGGAGCATTCCTGTACCGTCCATAAGGCCCAGGAACGCCCCAGCAGCAAAGATAATCGTAGCCATTGTCAGCGCGGAAGGCGCATGCGCTTTCATCCGGTTTATTTGGCTGTCCACGTCGCGGTAATTGATGAGTAGAAGCAACGAAAGAGAGATCATAAAGAGAAACGCGGGCGGCAGTAGACCCAGCACAAGCGCGACTACTGTCGCCAAAAACAAACCCCCATTTACGAAAATGAGTTGAGGGCGTTCCAATGCCAATTCTTCGTCAGTCACCTTCAAGGCGTATTGTGCCATGCTTCCTGTCGGGTTCTCATCACCTGTTGTCTTGGACATTATGCGTTTCTCGCGAAGTCCCATTAGGACTGCAAAGCCAGCCAACAGAACCAACCCGACAATCTGAATGGGTATCAGGGGGTGCCAAAGCACCGTCAGATCAATGCCCGACACAGCAGAGGCCCTGCCCAACGGCCCGGCCCAGGGAAGCATGTTCGCCAAACCGGCGCCCAAGCATAGCATCATTAGCATCAGGTAACGGTTCATTCCCAGCCCGACGTAAAGTGGTAGCAGGGCCGGAACAGTAAGAAGAAATGTCGTTGCACCAGCGCCATCCAGATGGGCCAGTGCGCCGACCATTGCCGTTGCAACGGTAATCGCCACCGCATTGCCCTTGGTCACCCCAATGATCCAATTGATAATCGGGCGAAAAAGCCCTGTATCTTGCAAGATGCCAAAGAAAAGGATCGCAAAGATGAACATCGTGGCGACCGGTGCCACACGAAGTAGGCCTGAGTTAAAGAACTCCGACAAATCTGTGGGACCGAAACCCGCCAATAATGCTCCTGCGAGGGGGAACAGAATTAGCGCTATTACGGGAGTTACTCGACCTGTAAGGAGCGAAACAACAACGAGCACAATCGTTGCCAATCCAATCAACGCCATATCACTAAGTGCCCCTTACAAGATTCCAAACAAATACCCATTCAATACTCGTGTCTCTTTTGGATCAAGAAGCCCGGGTCCCAGAAGCTTGGAAAAACCCACTCAAATAGCAACTTTCCTGGATTCCTGTTTTCGGGATCAATTTAGTGGCCGTGTTCGCAATAAAACTCACGCCCAGTAAGTTACTTGAAAGCAATGTAGACGGCAAAAGGTGCTGTTGAAGTTTCATCTTTCCACGGAAGTCCATCACCGGTTTCTCCCAGTGGCAAATGGCGAACAATGTGATTGAAACCTGCATGTTCCAACACACGAACATAGTCTTCATGCGTCCAAAAATAATCGGTCAATGAGAATTCAAGGTCAGTAAATTCGGCCTTCACCCGACCACCGGAAATCACCTGATCATTTTCAGGAAACTTGGTGTTCAGGGTGAGCCAGTCACCGGAGTAAAACTCTCTTGTAGTAACAACCATAATAAACACGCCATCTTTGGCCAACGAGTTTCGAATAGCCTGTGCAGCATCGACCATGGCCTCTTTGTTACCAAATTCCATAAATACAAACACTGAAACGACAATCGCGACATCCGTGAGTGGAAGCTTTTGGCTGCCTTCGTCAATCAAGCGGTAGTCACCGCTTGGATCTGCGGAAATGGCCAATGTGAGTTGTGATGCCGAAATATCGAGCCCCGTCACGGTAAGCCCAACTTCTTTCAACAGTCGCGTAGACTTCCCGCTTCCACACCCGAAGTCGATGGCTGTTTCGCCTTTTGAGAAAACTCTAATTAACTCTGGAAGGTCTCGATAGGCGAGCCAATCAGTCCCGCACAGTCCCACTTTCTCGTAGTCTTGTGCAGTGCGAGCATAGCAGTCTTTCGTTTTTTGAGACATCAAAGCCTCCGCCTGATCCACATAAATGGCTAACTCTTCATTTCTCGGATAAATTCCAAACACTATCCCATTCGGCGTGCTGAGGCGACGAACGCAAGCGTGAAACCCTTCGTAGAAACAGTTTTGAGGGTTGGTCATCTGCTTTGACATCTAGACAGGCTTTGAACGCCTCTTCCGCCAAATCCCAGTCTTGTCCGCGATAAGCCGCTAGGCCAGTTTCAAATGCAGCTCGAGCTTCGGCATCTGTCTTCGACAACCCGCCTGCTAAACCAAGCAGCTCAAAAACACGCAATGGTTCTGTCTTGCCTTTAACATTGATGGAGTCGATTTCTCGAACTTCTATTGCTTTTTCAGCCGATGCCTTTGTGTGCTCGCAGATAAGAATTTTTGTACCATATACCTTGTTTGCAGTTTCTAACCGGGCACCCAGATTCACCGTGTCACCCATGACGGTAAAATTCTTTGCGTATTCTGAACCAATTGAACCGACAACCGCCTCGCCGGTTGCTAAGCCAATACGGATATCGACTTCGGGAATTCCCTTGCGAAGGCCAGTGATGTCTTGCAGCTGTCCTCGCAAAACCTCAAGCTGGGCGAGCTGTTGAATTGCGGCTTCGCATGCGAGACGGGCTTGATTTCCTTCCGCTACAAATGGCGGCGACCAGAACGCCATGATCATATCGCCAATGTATTTGTCGATAACCCCGTCACGTTCAGCAATCGGCTTACTCGCTAAAGTGAAATATTCATTCATTAGCCTGACCAAACCGACCGGAGATAGTCGCTCGCCCATTTGCGTGAAGCCGGCGATGTCTGAGAAAAATACTGTTACAACTTTCCTGTCGCCCGTCACCAAAGAAGTTTCGGCTCCGCCTTCATCCAACATCGCTTTGACCACCCGTGGATCTACGTATTGACCAAACATCGACTGCATGCGTTCTTTGCTTCGCAGACCTTCTAGCATGTTGTTAAATGAGCGAGACAGATCAGCAATTTCATCGGTCGAGGTCACTGGAATGTCCTGACTTAAGTCGCCAACCTCTACGGCTTTTGTTCTGTCTCTTAACAAACGCACTGGGCGTACAAGGCTTTTTGTGAGTTGAAACGCAAACAGAAGTCCCAAGACAAGCGCTAATACGGTCAAAATGACACTGAAGCGCAAAACTATGTGCTCGGCTTCGTCTGCCTTCTGCGCTGCGACTGTGCTGAGCTCTAAGATCTCTGAGGCAACACTATCCACCTTTTCATCAAACCGGACCTGTGCATTCGTGAAGGACTCTACCAGCTCCGCAGCGGCTTCAAGCCTGCCTTCCTTGTATGCGCCAAGTGCCCTGAGTACTAAGTCCTGTATTTGATGATGCTCAAATGAAATCTCTTGGATGCGTGTCGTCAATTGCCCAAGTTCAATGGCTTGGTCCCTATCAAGATGATCCAGCGCAGCGTTCGCGATTTCAGTTGCTTCCTCGATATCAAGGTCCGCTGCAACTCCCAGATTGTTGAAAGCTGCAAGGTGTTCTTCAATTACACCCAATTCGGCGTTGTCTTCGATGTCATTTAATATGGATTGCAGAACAATTTCTTGTCGCAGCAAGTTCGCTTGAACATCTAACAGCTTTTTGTCTAAGGGCAGGAAATAATCTGCGACCGCGTCAACCTGGTCGGTTACGGTATGGATTTTCCAAGTCGTCCAGAATGCTGCCGTGGACATCACTAAAATTACTGCTCCGGCAACGGCAAAAATTTTGAAACCAATTGTGACGCGCATTACTTTTGCCTTTGGGAGCGAAACTCTGAATTTTTGAGTTTTCAATTTCGCAGCAGCACTATGCCTCGTTCAAGCCTTTTGGACTTGAAGCCAGAATTAGGAGCATCGCGTCACGCTAGAACAACAACCAACCGAGCATCATGCAAACTTTTAAGTCACTTTGCATGTCAGGCAGAAAGACAAAGCGAGTCGACTCTCGGCTATCTAGTCTTCAGGTAAAAACCTGTCAGACTAGATAGCCCTGTTTGTTCCACGGACCCTTGGCCTTAGAAGTTTTCAAGATGACGGCTAAGAGCTTCCAGCCCTCAAAAAGCGCATAAGTGTGGCTTCAGGGGAGTTTCTGCTAGCCTTGTTGATGCACGCGGTAGTAGTTGATCCGACGATTATCTGTGGGCACTTCGGCGTAAATCATCTCCTGGTCTCTATCTTGGAAATAGACAATGTCCGGAGAGGTAAGTATGGGTTCGGCTCCGGCACAATTTACCACTGTGTCCAGTCGAAGCATCTGGTCGTCCTCAATTACTCCGGTTCCGACTATTTTTGCTGTCCCTGAACAGAGGGAGTGCTGCGGCGTGTTTACAACGATATTATAAGGCCCTACCTGCTGCGGCTCGATCCTCAAAGAAATCGTAGCTCCGGTCAGTGGGTCGACACCCTCGTACTGGCCTGCCCAATTGTCTGCGGCAAGCGCTGGAACGGCGAGAATGCCAAGTGCAGTGGTTGCTGATACAAATGTTCTCGTTTTCATGGAAAAGTATCCTCCGATTAACTTTCTGTTTCACAAAAATTGGAAGACTAAACTTCCCTTTTCGCTGCAAACCGAAGCTGGTTATCTTGAGATTTGAATTCCACGAAGCAAAGGTTAAGCTTCCTTTAGGTTTTCACGAGAACGCCCTGAAGCACGAAATCAGCTGTTCGCGGGCTCTGTGCCAGCGGAAGATCATATACAATTGCAAGGCGGCTTAGTGCTTTGACATCAACGTCATGAGGCATCGGCGACAGCGGATCGACAAAGAAAAACAGAGCGTCCAGTTCGCCTTCACAAATCATGGCTCCCAGCTGTTGGTCGCCTCCCAGAGGGCCGCTTTTTAAAGGTGTGACGTCAAGTGACGGCAATGCATCAATTATTCTGCCGCCCGTAGTTCCGGTGGCGAAAATTTTATGGGATTGAAGCGCTTTCTCATGCAACTGTGCCCAACTCACCAAACTGTCTTTTTTGGCGTCATGAGCTACCAAGGCTAGCTTTAGAGGGACTTCTTTTGATGTTTCGGGCATAGGGTTCTCTCGCTTCTTTGGTCAGGCTTTCCGTGTCAACATCATGGCGACTGAGGCGTAGCGGAATGGGTATAACTCGGGGTTCTCACGGATCAGGTCTTGGGCCTTTGCGTAGATATTGTTTACAAGCGCTGATCTGCCTTCGCTTGCCGGAAGCGCATTGGTTAAAACAGCCTCGGTGAACGCTCTAAAGAAACCGACGAAGTCATGTGCGTAGGCTGCGGCGTCACCACTCTTGTTAAATACATCGCAAAATGGGACGCTCACCTCGTAAGCTTCCGCTTTTTCAATGGAGTAGTAGTCGCTTACTTCAAATGCGGGATTGATTACCGGCTCGGTCAACTCCTCTAAGCTTCGGAAGTAGACCGGCTGGTAGTACCCGGCGTATGTCTGTTGGGAAATCTCCCCGTTCTCAACGAAGTGAAGAACCGCGTCATTCAATGCGTCATAGATCCCATCGCACGTGCGCGCGTCTTCTGTGCAACCAAAAACCTCTACGATCACCTTTCCACCCGGGATCAACTCAGCCGCCCGCACTTTTAGAAATTCAGCAACATCCTGAGCGGCTTGACGTCTGAAAGCGCTTTCCTCTTCCATCGAAACCGAGCCGCGACTACGGATCGAACTGGGACCGTTTGGCAAAATGTAGTCGTTGAGCTCAGCTACAGGCCGGCGTGATAGGAACCCGATTGTGTTGAATGTCGTAGCCAAACTAATGCTGTTTGTGGGGAGCAGTTGGTCATACATCGAGCCACCAACAACAGATGAATACACGTTGTGCTGGTCACCTTTAGACGCCTCGCCGCGTTGCAAAGCCAAAAACAACTCAGAAAAATCATTTGTGGGCAGATCAGAGTAAATCGCTCTTACCTCCGATGGTGATCGGGTGTTTAGAACTTGCGCCACTTCTTGCATGACGGCGATTGAGTTGGACCCTTCGGAACATCCAAAATCGGCGATGCCCGTGGATCCATCGGACAGAGGAATGGAGCGAGCTGCCTCTTCGATCCAAGGTTTGATTGCGGCAATCGCATTCCACTGTGGTGCGGAATGCGAGTTGTAGTACCCGTGTCCCGTCATTCCTGACGTCGTTGAACCTGCAACAGGCGTATGAAATGTGGGATCTTGTTCTTGGTTACTGTTCACTGTGACCTCCGACTGTAGATGTGTTCTGAGACCAGCGCGCCCTAAGTGCGGGCAACTGCCAAATGACGAAGAGCGAGAGAAAAGCAGTTGCGATCAGATAGTAGACCGGAGCAAAGTCATCGCCTGTTCTGTTCACAAGGTAAGTTGCGATGAATGGGGTTGTGCCGCCAAACAGCGCCATACAGCTGTTGTATCCAATGGCAACAGTGCTGCACTTAAGTCCGGGGGGTGAGATGTTGGTCAGCGTAGTGACCGCAAGTGCCCAACCTACGCTGTTGACAAGAGACAGGCCCAGTTGTCCAAGAAAAATGAGTGTGATGGAGCTTTGATGCATCAAAGCCCACAGCGGCCAAGCGAACAGGATCGTTGCGACTGTAGCAGTCAATAAGACCGCGCGAACTCCAAAATGGCCTGCGAGGAGACCAAATAGAGGGGCAGCCAGGGCCATCAGAAGCAAATTGACCGTGGTGATATCGAGAGCACGTGCAGAGGAGACTTGCATATCGTCAGTCAGGTAGGATGCCGCATACACAAAAATCATGAAATAGATGACGGCTGTTGGAATAAGCAGGATCACCATCTTCAAGAGCAATCCAAAGTGTTTCCGGAAGGTTTTAACTACAGGTGACACGCCTGATGGCTCTGTCTGGTCCGTTACAAGCGTCTCCTGCAAGTCACGACGGAGGATGGCACTAAGCGCGGCAATGAGGGCACCAAACAAAAACGGCAGCCGCCACCCCCAATTTGCGACTTGTTCGTCGCTCATGACATTCGACATCAACGCTGGAACGGCTGCTCCCAGGACACAGCCCAACAGCATAGCGCATACAATCAGCGAACCGTTCAAAGCCTGACGCTCTGGTGCCGATTGTTCGATTGTCATTACTCCAGAGGCTGTGAACTCTCCGGCAACCGAGAGACCTTGCACGACCCGAATAGCGACAAGAAGAATGGCCGCTGAAATTCCAATCTGATCATAAGTGGGCAAAAGGGCTATTGCGAGCGATCCCAAACCCATGACTATTACAGAGATGAGCAAGGCGGGTTTGCGCCCCATCCTGTCTCCGATGTGGCCAAAGATGACGCTGCCTATTGGCCGTACAGCGTACCCTACGGCCAAAACTGCGAAGGCAGACAAGAGTGCTGCGAAATGGTCCCCTTCGGGGAAAAAGACGCGTCCGATGACCGGAGCGAGAAAACCGTAGACCGTGAAGTCATACCATTCGAGGACATTCCCGCTGGTCGTAGCAATGACCGATTTTCGAGAGAATCTTTGTGTCATTGGGTTGCCTCTGTTCGCATCTCGAACGCGACGGCGAGACTATGAACGCCGGCGCACAAGCCACGGGTTGGCTGCGCCAACCGCTCTTTACTTCTCCGCATCAGGACGGCGACGCAACGGTTTTCTCCTGCGGCAAGGCTCGCCCAGTTTTAAGTACTCTACTCATCCCTTTGTGGAATCTTTCACTATCGCAAACGACTTGGCCTCAAGGGATCTGGCTAACGAAAATCGGACGACATTATAGGTGATATCACGCTGTTTTTGCAATCGTTGCTCTGTTCAAAGCCTGCGCAAGAAGCTTGATAGAACACTTTGAAAATCCACTCGATACTGGTCTACATCATCAAACTTTGGGGTAATGACTGCTAGTTCCGCATTAGGAATCATTTTTGAAAGCGATGACGCGTAGTCAAGCGGGTGAATGATGTCATTGTCAGTTCCAACCACCAGGGTCGGCACATTTATCGAAGCAACATCGTCGACACTCAAACTTGGTCCGTCCAAGGAAACCCGCGTAAGCAGTTCCGCAGTGATATCGAGCGGTTGTCTGTCGAACAGCTCGAGAAGTGCACTCAAATTGTGAGGAAAATGCTCCGATAACATGCTGTAGAGTTCACTTCTCTGAAATTTGCTCAGTGCTTCTTGGGGATCGTGACGAAGAGACCGCCCGATAAGCAGTAGTGGAAGCAAGTTGGATGGTGATCGAGACATCAGCCAGGCTGGACGACCCACCACCAATGCTCTGACAAGCTCAGGTCGCTGAACGGCCAAACGCAGCGCAACAGCCGAGCCCATGGAAATACCACCGATTACGACAGGCCGAGATGCCTTTGCCTCAATGAGTTTAATCACGTCATCCGTGAATTCCTCGATGGAAAAGTGGTCAGAAGGTCCAGCTTCAGAGTCGCCATGTCCTCTAAATTCCATTGCGACAACACTTGTATCTGTATCTTGCGGAAAAGCCTCAATTGGATATTCAGCGGTGTCGCACAAGCCGTGTTGAAACACCATGGTGTCATCTGTGAACTCGCCGTGCACAGCTAGTTTTACACCATCGCAATCAAATTTCGATCTCACAACCATCTGACATTCCTTAATAAGCTCTCGGTCGATAGCCAAAGCTTAAAACACAATTTGTTCTTTTCGTAGAGCTGTATCGCTCCCTTGAAACAGGATTGCGCTGTTAGTTCAAAAAGCAAACGAACCCACTCTCAGTGGAATTTGTTCACACTTGCTTCAGGCAGATATCTTTCCTGTTGAAATCGCTGCGGCAAAAACAGCGATCCAAGCAAAAAGCCAGATTGCAAAAAGGATTTTCTTGGGCTGATTTTGTATTCGGACAGCAACGGAGGACGCAAGAACTGCGATCATCGGTATCAAGGCGACCCAAGGCACAATGACAAAAAACAGCGGCAAAAAGAGGGGTGCCGAAAGGACGAACATAAGGGCTGTGAATAACGCAAAAAGCAACCCTGAAGTCGAATAGTCTTCCAACTCAACCACAGTGGTGAAAGCGCCAAACAATGCAAGCAAGCCCATCGCAAACGGGAAAGCAAGCAAGGCTGAGGTCAAAACGATTTTCCAAAGGCCCATCGCTCTTTCTCGACTTCCGATTGATGCACTATCCAAAAAACATGCACGTTTTTTAATTTGGAACAAATAAATTTGGCATTTCAATGGACGTTTTAGCAACTCCAAAGGCAGTGTCTCTTTGAGCAGACGTTTGTTAGCGTAGGCGATGTGAGGCGAAGGTGTTGGGTTCCATGAAGCTTACTTTGCGAATAGCTGGACATGCCGCCCTGCTCATTGTTGTCGTCATTGCGCTTTTCTGGACGGCCTTAGCGTTGCCTGTTTTCTCCGGCTTTCGAACGCCGGTTCTGGAAAAGATGCTTTCAGAACAAGTCGGACAGACAGTGCATATTAGAGGGGATGTGAGCGTCGTTCTGGGAGCAACAACTCACGTCCGCGCAACCAAAGTGGAAGTGCCCAGCGAGACCATAGAAAACGTGAATTTGGCAGCTCTAGAAGTTCTGGAGCTTGAACTAAACCTGCCAGCGTTGATTTCAGGTCAGATCAACATCGACAACTTGATCATCGATGGACTGAAAGTTCGACTACTGACCGATTCAGACGGGATGCAAAGCTGGGTTGCGACCAATCGGCCTCAGGTTAGTACGACAGCATTGGGGATAGAGAATGATACGGGTGGTATTCTAGATTTCCTGAGCGACAAGACAGCAGCTTTCACGTCCGTTTCTCTGATCGCGGACAATGAGGCAACTGGTTTTGAATTCGATTTCGAATTGGAAAATCTGCATTTGGATCAACTCGGTGACAATTCCGGTGCAACAGTGACAAGCCATGGAACCGTGAACGGGCAGAGCTTTCAGATCAAAGGTGATTATCCACGAGGCCAGCCATTCACAACAAACGCGAACTTTGGAGCGATGCAGCTTGACTTCAACGGCAGCCCTATCTCGGAAGAGAATGGTGGCGGTTTCAAAGGCAAACTGACGTTGGATACTGGTGAAATCGGGGATCTTCTGGAACTTCTCCGACTGGATCGCGATATTGAAGGTCGGGCAAATCTAGCGGCCGACATAGAAAGCCAGAACCCAAAGCTGAAAGTTTCAGATCTCAGCACGGCCTTAAACCTTTCAAAAGGTCAATTGCTGAAAGTGGATGGCTCTATCGAAAATCTGATCGGCTTTGAAGGTATCGATCTTGCAGTTGACGGACGCCTCTATCCGCAGGGTGATCCACCTGAAACGGCCAGGGATCTAAAGGACTTAAAGCTCACCGACATTTCAACCCACGTTGTTGGCACTGAAAACGCGCTGGAGTTTCAGGATCTGACTCTGACGACCAATGCGTTTGACAATGAATTAAAACAGATAGGTCCGGTTCGTTTTGGCCGCCTGTTTCGCGCTGACAATGGTAATCTGATGCTGGAAAAAATTAGCTTGCAGGCGGGACCACAGGATCGCCCCTACTTTTTGGCCAAAGGGAACGTTAAAGACCTGTTGCGCCTGAAAGAGGTCGACTTTAGCGGTACGATGTCGATACCGTCATCGCTGTTTTTCCAAGGACTTAGCGCAAAATCGCTTGGCAGCGTCGAAGGCAGTTTTTCGGTGGACGATCTACAGGGGTTCCTAAGCCTCAACAAATTCGATGCCCAGACCGTTGATACGGAAATATGGATGCTCAGAACCCAGGCCAAACTAGGGAATGTAAACGAATTTGAAAACCTGTCCTTCGATTTCAATCTGGATGTCAAAGACAGCGCCCGTTTCCTAGCGGCCATTGGACAGAAAACAATCAAAGTCGGACAATTAAAAGTCAGCCTGTCCGCAAACGGAAAACAAGACAACTTCTCAAGCGTACTTGCGCTTAGATCCGGAAAGTCGCAACTGAATGCCAAACTTGAGACATCCACGTCTGGCGCGCGTCCACTGACGCAAGGCATGGTTTCCAGTCAGAGTATCGAACTTCAAGACGTTAGAAACGCATTTGCTTTTGTCTCACGCATTGCAACAAGCTTTCGCCAACCCGGAACCAGTGGCGTAAAGCACAAGGTGCCGAAAGGCAAAGTCAGTGATCTTGTCGAGGTAGAAGATTTTCTGCTCGATCAGGATGTCGATGTGTCCATTGACATCAAAAAAATCGAGGGCCAACAGGGAATAACCAGCCTGTCCAGCCATCTGAAGGCAAATAACGGCCTTGCCCAGCTTGGGCCCGTCGATGTTGCCTATGATGGAGGTCATTTCTCCGCTACGGCAAAAATGAATATGGTGAAGAGCCCGCAGTTGCTTTCACTTAAAGGCACAATAAAGGATTGGAACCTGGCGACCTTGTTCAACGAGTTTAATACCAAATACTCGGCAGTAGGACAGCTTCATGGAAATTTTGATTTTATTGGAAATAGGCGCTCGATAGAGGCCTATACTAACTCGATGAGAGGCTCTGCATCTATCCTGATGACAAATGGTGGAATATCAACCAGTCTTCTCGAACTATCCGGACTTGGCGTTTTTCCTTGGCTAATTTCTGAAGAACTGAGAAAAGGTTACAGCAAGATCACGTGCCTCGCCGCTCCCATTAAAATCGATGCTGGCGACGTTTCATTCAGCTCGTTTGTCGCGGAAACTAAAAAGGTACAGCTTGTTGCCCACGGCGATCTGGATTGGATAAAAAACACGATTTCAATTCAGGCCGAGGCCCGAAAACTCGGTAGGCCCTTGTCGCGGAGCGCATGGCCGTTCGAGGTCGTTGGGACGCTGACGCATCCGAAAATCAAGCTTCTTCACCACAACGTTTTCCAGAAACGCGCGGACGGAGCGACAGAGTTACCCGAAAACCGAAGATCCTGTGTTCCGGATATAGATCAACTGAGGCAATAGGATACGGTTGACGTTTCGACCCCCGCTGTATCCAAGCGATCTTTCGGAATCATGGGTGCCTTGAAAATTGCTCTTTCTGTGTTTGCCTTCAAATAAAGCGTGAGATGAATGAAGACGGCAGCTTTGTCCGCTTTGGGCAGTGAGAACCGCTGCAAATTGAAGTTGAGGTGTCCTTGAAGTGAAATAGACTGGGAGCTAACTGTTGAGGCAACCCGTTGTGAGGTCATCATGGCAGCCCCATTAGTCCAAAACTGGGAACTGACCGCCGCCGTTAAGGACATAGCCGATTGGCTGGTTCAACAGGGCTTGGAGAATGCGCCGGTGGAGCTTTGGCTTGAGGCATTCTGCAACCGACTTGTTTCAGCAGGAATTCCACTTCAAAGAGCAAACATCACTGTTCGCGCTCATCATCCCGAGATTGGAACGGTCGCTTTTCGCTGGCACAGGGATGGCGGCAATGAGCGAGAGAACTTTGTCCGAAGAACGGATGCGCCTGAGGAATACGTACTAAGCCCGATTTACTATCTTTTGGCAAACAACGTTGAAGAGATCAGACAAGATCTGACAGTCGAAGAACCCGCGCTCAACTTTCCGATCTTCGACGAACTTCGCGAGCGCGGTGCAACTGACTACTTCGCTGTTAAACGGTTCTTCCTTATTCAGGACAATACTACGCCAGTCGATCCAATGCAGGCTGAGGAAGGTGCCATAATCTCGTTGACAACCGATGCGAGCGGGGGCTTCACGAGCGAGCAACTTGATGGTTTGCGTCAACTGATATCCCCACTTTGCCTGACGCTAAAATGTGGGGCGAACCGATTGATGGCTGAAGACATTACAGCCGCGTATCTGGGTAAAGACGCCAGTAGGCGAGTTCTTTCCGGGGACATCACCCGAGGTTCATCGGAAACTATTTCAGCGGTGATTTGGTATTTTGACCTGCAAGGATTTACCAGATTGTCAGAGGCGCTTCCGGGGGACTCAATCATAGAATTGCTAAACGACTACTTCGCGGAAGCTGTTGACGTAGTCGAACGCAATGGCGGTAACGTTCTGAAATTCATGGGAGATGGAATGCTTGCCATCTTCGATATCAATCAAGTTCCGGACGCTCGCCGCGTCGCAATTCACGCGGCCGCGGAGTTGCGAAATACCTTTGAGGAACTCAACCAACGACGGCAAGCTGATGGTTTGCCAACGACCGGCTTCACTCTCTCGTTGCACGCAGGCGATGTTCTTTACGGCAATATTGGCGGTAGGTCTCGCTTGGATTTCACAGTGGTCGGCCCAGCGGTAAATACAACTTCGCGCATTTTAGGCATGTGCAGCGCGCTTGATCAGAACATTGTGGTTTCCGATAAGGTGGCGGGCGACTTAGTGGGCTCCATTCCAAGTCTTGTTTCCCTGGGGCAATACAGATTGCGCGGTGTTGCTGAAAGACAGGAGCTGTTCACGATAGATTAAACGCGAATTGAAAGGCGCCGCCTAACCCGTATGGCCGCCGGACAGTCTCCGATCTTTAGCTCGTACTGAGTGCTGGACTATTACGATGATTAGTCAGCCTTCGCCATAAACGCTTCGAAAGCTTCCTTATAGTCTGGATGCCATCGGCTTAGTGGGGGGCGATTTTCGATGACGTCTCCCACGCTCCAGGCAATGCGTTTCTCGTCGATATCACGTGAGACATCGTTGTCTGGGCAGAGGATGTAAAAGTCCCCGCGGTTCACGCTGTCGACAAAGAAGTCGACCGTCTGCTCTGCGGTCCAAGCTGAGGTAGGCTTTTCAGGCAGGGAGATCATACCAGTATAAACAAAGCCAGGCACAAGGAGATGCGCTGTGATCTGATGGCCGGGGCCGTTTCTCAGCTCATGTGATAGCGCCTCGGTGAATGCTTTCAGAGCCGCCTTTGAGACGTTGTAAGCAGGGTTGCCCGGCGGTGTGGTTATGCCTTGCTTGGACCCTGTATTGATTATTGCACCTGGTCTGTTTCGCGCGATCATATTAGGCGCGAATACCTGAGTGCCATGGATTGGACCCCAAAGGTTCACGCCCAGCATTTTATCCCAAGCCGCGGCGTCCCCAATGGTCGATGAATTGCCGCCCACACCAGCGTTGTTCATTAAGATGTCTGCCCCGCCGTAACGGTTTGCTACCATCCGTTCCAACGTTTCTAACTGTGCTCGATCACTGACATCTGTCTCAGACGTCATCACATCGGCCGCACCGGCGGCAGACACCGTGTTTGCCGCAGTAGCCAGTTTCTCGGTGTCTTGATCAACAATAACAATGCGCATGCCCATCTGAGCGAACTTCACTGCTGCGGCGAGGCCAATGCCGGAAGCACCCCCGGTGATCACGGCCACAGAGTCTGAGGTAAATGCGGGGTGTGTCATCGGCTAGGCTCCTCTTTTCCCGTGTTGGATAGACAGGCCCGGAAAACCCCAGACCTGCTATTATTGTTCGGCCACGTTGGTCTTGAGCTTCATCATACCTTCCATACCGTAGGCGGTGAAGAGCGCCTGGGTTGCATTTTCCGCTTGCCGGTTCATCGGAATGATAGGGTCTGCCATGCCGCTCTTGTGCACTTCATTTTGGATTTTTTGATGCCCAAGCATGGTTTGGGTTGAGTTTGCCAACTAGAATGCGCTTTTGATTGAGTTTTGGTGCGTTCACGTAGATCGAGCTACGCTAAGACAATCGACAATTGAGCGTGTATAGTGAACCGTGCAAACTTTTAGGCGAATCGTGCAAAATTATGCGCAATTGCTGTGCAAAATTATGGGCGAAGACACCCAGATTTTTTGAATAAAATCAATGATAGGAATGCAGTGTTATGTGCGTACCTACACCGGTTGAAGAAGATCACGTTATTCTGCATTGCCACCAAATCTGGCCTGATGGTCTCAAGTGCGCAAGGATAGATATTTTTCGCCTGGATGCGACGGGAAGGTCGTCGAGCACTGGGACGTTCTTCAGGAAGTTCCAGCAAACGGCGAGAATGATAATAGCATGTTTTGACTTTACCGCTCTGACGGCGGTGCGTGGAACTTCGATAGGTCTTGTCGGCTGAACCACGAAAGACAAACGGGGTAAGTCTGATCCAAGAAACCCGCCGAAGCGTATCCATCAAGAACCCATTAGGAAGGAGATAGATATGCTCCCGAAGAGTATTGTTGCGGCGACCCTTGGATTATTTTCAGCCACTTCGCTTCAAGCTGGTGTACAAATTCGCTTTATAGAAGGTGCGCCCAAGGACCGTTTTGTTCTGACGAATGTCGGAACGTGCGAAGTAGAAGCCTCAACCCTCAAAATTGACTTGTCGCAATCTGCTGGACGCTTGATTTTCGATGTCACAGAAAAAGGCGCGGGTGTGGAGGTGTTCCAACCTCTTGAATTCGTTGAGGGTGCTGATGCTCTGCGGCAAATTCCTGCGGTCGTGGATGGGCAAGATACAATTGAACTTGAGATTGCCTCCCTCGCAGCCGGGGACAAACTCGCCTTTACCATCGATGTAGATGACACTATCGGGCAACGCGAAATCACCGTAACGGGGTCGGAGATCGAAGGCGCCACGGTGGCTTATACTGATGCGGATAAGACCAGCACGGCGACCTTTTCTTCTGAAGCGCTTGTTAACGTGACGACCAAGGACTGCTGAAAGCTATCCTACAATGTCGAACTGGTTGATCCGCATAGCATTCCTTGCGCTTGTGGTGGGCGGCGGCATCCTGATCGGGACACTGACTGCACCTGGCGAATGGTACGCGCAGCTTTCTAAACCGGCTTTCAATCCACCAAATTGGATTTTTGGACCGGTTTGGACGGTGCTATATGTTTTGATCGCTATGGTTGGTTGGCGTCAGTTTGAAACAGACCGGAGCTCGACCGCCATGAAGCTGTGGTGGGCGCAGATGGGTCTGAACTTTTTGTGGTCCCCAACCTTTTTCGTACTGCAACTGCCATGGTTTGCCTTTGTCGTCATTGTCGCGTTGTTGGCTGTCATCGTCATGTTCATAGCTCAGGTCAGGACTTCAGATCGGGTTTCCGCACTGGCCTTCCTGCCGTATTTTGCATGGGTCGCATTTGCCACGGCACTGAACCTTTCCATTGCGATACTGAATTGAGAAGGATCGATATGCGTGCCAACTTCATTGGGCTTGTTTCAGGTTTTGTTATCATCGGATGCATGATGGCGCAGGCTGATGTAAAACTGACTGAAGACTTCTCCAAGTCTCCAGAGACGCGTTGGGACTACGTTGCCGACACCGTAATGGGAGGAGTTTCTTCAGGGCAGGTGCAGTTTCGTTCGGAAGGTAATGTTGCGTTCGCGCGGCTGACCGGAACTGTGAGTACAGTAAACAACGGCGGCTTCATCCAGTTCCGACGCAAGTTGCCTGATCGGCCCGGTACGGGTGTATCAGGCGTCAGGCTATTGGTCCGGGGGAACGGCGAGCAATACTTCGTCCACCTTAGAACACGTGGCACGGTGCTTCCGTGGCAATACTATCAGGCCGCGTTTGCAACTTCTAACGAATGGACAGAAATCTATTTGCCTCTGTCAGGCTTCAAGGCTTCAGGTGCCATGTTACGCGCTACTCCCGTTGCAGACGCAATCACCTCAGTTGGAGTTGTAGCCTACGGGCGCGATCACGAGGCCAGCGTAGACGTCAGCGAGATTGGATTCTACTGAAGTTCGCCCAAGCGAGGGGCTGCAATTTTCTGTTCAACCAATCAGATCAGGCGGCTCAAAAAATGTAAGCGACAATGCAATTCCAATAGTCTTTGCTCATCGTTTCCATGCGACTAACTTGGGTCCATGGAAGAAGTAACTCGACTAACCGAATGGATGATTACAGAAGGTCGTCGCTCCGGCGATCCCGTAAAGGTGGTGTCACAGTTTTGTTCCTCCTTGGTCGAAGCCGGAGTTCCGCTGTGGCGAGTAAACATTGGTCAACGCTTTGCCAATCCATTGCTTATTGCTTGGGGCGTGGTTTGGACGCCCAACGGCACCGACAGCTACGATGTCACCCATGAAACGACGTTGACGGATGGTTATGTTGGGAGCTCATTTGAGTATATTCTGGCGAATAGAAAG
Organism: Ruegeria sp. HKCCD4884; assembly: GCF_013110855.1. NCBI lineage: Bacteria > Pseudomonadati > Pseudomonadota > Alphaproteobacteria > Rhodobacterales > Roseobacteraceae > Ruegeria > Ruegeria sp. HKCCD4884. Next base: position 18,645 of record NZ_WVRJ01000017.1, read on the forward strand.
CCGCTTCACAAAAGTCTTCGGCAACTGGACTCAGAAACAGAGCATTCATCCTATTTGGAATTTGCAGAGCAAGGCGGCACCGACTACTACGCTACTTTGCTTTATTACGGAGATGGATCGCTGCATGGTTGTACGTTCATTACACAGGCGCCGGATGGGTTCTCGCCGGAGCATCTAAGGCTGATTGAAGCGGTGTTACCTGCCCTTTCTTCCGCTCTGGAACCTGTGACGATGCGAAAATCGTCTAAAGGTCTACTTCGAACCTATTTAGGAGATGGACCTTCCGAGGCAGTCTGGAGCGGAAACATCAAGCGCGGTGAGCGAACAACTCTAGATGCTGTGGTTATGTTCTCTGATCTGCGAGGCTTTACGGCACTTTCCGAAACCTTTGCGGAAGAAGAAGTCTTCGACACGCTCAGCGACTATTTTGATTTGGTAGTCAAAGCTGTAGAAGACAACGGTGGAGACGTCCTCAAGTTCATGGGTGATGGCATCCTGTCGATCTTCACTATTGAAGCTCAAAAAAACCATGCCGACCGTTGCAGAATGGCGGCTCTTGCAGCGCAGAGTGTGCTGAGTGGTTTGAACGCTCTCAACACTAGACGAGACGAGTTCCAAAAACCGCCCTTGGACATTGGAATTGGGATCAACGTTGGGCAGGTCAGCTACGGTAACATCGGCAGCCCCGGCAGGCTTGATTTTACGGTTTTGGGCGGTGCGGTGAACGTCGCAAGTCGAATTGAAAACTTAACAAAATCAATTGGTCAGAGAGTGTTGGCGACGTTAGCCGTTGCAAGTGCTGCACCGAACATGTTCGTTAGCTGTGGGGATCACGAAATACGTGGCCTTGCTCAGCCTATCGAGCTGTTCTTTCTCACAGAAGGGGCGCAATAATCAGGTATAGTTTTTCAAAACAACATACCTTTCCGGGAGCATCCTGAGTGTTTGCAAGAACCATAGCCTTACTGATCTGCGCTGGGGCTTCTCCGGCCACGGCACTGGAGCTTCGCGAAACTGGGCGCTACGAGCTCAACCAACCCGCGAGCCTAGATTACGATCCAACGTTTTGTGGGTTGTGGATCGCAAATGAGGGCCCCGAAGCAATTCTCGTTACATTGCAAGGGGATGAGTTGCGCCGAATATCCAGCGACCTCTTTCGGATCAAAGCAATTGCTGTTGAAGGGGATCACTTGTTGCTGGGTGATGGTCTCGGCAGTCTTCAACGTGTCACCAAGGATGGATCACGCCTAGGAGCGCCTTTCGAGTTGGAAGGTGGGTTCGCGGATACCGAAGGCATCGCGATCAATGCCCAGGGGCAGATCGTGACCGTAGAAGATGACCCGGAACGGTTGTCGTGGTTCACTTCAGAGGGTGCTTTGACGGCGAGGTTGGATACCATGAAGCTCTCTCCCCCCTTAAGTGAGGCGCAAGGCATCGCGATTGACCCACGCACCGGTCACATGTTGATTGTTGATGATTGGGAAGGGTCAAACAGCTTGTATGAGTTCACGGCAGATGGCCAACTTCTCGCCCAGCAAAGCTTGTTGGAATTCGGAACCGACCCAGAAGGCATCGCCATTAGGCCGGGATCCAACCAACTGTTCGTGGCATTTGATGGTGGCGCGAAGATTGTGACATTTGACTACACGCCCACCTTGCCAGAAGGATCACCGCCGCTGCCGCCGGGCGCGGACTGCATGATGTTCTGAGAGCTTTTCTGTTTGCTTGGGTCGACGCAGGTTTCGGCTAGTCGCGTTCACTGTCCAAAGTTTCGCGAATGAGCGCCAGATTAGGCAAAGACTCATGAAACGGTTTGGGCCCGAGTTCGGACAACATCGGACCAAGAGCTGTCGACATCCGATCCATACAAGTTTTCAGAAACTCTGCGCCATGCGGCGTCGACCGGGCAATTTTCGAACGCTTGTCCTTTGGGTTGGTCTCAAGAGTGATCAAGTTATGATTTTCAAGGCTGGCGAGCATATGCGTCATCGAAGTCTTGGGCACTTGAAACGCGTTTGAGAGTTGCAGGGGGGTTTCACCTTCGGGACGCCGTACCAGATGGCCCAAAATTCCAAATTGAGTCGCCGTCATTCGACCAGGTAAGAACGCTTCAAGCTTGGTCGAGATCAACTGATTGATGATCCCGACCTCGGTGAAGAACCGGTAGACTTCGTTGGTCTCATCTTCAGGCTTCATTCAGAATTCGCGTCTCCAGCGGCCAGCGGGGTGTGGCAATTGGCTCGGGTCCATACCCCAAACGCAGCAACATTTGCACCGTGTGGCCCGGCGACGCAAGAAGCTCATGCGCGAGAGCGTATTCATCGGCCATCTCAGGATACTCTTGAAGGGCCTGACTGACCGGATGTACGCCCAGGCCCATTTCAGTTGTCTTCAAGTAAAAACGCATCAATTGACGACCGGCATCAAGTTGATCGCTTCGCGTGTTTGTGGCTGTTGTGAGGACTGCGTATTGCGGCGTCGCGTCTAGCATGGCGAAGTAGCCTCGCATGTGTGACTGAGTGCCTGGGTGGTCAACGTTCATCAGGGTCTCATTGTCCAAAAGGCCAGTAAGTCGCAGCGTTTCCAGCATGGGATCGCGTAATTCAATCCCGTCCGGGTTGGCGTTGATTTCTGCTTTCCCGATCCGCATCAGGTCGACGGATTCTTTCAAGGTCTGCGGGGTTCGCATTTCGATTTCGAAAGCGCGTTTCGTGAGGTCTCGAATACGGGTCACCAAATCTTCATCGGTAATCAGGGTGGCGTAGTTTTCAAGGACCGACATTTCCGTCTCGGACAGCCGCTGTTCAGTGTACGGTTCCTTGTTTGAATGTCGGTTGAGGATTTGATCTGAGAGTGGATCGGGCGCTCCGCCGGGAACAAACACTGCTTCTGCGATAGGTCCGTCATCTCCATCGGGCAGTAACGTGACCTCGGTATCAAATCCCTGCGCACCTGCTGCCAGTACCATCGTCTCAACAAATGCACCGAGACCAATATAGAGCTGGCGGTGGTAAGGATCGGTTTCCGGAAGCTCGCGATCTGTATCGCGGAGGATGCGCACCTTGTCTTGCCCAACGAACTCAACCAGCCAAGGTTGCAAGTTGTGTGGATTGGGGGCGAGAATTGCGTAGGACAAAGCAGCCTTGCGTGGGTCGTCATACAGTTTTGGCGTCCACGGAGCCAACGCTTCATGCGGCGTGCGTGTAGCGAGGAACGCGACCGCGCCCGTTGCCGCCAGAATTGTGCCTCCGCCTAGAATCTTGAGAAAACGTCTTCGATTTGGCATCTTGAGTCTCCGCTAGTACGATATCGAACTAAATTAATTCGAAATCGTACTATTGCAACCCCAATTGATGCAGTGATTGGTTGAGTGACCATGAAGAAAGAATATTAGAGCCGCCGGACGCAACCGCCGATTACCGCGGTGGACAAGTACTCGGAGCGCCTTTGGTGCCGAAAAGAAGCAGTTATTTTAGTTGATTAACGACTGGATGCGAGAAGATCAGAGGCTGTTGAGTCGGTGCTTCTCGAGTATCCCGCAGAGCATAGCCTGCGCTTGCAGCCTGTGCTCTCGATGACGTTCACGGGCAACACCCGGTCGACCTTCACTAATCGCTTGAAAAACAACCCGGTGATCTTCATTGGATTTGACGGGTAGGGGCCTGATGAACAACGTCGTTGCGCGTGCGCGGCGCACCTGGTCGCTCATCATTGCAACAATCGCTTCGACCCGTTTGTTGCCGCCCAACCGAACGAGTTCCTGATGAAACAACTCGTCGGCCTCGGCCCAGGCTTCAAGGTCTTCGGCTTCGATGGCTTGATCCATCTTTGCAATTGATCCAGCAAGGACCGCCAGTTCATCTTCGGAATAGCCCGCTTCGGCAGCGCGCTGTGCTGCGAGACTCTCGAGTTCCGTCAGTATGTCGTAGATTTCACGCATATCATCTGATGAAACAGGCAGTATTCGCACGCCCTTTCGGGGCCGCATTTCAAGCAAGCCCTTACTTTCCAACATCAGCGCAGCTTCCCGTATCGGGGTGCGGGACATTCCAAGGGTTTCCGCGAGTTCCGATTCCAGATGGTCAGTTCCGGCTGCAAGTTCGCCGGACAGGATCATCTGTCGCAAATCCCTAACAGCGCGTTGCGTATTGGAAAGAGTTTTTGCGTCTTGAACCTTCACGGCGTCCCCAAGTTGATCTTTCGTCCCTCCGCAGCCGAGAGATAGATGCTCTCTTCGATTCGGATCACGTCCAAATAGTCGCGAGCCGTGTTTTCCAGCGGCGTGCCCTTTACAAGGCCTGAAACGACGTGACTTTGCAAGGCGTGTACGCAGTCTCCTCCAAACCCATCATGATCGCTCGGAGGTAAAATCTGCTGTCGCTCCTGTTTTCCAAAAGCGCGGAGGTCAACTGAACCGTCGCCGTTGAGAACCAGTGATCCTTCCGTTCCCTCTATGAGAGCTTCGCCCATGGTCTGACGCAAGTTTTCCGCACTGTGGTCAAGGCATCTGTTGCCATCGAACAGAGCTTTCAAACCGTTGGGGTGGTCAAACAGGATGAAACCTGCATCCTCCCCCGCGATAACGGGGTTAACTTGGCGCAAGTCCGCATAAACTGCGCTGGGCGCATCGAACAAAAAACGGAATGTGTCTACCCAGTGAACTGCTGTTTCATGAACGAGGAAACGCGGCATGTCCTGAAAGTATGGCTGCCGGTCAAGGTAGGCGCGTGGTCCCTGTCCGTCGCCGGGCCGAAGCCGGAAAGTCGCTTGTAGAGGTGATCCAATTCGACCCTCGGTCATCGCCACCTTGATCGCACGATACCAAGGCTGGAAGCGAAAGTTCTCGTGTACGACAATAGTTGCGCCTACCGCTTCAGCCTCGGACACGATCTTCTCTGCTTCATCCAAAGACGTGCAGAAAGGCTTCTGGCAGATCAGCCATTTGATGCCAGAGCGCAGTGCCGTTCGGATGGCGTGGGCCTGCGCCAACGGTGGAAGGATGATGTCCACGAGATCTGGTTTTTCCACCTCCAGCATTTTTGACAGATCATCGTATGCGGCCAGCCTTGTTTCCTTCGCCTTGTTGATATCACGGTTGCAGGATGCAATCGGAACCGCTCCGGGCATTCGGGACCAACTTTCGTAGTGGAACCTACTGAAATATCCCGCACCTACACACGCGACCCTGATGGCTTGTTGAGTATTCATGCCCGCAATGCTTCCAATACCGATGAGGCCGCGTCCTGCGTTCCGGCGGTGCCACCTAGGTCACGCGTTAGGTTCTGTCCGTTCGCGGTCACCTTTTCCACGGCTTCACGCAATCGTTCGCCGTCGTTGGACAGGCCTGGGTGATCATGGGTCAAACCCAACCATTCAAGCATCATTGCTGCGGACAGGATCATCGCAAAGGGGTTGGCAATACCCTGTCCTGCAATGTCTGGAGCGGAACCATGGCAGGGTTGGAATACAGCGTGATTCAACCCGATATCCGCTGACGGAGCCAGTCCAAGACCGCCCATAAGACCTGCACCAAGGTCGGAGAGGATGTCTCCGAACATGTTCTCGGTCACCAAGACATCAAACTCCCAAGGCTTCTGCACCATCCAAAGAGCTGTAGCATCGACATAGGCATGGTCTGCCTGCAAATCTGGATAGTTGGCAGCTTCGGCGTCAAACATTGATCTGAAGAACGCAAAGGCCCTGAATACATTGGCTTTATCGACACATGTAACCCGCCCTGGCCCGCGCCCAGATATTTTCCGGTTTTTCGCCAGGTCAAACGCAAACCGGAACAGTTTTTCGGACACCTCACGAGTGATCAGCAGGGTTTCACGTGCTTCGTGTTCGGAGACTTCGCCAGCGCCTTGGGTGAAGAACAGCCCTTCTGTGCTTTCGCGTATCAATACAAAGTCGATCTCTTTACCGGGAGGCAGTGCCAAGGGGGTCATTTGTCCACTGCTTACCTTTACTGGCCGCACCCCAGCGAAAAGTCCTAGCTGCTTTCGCAGATCAATCTGCGGTGAAATCTCAGTTCCGTCCGGGTAGCGAACATCCGGCAAACCCATTGCAGACAGCAGAATTGCGTCGGCGTTGCGAGCCGTTTCAAGTGATCCCGCTGGAAACGATTCTCCAGTTTCTGCGTAGTGGGAGGCGCCTGCCGGCGCGTCCGAAAACGCCAACTCGTAGCTGGGGTTTTCGCCTGAGAGCTGGCGCAGAATTTCAAGCGTAGGGGCCATAATTTCAGGGCCGATCCCGTCGCCGTGGAAAACTGCCACATCATAATTCTTTTTCATCTTAGCCCGCTTCCTTCCCGTTTCGCATTCATAGCGCGATAGCAGCTTTCACTACAGTCCGTTGACAATGCATTCTTTAATGTATACGCAAATAAATGCAATAATAAACGCGAAGCTGTTTGGGAGGACTTGGAAATGAAACTAAAGCTAGGGCGGTTGGCGGCCGCAGCCGTGATGGCGACCGGGATCGCAGGCGCAGCTGCTGCACAGGATTATCCATATCGCGATATCACAACAGCTGTGGTCTGGGGGGCCGGAGGTGGCACGGATACGATCAACCGAATGATCATGGCCGAGATGGAAAAACACCTTCCGGTCTCGATCAATGTGATCAATCAAACAGGTGGTGTCGCAGGCTCCAACGGGATGGTCTATGTCATGAACCAACCAGACGATGGTTATACATTGGTTGGTCTGTCAGAGTCGAACGTCACCGCTGCTGTGCAAGGTGGTTGGGATAAGAAATTTGATTTTTGGTATCCGTTCATCGTTGGCGGATCACCTGATCTGATCTCGGTTCCGGCGGAGAGTCCTTACAATACTCTAGAAGAACTGGTTGACGCTGCGAAAGCTGCTCCTGGGACTATTCCGGCTGCGGCTTCCGGCGCAGGTTCGATCCACCACTTGAACCTTCTGGCCATCGAAAAAGGATCCGGTGCAGAATTCAAGTTTGTTCCATACAAAGGCTCAGCGCCCGGGCAGGAAGCAGCGATAGCGGGTGAAGTTGCGTTGGTTGTGACTTCTCTAGCTGAACAGGCTCCGTTGATCGAAGGCGGTCAACTTAAACCGCTCGCGATGTTGACGCCCGAAGATGCGCAGATTGCAGGAGTTACGGTGCCATCTGCCTTTGGCATCTATGACGGTCTCGACCAATATTTGCCGCTCAAACAGGCCATCGGTTTTGCAGTTCACAGTTCAGCCGGGGACGACGTAAAGGCCGCGCTTGGTGATGCCTTCGAGCAGGCGATTGCGTCCGATACCGTCGCTGAATGGGCCTCTGCAAACAATTATGATGTCGGTGGTCAACACGGCGAAGAAGCTCAAGAGCTGTTTGCGAACCTCGAAGCTACCTTTGCCTATACCTTGCAAGATCTGGGCGCAGCGACCGTCGACCCGGCGTCGCTGGGTATCGAGAAGCCATAATCCGATCACTTTTGAAAGGGCGCGCCTGATCGCGCCCTTTCCGACAAGAGGCAGGCAATGGACAAACCTGACGATACACTGATCATGCGGGCGCGCGATTTTTGGGCATCGATTGGTCTGATAGCAATTTCCACCTTTTTCCTTTGGAAGACGTCGGACATCCCGCTTTGGGGTGAAAACCGCGCAGGTGTAAGTGGATCTGATTGGTACAACTCGGCTGCAATTGTACCGCTGTCCATCTTCGGTGGATTGCTTGGCTTGTCCTTCGTCTTGCTGGCTATTTCGATCCGTTCAGGTGGAGCCCAAAACGCGCTCAGTGCTTTGGGGATCGGATGGGATAAGTCGGAAGCCTATCGAGCATCAACAATCGGCCTGATGCTTCTTGCATATGTCGTCGGACTGGTCCCCAGAGTGGACTTCATACTGTGTTCTGGGTTGCTGATTACAGCTTTGACTTACGGCTACTACGGTGGTCATGCGCGGCGTGCTTTGGTGGCCTGTGTCGCAGTTGTCGTCGCCGGTTTGTTTGCGTTCGCCGCGTTTCCTGCTCAGGCGGATTGGAATGCACACGGTGATGATTGGTTCACACTGGCCTTGTGGGTCGCGTTAACACTAGTGGTGTTGACCAAAGCGGCTTCCGAACGCGTTTTGCGGTTCGTTCCATTGGTGGCAATACTTGCACCGCTTATCCTCGTTTGTGCGATGGCCTTTGTTTTTCGGCAGAACGTGCCCGCGCGCGGCGGGCTGATCTTCAAGCAAATCGAATACCACTACTACGTGACGCTTCGTCCGCTATGGAAAGATTGACCGGATGGACTTTATTCTTTCGCAACTGGCTGGATTTGGGGCTGCATTCGTGGGCCTGGCAGTGGACCCGCTGACCTATCTGTATTTGATTGCATCCGTGTTCCTGGGCATCACGTTCGGCGCATTGCCCGGCCTTACGGCAACCCTGGCCGTGACGATCCTGACGGGTTTCTTCGGCAACAAAATCCCGCTCGACTATTCTCTCATCGCATTGCTCGGGGCCTATGTCGGCGCGATTTACGGCGGCTCTTACCCGTCTATTTTGCTGAACATTCCGGGCACCGCAGCCAGCGCGGCGACGGCAATGGATGGCTACCCTCTGGCCAAAGCGGGTCGAGGGGGCGAAGCACTGGGACTGACCACGACGGCCAGTTTCATTGGCACAGTTATCGGGACCATTACGCTTTTGATTTTTGTCTGGGCGCTGCTTTTGGTTTCAAAGAACATCGCAAGCCCGGAGAAAGCACTACTGGCCCTGTTCGGCATTCTGCTTTCTGGCACTTTGATGAGCGAAGACCTAGTGATTAAGGGATGGATCGCCGGTCTAATCGGGCTTGCGATGTCCATGGTCGGGCTCGACCCTCTTTTGTCTGAACCGCGCTATACTTTCGGCTGGTCTTACTTGATGAGCGGGTTTCAGGTCGTGCCAGTCTTGATGGGAGCCTTTGCCATTCCCCAAATTATCGACGGTTTGAGGCACGTTGACGCCGGGAAAGTTCTGGCCCTGAAAGGCCGTATTTTTCCGAACCTTAGCTCTATTCGGCGCTACCTGCCCACCATTGGCCGGTCAGGGGTGATTGGGACCGGGGTAGGAGCGCTTCCCGGCGTGGGCGAAGATGTCGCCGGTTGGGTCAGCTACGGTGTCGGTAAGACTGTCTCTGCCGAGGGCAACAAGTTTGGCAAAGGGTCATTGGAAGGCCTGCTGTGCTCCGAGACTGCAAATAACGCCTGTATTGGCGGAGCGCTAATCCCACTTTTGGTGTTGGGTATTCCCGGCTCACCACCTGCGGCCGCTTTGATGGGCGCTTTCAAAATAAACAACGTGATCCCTGGCCCGACGATTGATCCCGAGATCATTCTGCGCGTGGTTGCGATCCTTGTTCTCGCCTCATTGACGATGTTCCTGATGGGCCTGTTCACAGCTCGGGTATTTATCAAGATACTCGCAATCCCGCAGACCATCTTCTTGCCGGTTGTGATGGTTCTGACAACAATCGGGTCCTTCAGCGTCGGTGGTGGTATTAATGATCTTTACCTGATGCTTGGCGTCGGCGCCGTTGCCTATTTCATGAACCTGATGAAGTACCCCATCGCCCCGTTGGTTATCGGGGTTATTCTGGGTAGCCTGTTTGATGAAACCTTCCGCCGGTCGCTGTTCTTGTCTGACGGGGATCTTTCGGTCTTCTTTTCGCGACCCGGTGCGGCCATTCTACTGGTGCTCAACGTTGGTCTGATCCTCAGCCAACTGCCCGTGGCAAAGCGCGCTTTCTCACGCCTAAAAGGAATTTCTGTCTGATGATTGCGGTTACTGTCACCTTCACTCTCAAGCCCGGTACGAGAGACATCTTTTTGCCGCTGATGGTTGAAAACGCTTCAACCTCTTTGTGTGAAGAACCCGGATGCCAGCAGTTCGACGTTTGCCTCGGCGACGATCCTGAGACAGTTTTTCTCTATGAGGTTTATGATGACAGCGCGGCGTTCTCTGCCCATCTAGAAAGCGCGCATTTTCAGTCCTTCGATACGGCAGTGGCTGATATGATCGCCACCAAGGTAGTTCACAAGTATTCCGAGGTCATCCGATGAACGATTGGGAAATCCATGCCGTGAAATACGCGGATCGCAACGCCCGGACGCGAGCTGATAGTTTCATCATCGATGATAATCACAACGCGCCTCATGCGATGGATTATTTCGTTTGGGTGCTAAAACGCGGCAACAAAGTCATTCTGGTCGATACTGGCTACGACTCCGATGAGGCCGCTGCCCGTGGTCGTCCCATTGCGATGGACCCTCGCGAGGCTTTGCTGCCCCTAGGCATTGCGCCGGAAGCGGTGACCGAGGTCATCGTGACCCATCTTCATTATGACCACGCAGGGGGGCTGCATATGTTCCCCAACGCGAAATTGCATATGCAGTCCGCGGAAATGGCCTTCGCTACAGGTCCCTGCATGTGCCATGATCACCTGCGTGCGCCTTTCACGGCTGACCATGTCTGCGAGGTCGTAAAGCGTCTCTATTCGGGCAAAGTCGTCTTCTACGACGGAGAAGCCGAGATTGCAGATGGGGTCACGGTGCACTGCATCGGAGGGCATTCGCGCGGGTTGCAATGCGTGCGCGTAAGAACGGCGGCCGGGTGGATGGTACTCGCCTCTGATGCTTCGCATTATTACGAGAATTTCATGGCGCGCAAAGCCTTTCCTATCGTCGTCGACCTGCAAGACATGATGGATGGTTTCGAGACACTCGAGAGGTTGGCTTCGCATCCTAGGCTTATCGTGCCCGGCCACGATCCGCTTGTGCGTGCGGTATTTCCCGTAGGCGCGGCACCGCATATCCATAGGCTGGATCCAGGGCCGATGCGGGACATTGAACTATGAAAATCGGTGTCATAGCGGACGACTTCACTGGTGCGAGTGATATTGCGAACACCTTGACGAAGGGCGTTGAGCCGGAGGGTGGATTACGAACGGCTCAGTTCCCAAGTATTCCAACGACCCCAGCCGACGATGAGATCGAAGCGGGTGTGATCTCACTCAAGAGCCGCAACGCACCGACTGAGGAAGCGGTAGCGGACAGCTTGCGGGCCCTGCGGTGGCTTAAGGATCAAGGATGCAAGCAGTTCATCTTCAAGTATTGCTCGACCTTTGATTCCACGATGGAGGGAAATATCGGTCCCGTTGCGGAAGCGTTGGCCAAAGAACTGGGCGCGCAAAAAGTGATTTTCTGCCCGACCTTTCCAACCACGGGTCGCACTGTTTATCACGGCCATCTTTTTGTGCTCGGCAAGCCGTTGAACGAGTCCGGGATGGAAAACCACCCACTTACTCCGATGACGGATCCCAACATCAGGCGATGGTTGCAGCATCAGACCGAAGAAGCGGTTGGGCTGGTGTCAATTGACTCCGTGAAGCAAGGATCGGAGGCGATTGCTGCTGCTTTGCAGAACGCCGACGAACGCTTTGTAATCGGCGATGCGATTTCGGACGAAGATTTGCTGGCCTGGGGCGAGGCTCTGAAGGATGCCAAGCTCATTACCGGGGGGTCCGGGATAGCATTGGGTCTACCCAGAAACTTCGTCAGAAAAGCTTCCTCCAAAAGAGGTGGCAGTGCGTTCACTGGTTTCGCAGGACCTGCCGCGATACTTGCAGGATCATGTTCAGGTGCGACACGCGGGCAGATCGATGTTCATGCGGAATTCAATCCAACCTTCGCCATTGATGTTCCGGCTGTCATGTCCGGGGATGTGAACACGCAAACGCTTCTGGATTTCTTTAAAAAGCATTCAGGTGAGACCCCCCTCGCTTACTCATCAGGAAGCCCGGAAGAGGTGCGCGCGATCCAAAGTCAATTCGGTCAGGAAGCTGTGGCGGAAAAGCTGGACAATCTCTTTGCTGAAACTGCCCGGGAACTTGTCCAAACGGGCTATAAGCGCCTTGTCGTTGCCGGAGGGGAGACGTCGGGAGCTGTCGCCAAGGTCGTATCTGAGGCACTGGGGTCTCCTGCCATGTCAATTGGTCCAGAGATCGACCCGGGCGTACCTGTCCTGAGCGTCGGAAAAACTGAACCCATTGCGCTGGCTCTAAAATCTGGAAACTTTGGCGCTCCGGACTTTTTCGCGAAGGCGCTCAGAATGATGGAGGCAGGCAAATGAGTTCGGATGAGTCGGCTTTGCGGCAGCAGATGTCAGAGCTATGCGCCTCGCTGTTTGTGCGTGGATTTTCCGTCGGCACTGCGGGCAATGTCTCGGCACGTCTTGATGACGGGATCCTCATGACACCAACCAACTCCACCTTGGGGAATATCGATCCCGAGCGCATCGCCAAGATTGATTTGGATGGGCACCACGTCTCCGGCGACAAGCCGACCAAGGAAGTCTTTCTGCACCAAGCCTTCTATGAGACGCGGCCAGAAGCGGGCGCCGTGGTTCATCTGCATTCGACTTGGGCCACTGCTCTGTCCTGCCTGGAAGACACCGATCCCAATGACTGTATTCCACCGCTTACACCATACGTGGTCATGCGTGTAGGCACGGTCAAACTTGTTCCATACGTTAACCCGGGTGATCCGAAGTCCGGTGATTTGATCCGCGAACTGGGTGGGAAATTTAGTGCGGTTCTGTTGGCCAATCACGGGCCTGTCGTTTCAGGGAAGGATCTGTTCTCAGCGGTCTGTGCAGCAGAAGAGCTGGAAGAAACAGCCAAGTTACTCTTGGCACTGCGAGGTATGCCAACCCGAATGCTGGATGTAGCTCAAGCCGCAGAACTCAAAGATACTTTCGGAAGGATGTAATTGATCACCCTGGGGGTGTGTGCAAACTTTTGGGAAAATCGTGCAAAATTATGCGCAAACGTTGCACAAAGTTATGGGCGAGCACACTTGAATTTCATAAATGAAATCAATAGCAGAAGCGCAGCGTTATGCGCACCTCATAAGTTTGCGTTGTTCGCCAAAAGTTTTGCGCTGCGCATTTGGCTGCAAAAGCGAGGAATTCAATCAGTTTTGGCGTAATCGTTGCGTTTATGGCGCTTTACGGCGCTCAACCCCGCAAAGAGCCTCCCTGAGGAACCTTGGGTTCGGCCCATTAGCTTGGATTCTCGCGAAGGTCTGCGATGCGTTTGCAGCAGGCTTTGCAAAGTTCGATCTGCGATCCAGAGACGTCTTTTAGTTTCTGCGCTTGCAGCCCAGATAGCGGCCTTTGCAAATTTACAAGAACGGATCAAAGGAAATTGCCTTTCACCAAACAACGAACATGCGGAGGTGAGGGCAATGAACTTTACCAGCAGGTGGCTCACTTCAATATCGTCAAACAAGGCGCCAGGTTGCACGAGAAGGTCTCGTGTTGGAAATAACTCAATGGCTACAACACAGGTGCGTGACTGCCACTTCCAGCTTGCAGCTGCATTTGGCGGGATCTAATCGCCTTATTCGGCCGATTGTCACCAAGTGTCGTCAGAACCTTCCTGGATACAGACTCATCATGGTCTGCACGTCCAGTTCACTCGAAAACGCAGCGGGATCACTCCAGATCACGTCATTAATATAGTCGCGTTCCGCGTGAAGATCGTTGGCTGTAGGCTGCGGCTTACGGGTTTCGGGGCAGGCTCTTTTGGTCCAACCGAACAGTCCACCAAATACGGTCCAGATGCTGGGTGACATTGTATGGGAAGCCATCTCATGGTCCTTTCCGAGTTACTTGCGGTGTCGCAACAACAGTAACTTTTCACCTGTTTTTCTGGTATCCGGCACAAAATTGTGCTGTTCTACAAAAATGAAGAACGGGTTCCGAAATTGGTCGGATATTCGTGTGTTCCTCTCTGTCTTCAGAGAAGGGTCGACGCTTGCGGCCTCTAGAAAGCTAAAGGTCTCCCAACCAACGGTTGCCCGACGCATTGATGTTCTCGAAAGAGAAACAGGCTTAATGCTTTTTGAGCGCGGTACGCACGGGTTCAAACCAACCCCAGAAGCCCTTCGCCTCGTTCCTCTCGCCGAAGCAATCGAGGCTTCAGTCCTTGAATTTGCCGATTGCGCGAAAGTTTTGACGTCGACGCAACCCATCCGTATCACCGCTTATTCGGCAAATTTCTCCGCACGCATGATCAAAATCGTAAACGAGTTTTCCGCCGACAATCAGGATGTCGCATTCGAGTTTTTATCCAGCGTTCGAGCGCTGGACCTGACGGCCGGAGAGGCCGACATTGCTTTGCGCCTTGCAAGAACCGATCCTGATCCCGATCTTATCTGCCGGAAAATCAGCACGGCTCGCTGGTCTTTGTTCGGCGGTAGAAATTACGCGGACAAGTTTGGCTTACCGAGGTCAACGAATGATCTGGCCGGGCATCAGTTTGTTACCTTTCAGCGGGACGATGTACCGAATGTATTCCACGAATGGTTGACCAATCACGTAGAGCTGGACCAGATCGTCATGTCTTTCACTGAACTGGAACTAATGCATGCGGCGATCAGGTCAGGGCAAGGCCTTGGGATCAGCAATGTCAAGCTGGTTGAAACAGACACGTCTTTTATCCGATGTTTCGACGAAATCCCCGAACTTGCGGTGCCGCACCTAATGCTCATTTCGCCAGAAGCTTATCGTCGGCCAGAGGTTAGAGCTTTCGTCAAGTTCTTCGCACCTCGCTATGCGGCAATCTACAAGTAATGGTTAAGGCATAAGGGCTGCGGGTACGCTCTTTTGCATGTACGCCACGACCGCAATTGCGAATAGAAGCCTTATGTAGCAAGCCCAAGGATACACTTGAAGATGACAATAGGAGTTCAAATTGATCGCCGCGCCCAAGTCGCTGCAAACTGCCTTAACTCCGATATGCCATCACGTGGTGCATAACCAGGTTAAGAACTTCAACATCGTTCTGGTTAAATGTCAGGTATCGGAATTTGACCGTTCCCCGGTCTGGCTTCGAACGTGATGGTGTAATCGCCTCAACCGTGACGCGCACGCTGATCGTGTCGCCTGAATACACCGGAGCCAGCCACCGTACCTCGTCCATACCATGTCCACCCAGGTTGGTGCCGGTAAGTACACCAGTGTCGCGGAACAACCTGAAAGTAAGCGCTATTGTCTGAAATCCACTGGCTATGAGACCGCCAAAAATCGACTCTGCGGCAGCCACTTTGTTAACGTGGAAGGGCTGCGGGTCATGAACCAGTGCGAAGTCAATAATCGCTCCCTCGGTCAGCGTAACGCCTCCGGTTTCGAAGGTTTCGCCAACCGACAAATCGTCGATATATTTTCCGCTAGCCATGGCAAAAGTATAGTTTGATGCAGACTCAACCGTCAACGCGGAGCCAGGCTCTGCCGCCACTAATGCCGCATTATCTTTCGGCCATGGCAAAGATCGTAATGTAGAACTAAGTCAGTGGTCGTTGACCTATGCCGCGGCGACAAATAGGTGCGCTTCTTGCGGTACGTGCAATACGCCTTCTTTGTCATATCTAGACAAAGCGTCTGCAACCTCTTCCACGACCTTGTTGGTGACGTCAGCACCTGCATCCCTAAGATCGGTTTCGATTGGCAGCGCCATGATTTGCGCGCGAAGATCAACAAATCTTCGCTCAAGTACCAATGGCTCGTGACGAGCTATCTTGAAGCCTGCATCGACCAACAAGTTCGAAATGAGGTCCCCATCTCGAAACGAAAAAGGCGCTCTGGCTTTGACTGCGGCATCTGTTCCAACATGCCGTTCGAGAGCTTCTGCAAGCGCTCCCTTGAAGGGCGACACTGCGCGCCAACATGTCAAAAATAGCTGACCGTCATTGCGCAAGATCCTATGAACCTCTTGCAAAGCGGCGGATTTGTCGGGGAAGAACTGAAGCCCCTGTTGTATGAAGGCATAGTCAAACGTAGCATTTCCGAAAGGTAACTCGGTTACATCTGCTGCATACCACTCGAGCACATGACGACAATCCGGCTGATTGGACTGCGCGACCTCAATCATGGTTTCGTTCAGATCTACGCCAACAACCCGGCCTTCGCCCGTCAGTTTCCTTGCAATCTCTCGCGTCAAAGCCCCGGTGCCGCATGCGATGTCGATAACACAAGTGCCGCTTCGAAGCTGAACCTTCTGCATTGTTGCTTCAGCCAATGGGCCGAACATCGCAGGCACACTATGGTTGTTGTACTTCTGCGCAGCCTCTTTGGTCAGCCGGAAATTGTCCGTCATCAAAAATATCCTCCTAGCAACGCGTCAATAATTGGACCGCCCAAAGTGACCCAAAATCGTAGTCTCACGAGGTTTCAACCGGAAGGCTCTCATCGGCGCTCCACTCAGCCCATGAACCATCGTACAGGCGGGACTTTTCGAACCCCATTTGGCGCAACGCAAGGAGCCCACAAGAAGCAGCTATGCCACGGCCGCAATAGGCGATGACCTCATCGTCAGTTTGAATTCCCTTGTCCTGATAGTGCTTAAGGAGCTTGGAATGATCCGCCAACTTGAATGAACCACGTTCCTTTAGTTTAGCTGCACGTTCGGCAATGGGTATGTGTGCCAAATCCGGATCGATGTTCGATATCGCCGGTATGTTGACGGCACTGGGAATATGTCCCGAGCGACCTCCCCATGTGTGAACTCCGTCGCCTCGGAAGAGGTTGTTTGGTAGAAAGTCCACAATTCTGACTCCGGGCTTACCCATCGCATCCAAGACATCAGCTTTGCGGGCAATCCAATTGCTCTGCACTGTTGGTTCAAAGTCACCATGCTCAACGGTTAGATCGCCAGTTTCAGTGGGTCGACCTTCGAGTTTCCATTGCTGCAAGCCGCCGTCCAAGACCTGCACGTTTTTATGGCCATAGTGCGAGAGTGCCCACCAAAGACGCGCAGACGCCAATGGAAGCCCGGAATCATCGTAGACCACGACATGACTGTCGTTAGAAACACCCAACTCGCGCATCTTTTTCCCAAAATCCTCTGGCCCGAGCATCATATCGGGAGTGTTCTGAGTGCTGTCTGCAAGCTCTGTCGACATGCCAACATACACTGCGCCAGGAATGTGCTCGGCCTGGAACTCGCTCCTATCGTCATAGGCCACGCCCTTGCCGTTTTCCTCCCTAAACTTCCAGCGAACATCAATGATGCGTAGTTTCGGGTTAGTCAGGTTATCTGCCAACCAAGCCGTATCAATGAGCGGGCGAGTTTGGGTTGTCATACCTACTTTCTCCTCTAACCGGACGCGGGTCGAGCCGTACGGAATAATCCCCAAAATTGCTTTCGGAGTCCAATTTTGGAAAATCGGGATTTGATAAAGCAAATATGATTTAAATGGCATGTTGATGATTTCATGAGACTTCTGAAAGAAACGGATGCTGAAATCATGGCGCCTCGTAACGTCGATTTCCTTTGACTCGTTTATGGGTAGGCATGCTCATATAGCTCACTGACGGACAGGTTTGGTACAGAAAGTGGAAGGTTTGGATGCTTGAAGATCGGTACGGAAGCCCGCTAACGACCACATCACAAACTGCGCGAGACGCCTACGTTGAAGGCATCGACCGATTTCTGGGTGCTTTTGATGATGTTGAAGAAGCTTACCGTTCTGCAATGCAGGCAGATGATAGCTTTGCCATGCCCCATGTCGGGCTTGCGCGCTACCTTGTTACTGTCGGGCGTGCACAAGATGCAAAGCGTGAAATAGCCGTCGCAAAGGAACTGTCGCATGGCGTCAGCCCGCGCGAAGCCGCCCAGATCGACATTATCAGCGATCTCATTGAGGGGCGTGCACCGCAGGCTTACAGGCGCATCCGAGATCACGTCACAGACCATCCGCGAGATATTTTGCTTGCTCAGACATGTACCAGCGTATTTGGCTTAATAGGGTTTTCAGGTCGGGCTGGTCGCGAGGCGGAGCAGCTTGCTTACACAACCATGTTGAAGCCGCCTTATGGCGACGACTGGTGGTTTCTCTGCCAGCATGCATTTGCCCAGATGGAGGCCGGACAGATCGGCCCGGCCGCGGCAAACATTGAGCGCGCACTTGAGTTGAAGCCAGACAGCGCACACAGTGCACATGTCAGGGCCCATCTCTACTATGAGAACGGGGAGACGGACGCTGGCTACGCTTATCTTCGCGAGTTCTGGCAAGACTATCCCTTCACAGCGTATCTGCACTGCCATCTCAGCTGGCACGTCGCTCTGTGGGCGCTTGAGAGCGGCGATGTGGCAGGTATGTGGAAGCTGTTCGATGATTATGTTTCCCCCGACCGACCTCCTGCGCCGCCACTTAACGTTTTGACTGATAGTGTAGCAATTGTTCACCGCGCCTTTTTGGCTGGCGAGCAAATTCCTCAGGAGCGTTGGCAACAACTCAGCGACTATGCTGTTCAGTTCTTTCCTTCACCTGGCTTGGCTTTTGCGGATGTTCACGCTGCTCTTGCGCATGCGATGGCGGGACAAAGAGAGCGTCTGGAAGCAACCATTGACGGCGCAAAGGGACCCGCAGGCCCCACCGTTGCTTCGGTAGCGGGCGCATTCCGTGCGTTGGCGGATGGAAATGCGGACGAAGCGATTGAGAAATTCGTAAGTATCATGTCTGAGCACGAACGCCTTGGTGGTAGCCGTGCGCAACGCGACATTATTGAGTTTTCATTGGCGCATGCGCTGGCAATATCGGGACAATCGAATGAAGCTCGACGTATCCTCAACATGCATCGACCGCATACCTCTCACGACCATGCAGTTGCCACGCTAGAAGGGTAGGGTGCCCGTATTTTTGACGCCCGCAATGAGCGCAAATTACACGTTTTCAGCGCCACTTAAAACGGAAGCTGTCGCACGACGCTGCTAGGCCCCAAAAGTGTTAGTTGGCGGAAAAGTCCAATCTGACTGCTGACATCATGGATATTGCCCATGGGGTACTTAAGAACCGTTTTTTGACTTCATCCAACACCTCAGCCAATGGCGTCGATTCTACAGGAAAAGTGGTCAGGAATCTTGTACGCACCCCTTCCGGTGTTTCAGACCAAACGGGACGATCTCGAACGTCTCGTGTATGGTCAATAGCGACATCCACAATCTGATGTGCTTGCTCACGCGTGTTCTCCCATTTTGGTGGGTCCAAACTCTCAAACAATGACCTTTCCGACATAAATCAATTCCTCCCAAAAGCACTTTTGGCACGAGTTCTCGACAGAGCGTCCAAAGACCATGCTTAGTGAGGGCTGCGTTTGCAATCCAATAGCCTCGTAAGAGGCACGGAGTGAGACTGGAAGCGGAAACGGTCATACATATGATCAGTTGTAGCGGCTGCTTCGCCCGCAACACGGAAATCACCACGCTTGGATGTGAAGCTCCGGTTTGGAAGTAACCCGGACATTGCAGACTTACGAGAATGGCTCAAATGAAATTGCCTTTAACCAAACAACCAACATGTTGGTGGTGTCGTCAGGCAAACCTGCCGTTTGCAGGTTTCCAACAGAATCTCTGTGCGGAACCCGGAATTGCGTTAAGGTTGCGTAAAGACCGTTGGTTCCTCACGTGAGACGAGGATTTCCAAAGCAAGATTGAAAGAGAATTGAATGAAACGCCTGTTTCCATCTCTACCGGAGAACGCGACACTGGGAAGTGTCTATAAAACCTTTCCAGACAAGCTTTCTCCGCTTTGTGCATACGAAAGCCTTGTGATGAGGGGCGAGAGCGACCTCTCAGTTGCTGAACGTGAATTAATAGCAGCTTATGTTTCGGGCTTGAATGCTTGTGCGTATTGCCATGGGGCGCACATCGTTTTCGCCAAAGCCTACGGCATTGAGGTCGAGACAATCGAGGCACTGATGGAAGACCGCGATACGGCACCAATCGATGACCATCTCAAACCGTTACTGGCATACATTGAAAAGCTCACCGTCTCGCCATCACGAATGACAGAAGCCGACGCAAATGCGGTCTACGCGGCAGGCTGGTCAGAGAGCGCGCTGTTCGATGCTATCCAGGTCTGTGGTGTCTTCAATCTCGTGAACCGCTTCATAGAAGGAACAGGTGTTCAAAGCCCCGGCACCGACCCAAGAGAAGCGGACGAGGCCACTTTGTCCCGATACCGCAGTGACAGCTTCTATACCGATTTCGGAAGAGAGAACGGCCTCGACATCCCTTGAATTGATGTTGTTCTTTCGTTCGAACGACGACAAAAAGCTGGTCCGATAAAACGCCAGCTGCGTCCTTCGCTCTCGAGGTTAAATCATTCGTCGGATCAAGTCGGCGCATTCATTTATTGTTGGTGGATCCATGCTCAAGACTCAACGATCCGTCCTGCTTTTCCCAGATAACCCAATTTCTGATAAGGTTTGGGGACTTGTGGTTTTTGTAAGGGGAGCGAGTTGCTTAAATTTGACGCGGAGACAACGAGATTACTTGAAATCGCCTATCAAGGAGCTGAATTGACGCAGCGAAGACAAGCTTCATTTGATGCGCTGTGCCCGGCTCCCGGTGAAACTATTTTGGACATCGGTTGTGGCAACGGGCTGTTAACAGCGGAGTTGGCCCGGGCAGTTGGCTCGGATGGTAATGTCATCGGGATCGACCCAAGCGCCGACATGACAGCAGCCGCAAAAGAACGTTGCAGCGACTACGCAAACGTGGAGTTTCGTGCTGGTGCCGCAAATAGCTTGCCCATTGAGGATGAGAGTGCTGACAAGGCCGTCTCGGTGCAGGTCTTTGAGTACATCGAAGACGTAGACGGTGCACTGGATGACACGCTACGGTGCGTCAAACCCGGCGGACGCGTTGTCATCAGCGATCTGCACTTTGGCAGCTTGATCTGGTTCAGCGACGAGCCCGAAAGAATGCAAAAGATGCTGACTTCCTGGAACCAACACTTTGTGAGTGGTTCCATCCCGGAAAGACTGCCCGCACTGATAAAGGCTCGCGGCGACTATGTGGAAGATGTCGTGCCGTTCACAATGACGGATCACCAGTTGAAGCCTGATGGCCTCGCAATCATGATGATGCACCTCATGAGGCAATACGCTGTTGCAAATGACCATGTTGATCCCGCTGTTGCGCAATCGTGGTTCGACGAGCAACACAGCCTTGCAAAAGTTGGGCGCTTCTTCTTTTCGATGACCCAATTTATCGTCGTGGTGCGCAAAAAGGGTTGATGGTTCTACAATACTACCACTTTGACCTTGGCCGTATACGTAACCCGTATTTTCTCATCGCTTATGCGAGATTGGATCCCCCCATCTTTGACTTGGACAAAAATAGATGACCTCTAAAACCCTTGATACTAAAGTCGTGGGGAAACCACTGTGTTCTATGTTCCAGAAACAACCCAACGCGGCTTGAGCCGAACGGCCCTCGGCGTCTGTGCCTTTTGCGCGATGGTGAATAGAAATCCGGCCTATCGCGATGTCTTTTACGATCCTTTTGCGGAGCGGCTTTTTGCCGAGGGGGCGGTCCATGGTCAGCGCATTCTAGACGGATTGACCGACTGGCCATCCGTGCTCACTTTCGCAGACGAAAAGGGTATAGCTCGACGACTTATAGCCTCCGTTTTGTGGCGCAAGACTTTCATGCAGAGCCGGGCCGAACAAGCTATGGCCGACGGTGCTCAACAAATCGTGGTCCTTGGTTCCGGACTTGACACAATTGGCCTGCGCTTGTTCGGCAGCTATAGCCAAGTCCCTGTGTTTGAAGTTGATCGGCCTGAAACGATAGACGCTAAACGCATGCTGATTTCTCAAAACTTCGGTGTTCCGCCGAATATCCGCTATACCGCAGTTGATTTTGCACGTGAGACGACACTGAAAAAACTTTTGGAACTCGGCTATGACCACAACGCCGGAACCGTATTTATCGCGGAAGTCTCACTGGAGTATGTCCCGCCTGCTGAGGTCGCTGAAGTCTATCAGATGGTGAGATCCAACCGGTCGCGTGCGACCCGGTTTCTGACAAGTTTTGCGTTTACCGCAAGTGTTTCCCAGTCGATGGGCGAAAGCGACGACATCGGAAATGCTGTTGCGGGTGCGGGAGAACCGTTCCTGTTCAATGTGGCCCCCGAAGAGGTATCCGACTTTGCTACTGAGCAGGGCTTTTCTGTGCTCGAACACCTTTATGGTAGCGCGCGCATCGGAGACTACGTGAAAGCGCTGGGGCTCAGCATTGATGCATTGGACTTTCCCATTGAACAGCTCGACGCCTCTTCGTTTTCTCTCTGCCAATTAAAACCACATTGAGTTCTTTGATACAGCACAGTTTGAAGGTTGTTTAGTAAAGTGGCGTTCAGCTTTTTCATTTCCTCACGTATCGCGAACTATGGGCACAGCGGGCATTCGAAACGATGCGAAGAACGGCAACAATGCCCGCATATCGCAGGTCACCACGCTTGGACTAAAAGGTCTACTTTGGGCTTCGGGTGGCCAATTTTGACTACCGCAGAGAACGGCAGCACGGAGCCCCAAGTGGACCTGCGGGCTTCGCCAAAGCTATCGCAATTTAGAGGCGCAAGTGTATGTTGTCAGCGGGCGCTTTAAGAGGCTTACTTCTGTCAGCCCCAGTTCAGATTGGTTTCTTTGCGGCGGCGGTCTCGGGTCCAAAGATGTTTTTTATCTCGACCACCAAGTCGGCGGAAAACCCTCCATTCTTAGTGTGACTATAGATTGCCTCGGCATTGTCGGCTTCATGGGCGTGTCCGTCGTCAGGGATTTTGGGACAGATGGCCGCCTGAGCTAAGAGAGGATCTGGCGCATCTGTTTGGTTTGATTATGCGGCGGATTTGCGGTGGAGCAAGCGCCGGGTTTCGATTGTCTTCCGTTTGATCCTTTCTCGTTGTTTCAAAATGGTGTGGCCGCGCTCGAAGTAGACATCGGCCGGGGTGAGGTTTTGCAGGCTCTCGTGATAGCGCCGGTGGTTATAGTGATCGACGAAAGCATCGATCTGCTGCCTGAGATCACCGGGCAGGTAGTAGTTTTCCAGCAAGATGCGGTTCTTCAAGGTCTGGTGCCAGCGCTCGATCTTTCCCTGAGTTTGCGGATGGTATGGTGCCCCTCGGACATGATCCATTTCCTGATCTTCCAGCCATTCAGCAAGTTCACCAGAGATATAACTGGATCCGTTATCACTGAGCAGCCGTGGCTTGTGGAAGACGGTCGCCTGGGCACAGCCCGAAGCCTGCAAAGCCAGGTCCAGCGTATCGGTGACATCACCGGCCTTCATCGTCGTGCAGAGCTTCCAGGCGATGATGTAGCGGCTGTAATCATCGAGGATGGTCGATAGATAGAACCAGCCCCAGCCGATGACCTTCAGGTAAGTGAAGTCGGTCTGCCAGAGTTGGTTCGGCCGAGTAGTTTTGTCCCGGAACTCGTCGGCCGCCGATAGAACCACATAGGCCGGGCTGGTGATCAGGTCGTAAGACTTGAGGATGCGATAGACCGAAGCCTCTGACACAAAGTACTTTTCTGTGTCGGAGAAGCGAACAGCCAACTCACGCGGGGAAAGCTCACTTTCCTTCAAGGCCAGATCCTTGATCTTCTCGCGCACTGGCGCGGGAATGCGGTTCCAGACCCGTGATGGCTTGGGACTACGATCCTCAAGTGCCTCAGGACCACCCGACAGATACCGGTCGTACCAGCGATAGAAGGTGGACTTCGGGATGCTCAGCTTTTCCAAAGTGCGCTTGGTTGGGAGATGCGAACCTTCGACGAGGCGGATGATCTCCAGTTTTTCGGATGCGGTATACCTCATTCGTCGTCGCCCCCATCCGCGATCATGCTTTTTTTGAGCAGGCGCAGTTCCAGGGCCTGTTCTGCCACAACTTCTTTCAGATCGCGGGCCTCACGGCGCAGGCCTTTGACCTCGGTCGATGTCGCAGCACGTGCCGTGTCGCCTGCCAGACGTTTCTTGCCGGCTTCCAGAAAATCCTTGGACCAGCTGTAGTACAGACTCTGGGCGATGCCCTCTCGACGGCACAGCTCCGCAATGCTGTCCTCGCCCTTCAGACCGTCCAGCACGATCCTGATCTTCTCTTCAGCTGTATATTGCTTGCGCGTCGCGCGGCGGATGTCTTTGACAACTTTATCGCCGTGGCTCTGCTTGGTTCCGGTCATGCGCTACATTTGATCCACTGGATCAAATGCTTAACGCTTTGACCTATCTCATCTGCACTCCTTGGCGTTTACGATGAGCCAGAAACCCTCTCTTATCAAATCGACCTAAACTGTCCCATTGGTGCTGACGTCAGACAAGCCAATAAAGGTCGCTCATGTCATCACTCCGTTTTTGGAGCCGTGAATCACGCCGCGCAGCGAAAATCTATGCATCCTGATCCTAAGAGCATTGGTGTAGTCCGCCTTGGACTTAGAGCGGTTATTCGTTGTTTCTTGGTAATGTCGGCACCTGCCCAACGCAGCCCAGTGCAGTGTTCTTTAGCGTACTCAAATGCTGATCAGAACTTCACGGAACATAACGTTCCGGCTTCGGAGACTGAATACTCTCCAAATACTCAGCAACTTCGATAAGTCTGGAAGGAATACGCGTAACCAAACCATTCCCCGTATCGAATTCGACAGTAGGGCCGTCATTCAACTTAGTGATTATGGGCATGTCATCGCGAGGTTCTTGAACTTTCAAATAACCGTCCAAGATCGACATGACCTCCAACATGGGCCACACGCCCCCCCTGCGTTCGGAAATCTTTGTTAAATCAGCAGGCTGTGTTTTTAATTCATTGGCGTCAGACCCTTTTCCTGTTGCATCGAATCCGTGACATCTGGCGCAATGCTCAACAAAGAGGTCTTTGCCAAGATCCGAAAACTTATCGGCCGTAGATACCGTTGCAACCGAAGAAATGCCAATGCTTGCAACGATCAAAAAGTGCCTCATAAGCCGGAGGTCCTTTGCTAAACGAAAGTTCACTACAACAAAATGGACCGACATCTTCCCCCGGTCAACGTCGGTCCTTTAGCACATAACGTTCGCTACCCGCTTCGAGCCGCAAGCAGCCAGTGATGCTCACCTCAGAGAACGGCAGCAC
The DNA here is from genome assembly GCF_013110855.1 of Ruegeria sp. HKCCD4884. NCBI lineage: Bacteria > Pseudomonadati > Pseudomonadota > Alphaproteobacteria > Rhodobacterales > Roseobacteraceae > Ruegeria > Ruegeria sp. HKCCD4884. The sequence continues at coordinate 43,583 of NZ_WVRJ01000017.1, forward strand.
CGAGCCCAGTACCACCGCCTTGGTGATTTTGCGAGCACGGTAGATACGGTGCGCGTCTTTCTACTCCTTGTGATCGCGATTGCGCCCAGCACTAAGGCACATGCAAAAGCCTGAGAAAAGGAGATGGCTTCGCCAAAGGCAAGACATCCCACTGCAAACATCGTGGGTAATTTGATGCTTCCGACGACCGCAGTTTGGGAAGCCCCAATAACAGGTGAGCATATCGTGTACATAAGCTGGGGCACGAAAGCGGTCACCAGACCAATACCAACAATGAAAAGCCAATCGGATTGTTCCCTTGGGAGAAGTTCTTCAACCTCAGCACCAAGGATGAGCGGTGCGAGGCCCAGTACAGACCCGAGAGAAACTGACGCGATACGTGCCAACGGCGTAATCCGTGACAACCTGTGGACCAGGACGCAAATTCCGAAGCCAAACCCAAATGGGGCGGCAAGGGATAGCAGCAGTTTTGGTAGGTGTTCCGCAGCCAATGACGCAGGCGAGCCAGCAATAACGGCTGCCACCACAATCAGACCAGCGGCCAACATGGCGCGTCGCGTGGGTGCATCGCCAAACACAGCCCAAGCAATAACTAAGGTGAACACCGGATAGGTCATGTAGAGCACACCTACTGTCGATGCGGGCAGCGTCTCCAGCGCCGTTACATATCCGATCCAGCCAAGCCCCATTACGGCTCCGGCGGAGAGACCCCAAATGATCTCTCGCCATTCTTTTCGATGCACAATGAGAACAGGAAGCAGAAGAAGAGCCGCAACAATGTATCGGTAGAATGCGACCGCATAGGGTGCAACGCCCTGATCGGTCAGGCTGCGGCTGAAGTAGGGAACCAGCCCGAAACAGATTGAAGCAAAAAGAACACCAATAACCGCAAATGCGTAAGGTATGGGCGTTCGATTTCGCGCAGATGTCGTGGCCATAACCTGGAGCTATCACGCATTTGCATCTTCGTCTTTAGAGATTCTACGAATGACTGCTTTGTCCGCATTGCAATCATTGAGCGGAATTGAGCGAACGTCTGCCTTGAGCCCAAAGCGAACAAACTTTGGTGCTCAGTCTATTGCTCCGATCCAAACTCTTGAAAAACAATCTGTGGATAGGCCAATCTCAGCTGCAAGGATAATCCGAAGCGCCATTTATGGAACCCTGAATGCGGCTAATCAGAATATGTTTGATTTTGGTGGCGATGATGGCAGTGGCCATAGTCGGGTTAAGGTGGACCTTTCCACTTCCCGAAGAAAATTTTTCTGAGCCCACGTTTAAGCAAGATGCCGATTGGGACGGGCCATTAGGTGCAACAATAAAAAATGCACTTGAGCGTAACCCCGGGCTCGACGGTGTAAGGCCTTTGGGCAATGGACGCGCAGCTTTTGCGGCACGGGCGATCCTCGCGAGAGAAGCGAAATCCTCAATCGATGCTCAGTATTACATCTGGCAAGATGACGTTACCGGCCTAATGCTTCTCGAGGAGCTTAGGGCAGCAGCAGAGCGTGGTGTGCGCGTCAGATTGTTGGTCGACGATAACGGCATTTCCGGATTGGATGATTTGCTCGCCGAACTGAACGCTCTGCCACATGCAAATGTACGCATTTTCAATCCGTTCACTTTGAGGAACCCAAAACTTCTGTCCTATGCATTTGACTTTGGGCGGCTGAACCGGCGGATGCACAACAAGTCAATGACTGTTGACGGGGTCGCCACGATAGTTGGGGGACGCAACATTGGTGACATCTATTTCGATTACGGGGCGGGAACGCACTACCTAGATGTAGACGCGATAGCCATCGGCCCGATTGTGGATGAGGTATCGCAATCCTTCGACGCATATTGGAACAGTGCCTCCTCGTACGACGCCGAGCTCTTTTTGGCACCTCATGTGGAGCAAAGTCTGAAAGCAAAGGCAGACGCCGCGCGCCAGACTGCGGTTGGCGCAGGTTATCAAAGGGCAATTCAGGATAATGAACTGGCCGACCGGATAGCGGCACATGATCTGAAGTTCGAGTGGAGCGAAGTCACGCTTTTTGTCGACGACCCGTCAAAAGGGTTGGGCGAAGTCGAAAGAGAAGACCTGATTGTCGAACAACTTATCGAGTTCGCCAAAACCTCTCAAATCTCATTGGACTTGGTCTCTGCGTATTTTATTCCGGGGGAACGAGGGGCGGAGGTTCTGGAAGGGTTGGCAAAGTCCGGAGTGAAGGTCCGCGTTTTAACCAATTCACTGGATGCCACGGATGTAATGCCCGTTCATGCGGCCTATATGCGTTACAGGGAAGACTTGCTCAACAGTGGTGTAGAACTACTTGAGCTTCGAGCTTTGCGGCGTGAGCATCGCGAGCGCAGCCTGCCCGAGATGCTGGCTGGATCGGCGTCCGGGCTACACGCAAAAGTCTTTGGATCGGATGGAGAACGGATCTTTATAGGCTCTTACAACCTCGACCCCAGGTCCGCGCGGCTGAATACAGAAATGGGTCTTATGATCGAAAGCCCAACTATAACTAAGGCGCTTGCGGAGCAATTGAACCGGCCTGAGTTTTCTTATCGCGTCGAACTTAACGACAGCGGCGAGATGATCTGGCTGCAAGTAGAGCAGGATGGGACAGTCACCATTCATACCGCGGATCCAGAAACCAACAATTTACAGCGTGCCCTGACGGCCGTGGTCAGGTGGCTGCCGGTCGAATGGATGCTCTAGTCACCAAACGACCGACAATCCATTGACCTGCGGCCAGAGATGCCAGTGCTTGATCCGACTTACAGAGAAGTCACAATGGCCCTAGCGTAGGCTTCCATGTCGATACTGGCACCTCCGGTTGCGTACCAAACCATGACGGCATCTTTTCCTGGCGAGACATAAATTCCTTGGCCATTCATCCCACTTTTGTAGAAATCGCCATCGGCAAAAACGGCATCCCATTGGTATGCGTTTGCCATTGGTTGTTCACGGAATGCGTCAGAAAGGTGCGGGCCAAGCGTTCCCTTCATGTAGTTTTCAGCGACACCCGCTGTTTGGATCGTGCCGATCATCTTTTCAGATACAATGCGATCTGACGCTGTCTTGTCCCAGCTCGGCGTGTAGAGCAGACCTATCTTTGCCATGTCGATCAAGCGGCTGCTGATCAGACCGTGTATGATGCCGTTTCCTTGAGGTGACAGCGCAAGAGTGGCGTCGCCAGTCATTCCAGCTTTGCTCCAAACCCGCTCCGTGATCGCTTCACCAAGTCGCTGGTTCGTAACGGCTTCGATGACGAGGCCAAGCATTTGTGTATTTGCAGAAGAGTATTCGAAGGCTTCAGCCGGCTCCCGTAGCTTGGGTATAGAAAACAGGGCCTCGTTATGCGTTTGCAGGACGCCTGCTTCGTTCGGAACACCAACCTCAGCCCTGACAAAACGCCCATATGGCGTATCGCCTTTGCGCGAGAGGGGGTTCTCTTCCAGATCCAACCCAGACTGCATATTCAGTACGTCGATGACTTTTATGCTCTCCCAAGCTGTTCCCTTGGTGCCCTCGACATAGTCGCCAACCGTTTTCTTGACGTCGATCTTACCCTCATCTTCCAATTGACCGATCAGCAAGCTTGATAGGATCTTTGCATTGGACATCCAAACGTGGTTGTCCGTCCGGCGCATTCCTGGGTAGGCCTCGTAAGCTATTTCGCCGTTGTGAAGAACCATAACGCCCTGCACTGTGGAATCGTCGGCATTAATCATCTCGTCGAGCGAGACAGCATTGCCGTCAGCGCCCGGGACGCTCGTCGTGCCTATGGCATCGTTAAGGTTTGTCGCAAGCATCGCGACGGCCCCATCGCGGCGAATAACCGAACTCGGCAGGAACTCGGCGAGGTTCATGTATGAAAACGCCCCGGCTTCGGTGATGTCGAGAAACTTCTGCAAATTCCATTCAGAACTCAGGTCGTAGGCTTGCTCGGCTGTGTAACCATTTCGCAGATTACGGATGGAAAAGTCTTCTCGCGGCGTCGCGTATGGGTCGTCTTCAGCATGTGCACGAGATGTTCCAAGGCTTTGCATAATCAAACCTCCAATAAGCGCAAAAACTGGAAAATTGGACTTTGAAAGTAATGAAGTGTTTGGCATGGCAGTATCGCTCCAAATGAGTTGCAACTGAAGTACGGCCGCGGACGGCTTATCAAAATCTGATTTTCAAAGAACTGAACACCGTAGTTTTGCCCGGCAAAGCGTAGTCCGATTTATCGGGAATTCGACAATTAATGCCGTTCTCCGTTGCCTGGTGAAATATACACTTTGTTCGCATTGCAGTCATTCTGTGAATTTGGGCGAACGTCTGCCACGAGACTACAGCGGGCAACGTAAGTCGCCTTCAAGTTTATGTTGCTCAGTCAGTATTGAGTAATTGACGGCCTAGGTTGACACATCACAGACCGGCCTGCTCTGATCGAAGCAATTTATTATGTCCGCAATCCTATTCGGAGGCATCAATGAGTTTCTCTAAGTCTCTAACCATACTCGCTTTCGCACTCATGCCGCTTCACGGCGCTGCGCAGTCTCCCTCTTTGCAAGACGCCTTCGACCGTTTTCCTGAGTTTCCCGGCACAACTGTCTACGTTGGTGGAGAAGTTCTCACAATGAACCCGGACGCCCCGTTGGCCGAGGCAGTGGCTGTCAGAAACGGTCGAATTACTGACGTCGGAACCCTGGAGGAAATCGAGAGCCGCCTACCTGAAGGTAGCTATGCAATTGAGCGCAGTTTTGAAGACAAAGTCATTGTGCCGGGGTTCATTGAACAGCATTTACACCCGCTTCTGGGCGCGCTTGCGATGATGTCGGATGCCATCATTTCCATCGAGGACTGGCAATCGCCGGCCGGATTTGCGCCTCTTGCCAATAGCGAAGAGGAATTTCGCGCACGCCTGTCCGAGGTAATCAACACTTATGATCCCAGCAGCGGGCGGCCGTTGATGGTCTGGGGGTATCATGCGTCATGGCATGGCGACATGAGTCGCGCGATTTTGGACGAACTGGCCCCCGACATTCCGCTAGCTGTATGGCAACGCTCCACCCACGAGATGTACTTCAACTCCGTGGCCCTCGAACAACTGGAAATCACCGAAGAATACATTGCCAGCTGGTCGAGCGAGTTGGCTAGGTCTCAAGCCAACCTTGAACAAGGCCTCTTCCTTGAAGCCGCATTCTGGGAGCATGTGTTCTTTGAGAAGTTTGCTCCGGCCTATGCGTCTATCGACAGGGTCATGGAGGCGCTGGAGTTCACAGAGGACTATTATCATCGCAGCGGGATCACGACCCTTGCAGAGCCTGCTGGCCCTGTGGATCAGAACGCCCAAGCACTCGTAGCAGAAGCGTTCGGGCCAGACGACACACCTTTCAACTTTTACTTTATTCCGGACGGTCGGACGCTTGGCGGTTTGTTTCTGAGCACAGAGGGCCCCGAAAAAGTACTAGCCGAAACCGAAGCCATGCTGGCGTGGAGCGAAGGCCGAACCCAGTTCCTACCTAAGCAGGTCAAGCTGCTGTTGGATGGAGCGATCTTCAGTGAATTAATGATCATGCGCGACGGCTACCTGGACGGGCATGAAGGTCAATGGATTATGACGCCCGATTTCTTCAAGCAGGTTTTCGACCTTTATTGGGACGCAGGCTTTCAGGTCCATGTTCACAATCTGGGAGACGGCGGCCTAGACATTCTTCTGGATGCCCTCGAAGCAGCCATGCAGCGCAATCCGCGATATGACCATCGCACCGTCGTCGTGCACTTTGGCTACGCTCAACCTGATCAGATCGCACGCATTAAACGTCTTGGCGCGATTGTCAGCGGCAATTCCGTTTATACGCCGACCCTCGCAGATCGCTATGCCGCAGGCAGCGTCGGTAGCGAGCGTACAGAGCGCATGGTGCCTTTAGGCGATGCCGTTCGAGCAGGTATCCCCTTCTCGATGCACTCGGACATGCCGATGGCTCCTGCGGAGCCGTTGAAATACATGTGGGCTGCTGTCAATCGGATAGCCACGAGCGGTCGCGTCGTTGGTCCGGACCAGCGCATCAGTGCCGAAGACGCTTTGGAAGGTATCACCATCGGCGCAGCCTATTCCCTGCAATTGGAGGACGAGATCGGTTCCATCGAGCCCGGCAAACTAGCCAACTTCACAATCCTCGAGGAAAATCCGCTAACTGTGGATCCTTTGACGCTGGCCGATATCAAAGTGTGGGGCACTGTGCTTGAAGGCCGTCTACAGCCCGCTCCTCCTGCAGCGGGAGAAGACAATGACGAAGCCGATGCAAGCCAGCGCATCAATAATCCGGAACGTGTACTGATGGCGTCACTACGCCACGCACGCAGTAAGGCCCACTACCACGATCACTCGCAAACGACGCAGTCTACTGTCTATGATCCACTCGGAATTTCGGCCTATGGTTCTCGTTGATTGTCGCTAGAACAAGTCGGATGATTGTCCCAGCTCGATTCGAAAGGCGCAGTGCCTATTCTGACATTTTGCGCAGACGCAGAACCGTCACACCCGCTGCGTTGCTGAGCGCCAGGTTTGTTCCGTTTGTCACGTGGCCCACTGCCGCGGACAAGGCTTTTATCGTATCTTGCTCAAGCTTTTCCCGATCCTCAGGGCACGCCATCTTCGTTCCTGCGAAGTTGCCTGGCATGCTGAACTCACCGTTCGCTGCGTCGAGTATTCCTGTAAACCGGTTACACCCACCGTACAGGCCAAACTGGCCATCTTGATCTATTGTCAAGGAGGGAGGGTTCTCAGCAATGAGCATACGCCCTGCGATCTCGTAAATTTCCCAAGCGGTATCGTAGATCGATTTGTCTGCGTCGTTGCCCCCGGCTCTCCTTGGCATCATCTCTAAAACGAGTTCAGCAGAATCTGGTGCGCCACGGGTGAGTACAGATGTCGCTGTCGTTGAACGAAATATCACGTGATCGTCAGAAATGATCCTGGCAGCCACTGTGTAGATATGGCGCTCATCGATGAGATCTGTGTCGTAGGCAATTTCCACCGTTCTGGGGACACTCGCGAGTTTGAACCTCTGGGAAGACAGTCGAACCGAAGGTGCATCTGCAAGCGAAGTGTCAAGAAGTTCGACTTCCAAAACGGCGTCAGGCGGAAGCGCGATCCGTTCCAGGTAGGTCACAGTGGTCTTCACATGCATTGTCTCGGCGACTCCAGACGACGCGATGGAGTGCAGAACGGCTGCTCCGAGCCCAAAGCGGACGACGAAAAGATGGCCAATCGATAATTGGTATCTATTGCGTTTTCCAAACAGCGGCTACTCAATTGCCGTGCGAAATGTTGCGGTCAGCCGTTTGTTCAAACCGTAATGAGGTTCGGCTGAAGAACCGTAGTGCAACTCTGCCAAAGCAGCGATGTCATTGAAAATGACTACCGAGCCAACTTCTTCATGCGCGTAAACCAATAGTTTTTGACAAAAGGCATCCAAACCAATTGCCGGAAACCCCGCCATTGCTACGCCACCGGGCGCTGGGCCTCCGAACAGCAAGAGAACCGTATCCGGCAGCTCCACCCCTAGTTGGGACGCTTCGGTCGCAAAATCAATCTCCCCAAACCAGACCGTATCGTTCTGCTCCATCACAGTCGCCCTGAGACGTTTCACTGCCTCTGTTACGCTGAGCTGAGATCGCAGTTCGATGATGCCATAGTTAGTATTCAATCCGTTGATCGGCGCTGGTGCTGCATCTAAGTCCTTGAGAAATTCGAGCAACTTGCTCTGAAACGAATTCAACGCCTGGGTGTTATTCAGATCATGCCGAACTTTGATAAACTGAGAGTCTGTGTAGACGATCTGCGGGCGATCATCCTGATCGAATGAAAGAACGCGAAACGGAAGGTCCAGACCTGCTCGTACGTTCTCTTCCAGTACTGGTGTGTTTATCTCAGGTTCAGAGAAAATGAGTACACTAGACGCTGGCATTTCTACGCCTTCGGCTTTGGCCAGACGCGAATGATCTATCGATGCGATTGGAGTAACTCCCGCTTCGTCAACGGCAGTCTCAAGCTCTAAGAGGTTGTCGTCCACGGCGTTCTGGACAGATGAAGATTGTGCAAAAGCGGATGCCGAAACTGATAAAATTGCAATCATCGAGAGAACAAAGAAAAACCTCAGCACTTTACACTTCCTGTTTCATTGTATTTTTGTCAGGCAAACCGCTGCGAGAGCCGCAAAAGCTATCTCGGCCGCTAGGTAAAAGAGAAGTAGCCCGTTCGGAACTCCATCGATCAGAATGCTTAGTATGCGTCCGACGGCCAGTCCCGACATAAACAAAAAAAGAACCCAAAGCGCCGGTCGTTGTAAATCTGGTTTCGCCACGGCCGCTAACCAAAACAAAGCGTTTGCCAGGTAAAGACCCATAATCGCTCGGAAGACATGCGTCTGGTTTGTTCCTTCCACCGGAAATCCTAGCAAAACTGGGATCGAACTGCCGGGCATCAGGCCATATGATAACGCAATTGGCACGAGGCTGACGGCAGCAAGCAGAAGGACTAGTCTAGCACTCATGGAGGACTCCTTCTCGAAGAGGTTTCGCTTTTTTCGAAAATCCTAATCGGTTTTTTGGGCATCCGATGATCCGAGCCGGATGCCCACGCTGCGCTCTGAAAGGCGTATCCGACTGGCCAAGTCGAGTTTTCTGAAGTGCAAGCCGGTGCTGCGCAGCCGATTTCGGCGACGCGGTAGACTGCTCACAATGCGCCTTCGTCGCCCAGGAACTCGATACCAGCTGTCGCGCCATCAGTGTAAGCAATGCAATTCCAAGGAGCACGATCCTCACCAACACCGACAGTGACTTGTGTTCCAGCTTCGCTAAATGCGGATGAGAGAACCACGACTTGTGAATTGTTTGTTGTGCTTGCTACATCTCGCAAACACGCCTGCTGAGCGGGTGTGAGTTCGGCGGACGCACTGGATGTACCCGTGTCGTCACAGGCCGCTAGCAGTGTGAAACAAGTTGCGCCCGCAATCATCACCATCTTGTTGGTCATTTTCTTCTCCCTCTGAGTCTGTTGAAATTAACGAAATTGGATACGCTTGTTTGAGGCTCTCGCGTTTGGGCACCGACAGAACACACAACGTTCCTGTGACGACCTTTCCCAAAACTTGCCAAGGGAGGCTTGGCGGGCAGATCGCTATTACGTTGACTGCCAAGACCTCCAACAACGTGGGATGGCCGAATGAAATCACTGGCAAAAGCTAGAGCAAACTCTGGAAAGAGGGCGAGTACGTTAAGTCTAAGCATCGCGCTCTCCCAAAGACTGATCCGTGTAAAGTGCCTTCCGGCTGCCAGCACTCACTCCAGCGACCGGAAGGGCTCGGCAAAGCGAGCAGCAACGACAACAACGGAGGTAAAATGAAAGTTGCGTCGAATTCGCATGTTTGAATCCAATTTTTAAAAAATCAACATTTTTTCCGCGCGTAAACTTCGCTACCTTTTCATAGGATAGTTTTTTGGCGTTCAAACACAAAAGGAAGGTGGGAAAACCCGGAAGGGCAAGTTTGTTCTTTTAGGTAGCGAGGCGTTCTGAGGCCACACAGAAACTTAGAAAGGGTTGAAAATGGGGTTTGTGGAAGCAGTTAAAACGTGTTTCTCGAAATACTTCCAGTTCTCCGGTCGGGCTATACGCTCAGAATACTGGTGGTTCTTCTTGTTTGTGGTTCTCGTGAGTGCTGCTTTGGCTGTGCTGGATACGATCATATTCGGGACCAACCCCGAAACAGGCCAGGGATCTCGGGTCCTGTCCTCTGTTTTCCAGCTGGCTGTTCTCATACCTATGCTGGCCGCCGGTTGGCGAAGGCTACATGATACAGGACGACCTGGCTGGTATTTGCTGCTGCCGATGGCGCTCAGCATTACAACGCTTTTTGTTATGCTGGGTGGGGTAGCGTTCTTTTCAGTATTGGAGCAAGGGACCGAAAATCCCGATGCATTGCGAGGACCTGCGGCCGTCCTGGGTGTGACCGGTATCGTTGTTGTCTCAATCCTTCAATTGGTTCTGTCCATTCTGATGATCTGGTGGCTGACACGACCTTCCCAAGAAGGCGCAAACGAATACGGCGAACCTGTTTCCTGATCTGGCTGTCCGGGCAATTGGCTGGAACTTCTGCTGAACGACAGTGCGAACCGTAACTCAATGGAGAGAAAAAATGAGCTTCAAAACCATTTCCATTGGAATGCTACTGATGGCAGGAGCGACCACAGCATCAGCGGAGTGGTCGTTCAACTCCGGGCCTAATCCCAATGCGTTTATTCAGACAGGAAACATGACGCTGGAACTTCAGTGTGACCGTATCCGCTTTGCTCCGGCTGGATATGAGGACAGCCAGGACATTGTGGAGAAGCAGGGGCTTTCCATTCGATTTTTGAAGAACGGCACCACCGAAGTAGGGGCATTTCAAGTTAGCGCAGAAAACGCTGCCGTGCAGATCGTCGACAACTATCCCGTCGAGGTCAGTTTCAATAGTCAAGAGGACTATGGTTTTGTACTGGACCAACTTGCGGCCAATGCATCGGTTAATCTGTCGATGATTGATCAAGATGTCAGCTACGGAATCTTTGACTTGAAGGGTTCCGGCACGGCAATTCGGTCCCTTCGTTCTGCCTGCGATTCAGGTGCTAGCCAAGGGGCCTCCTACGAAGCACCCGAAGGCATTGTCTATTGTGGTGGCGGAGCGATAAAGCGCCAAATCGAATATCTAATTCTGGACAATCCAGAGGGGGAGTGGGACGCGCGAGTAACGGTCAACGGCGAGTCGATCAGAGCCATGACGGCCTACAGTTACTTCGGAAACTTTGAGCCGCCCGCCGGATTTGTCGTCGCCCTGCTTGGGGAGGACAGGTCCGAGTTTCTGATTTTTAGCGAAGGCTCGGCAAACTGGCTGGAATATGGGGACTACAGGTATGATCAGTGCAATTGATACCTCCTTCCAACCAGCTTCCCAAATAGCGCGTCAGATGAAATGTTTGCTCGCCGGGGTTATGCTTGCTTCGGGCCTTGTCTGGACCTCATCAGCTGTCGCGGCTGATTTATCGCAACTTCCGCCCGGTTTGCAGGCGAAGGTTGATCTGGCGGCACAGGCCTGCGCGGAGTTCAACGACGGTCAGTTTGACTTAGATTGGGGTGCGGTTGAGAGGGTAGATCTCGACGGAGATCTACAACGCGACTGGGTTCTGAATGAATCTGGTTTCGCGTGTTCCAGCGCCGCATCTCTTTACTGCGGAACTGGCGGTTGCATGTCGCACTTTTGGGTAAGCGAAGAGGTGCACTCCTTGCTCAACCAAGGCTGGACAGTCGTTGATTTTGGGCGTCAACGCGTTGTTGTGGCAGATATTCATGGATCCAATTGCGACGGAATAAACCCGACGCCTTGCGTCACCGCCAGTGTTTGGGATGCGGACGCTAAGACGTGGCGCTCGTCTGCTGGCGATTGGGAATAAGTTGCATTTGAGAATTGCAGATAAGCCATAGGAGCTGGTTTGTTCGATGGGTTCCTTGTGGGACGCAAACTTATGGGCAAATCGTGCAAAGTTATGCGCAAGCTTTCAACATTTTCTTCAATGAAATCAATGTTGGGAATGCTGCGCTAGGAGCGCACCTACATCGAGTTGTAGGTTTGCGCATAAGACTTCGCGCACCCCATAAGTTTGCGTAGTTCGCCCATAGTTTTGCGCTGCGCGATTGTCTGCCTTAGCGATGAATTCAATTAGTATATGGCTTAGTCGTTGCGGTTATGGCGCTTTGCGTTGCTCTGTACCGCAAAGGGCCACCCTAAGGAACCTTGGATTCTCGCGAAGGTCTGCGACGCGCAGATAGCAGACTTTGCAAAGTGCAGCAGACTGCTCAAACCGGGCATTCCTTCCAATAGCAGCTTATGCGGCTATGAGCAGGAAGCGGATTTCACGGTTGCGCCCCGACAACTTGGGTACCGATGAAGCTTCTTCTGCATCGTTTGATTGATTTTGCTTGATCGTTAGGATGGGTAATCCTTCAAAACTAATCCGGAGTCGAAAATGAACAAGAATGTGCTGACAACATTGGCTTTGTGTTGTGCAACCGTTCTTCATGCCGCTGGGATGGAACGGTGGGGTGAATCCGGGGACTGGACAATCCTGATTGATCCCGAAAAGGGAAATGGCTGTCTTGCTTGGAAACCCTTTGAAAATGAAATGACCGTTGAAATCGGCGCGGCACCCAATCAGGCTGGTGGCTTTTTTGCAGCCTTTAATCCAGCCTGGGTTCAAATCGAGGACGGCGCGACCGGCATCGTAAAGTTCGACTTTGGTGATGCAAAATTCGAAGGCGAAGCTGTTGGTGTCTTCAAGAATGGCGTGCCCGGTGGCTACGCCTTTTTCGACAACCCGGCATTTGTAACAGAGTTTGGAAAGCGCCAAAGCGTTACGATTATAGGCGAAAGCGGGGCCGAGGTTGAACTCGACCTCAGCGGGTCTGCAAAAGCCATTGAGGCGGTTCTGACGTGTCAGGCTGAACAGCCGGAACCACTGAAAAACTAGGTAAAGCCTGACTATTGCAGTTGATTGATGTCTGGCACGCAGGGTTGCCTGTCGGCAGGCATAGCATCAGCGCCTTCCGGGGCCTTGTTTCTGGACCCGCCCACATCCAGCTTGAATTTTGGCGACGAAAGCTGGCCAGTCACATCAAAGGGCCAAGCGCTTCGAGATAGGGGTTTGCCAACGCGCCGAGGCTCCGCTCTTATTGCTATCGTATCGTTCAGCCAATCCACTTGCCCCCTTGCAACCAATTGAACCGATCCTGTTTCAATGACGATGGAGTTTGAAGTGACTTGCCCGGACCGGATATCAATTGGGGCGACCACGCAAGTGATGTCGGTGTAACCTTGTCTGAACTCTTCTGAAAAGAGCCAGGGGAAAATACCTAGCCCGGCCAACTCCAGTAGACTGGTACTAATGTAACCTTGTGACATCGACAAAGACGCATTGCCGCGCATCGAGTTGATGAAGGCCTTGCCCGAGGCGGTACTTCCAGAAACGTTGAACTCACCGCTCAAACGCCCATAGGCGTCAATACCTATGCCCAACTCATCAAGGATCTCACCGAATTCCCATCCCGAAGTTGATCCCGACAATGAAAGCCAATCGGGTGAACCAATCAGGTCCATGACCGCCCTCAGGTTGAAGTTTCCGCCGCCATAGGCCATCTGGAGAGGGCCGAAATCCACGGTTCCGTCTTTTGCAGACAATTGGCTTGAAACAGAGGTTACACCTTGTTGGCCTACAATCTCTTTGAATTCGATCTGTACCTCGACGTCAGCTTCTCGCAGCACGCGTTGCACATCCAGAAGATCGGCAGGCTTCCCTTTTTCCTTTGGCAACACCAAGGGCTGGACGTCTGTCTCTTTCGGCAAAACCAAAGGCTGAACTTCGGTTTCAGGTTCTTTTGATGCCTCGCCTACCAAGCTTTTCAGTTGGTCCAGCACGGCAGTCAGGTTCTTCAGGTCGTTGAGATCGAGCCTCTCGCTGTTAATGTTGCCACGGACGACGGGCGAACCTTCGGGAAACCGCGCATCCAAAGCAGCAAGAAGATCAGAAGACCCGGCTTCGAACTTGATTGCGGCATCAAAGTCTTCACCCTGCCTGGAGGTTTCAGCATCGATAGCGAGTGCTCCGATTTCGACAGGTTGCAGCTTGAGCGCGGTCAGAAACTGGGCACCTTCGTCGACATCCAGTTTCACGTCGAAATCGAGACCGGCTAGCCCTTTTAGCTCGTTGACAGATAGCGCAAGATCAAGCGCCCAGAGATCAGTGTCGTAAGTAGCCGCGTTAAACCTGTTGAGTGAAACCGGCCCGCCCGCATTGGATATGTTGAAATCGGCCATGATGCCGCCGAATTGGTCAACATAGTCGTCATCAAGGTTGGGCAAAATCAACTTGGCGGGCCCGTTCAGCACGCCATCGAATGTTACGTCCTGAAGCTGAAGCAGATCGAGGATTTCACCTTCGGCTTTCAGGACAGGCTCTTCAATTGGCCCGGCTTGCAGCGCAATGCCCAGCATGGCGAGCCGTCCGTCTGGCATGCGGCGAATACTTTCGATGGATGCTGGGCCGATTACGTCCAACCCCTGGTCAAATGCATTGGTTTGGAACAGCAACTTCTCGAATTCGAAGGAAGCCAAAGATCCAACCATATGCATTTCAAAGCCCGTGAACTTCAGTTCCTGTATACTTTTTGCTGCTGGCGGCGGCTGTCCTTCCGGATGAAGCCGCGCGTTGAAAAGCAGATCGACGCCCTGGGCAGTGTAGAGGTCATCTATTGAACCTTCAGCTTCGAGTTTCTGCCCATCCTCCAGGCTTACGGTGGTTGTAAACGCTTCGATTTTCAGAACGTCCTGAGACACGAGTTCTGCTTGCAGTTGACCATTGCCCTCCAGAACGCGTTCCAGCCCGATGACGTCCAGAAAATCACCGAACTCACCGGTGTCCATTTTCAACACAGCTCGATAGCCACCACCTTCGTCTTCTGAGAAAGGCTCGCCATCGTAGCTTACGGTCATTTCTCCGAAACTGGCCCGCGTCGTAAATGGCGCGTCATGGGGGTAATCGCCTTCGATTTGGAAACCCTGACCGTTGACGGAGCCGGAACCAGAGACCTTCGTTCTCTTTCCATGATCCGCTTGTTCCAGAGCGAGTGACTGTAGGTCAAACACAAACGAGAAGCCTGAGACCTTGTCGTCGATGTTTAGCCCGATCGACTTAAAGCTGACGTTCTTGTCGCTCAGAAAGTTCAGGATTCCACTGCTTTCGGTGTCGATCTCATCGATACTATCAGCGCTCGCGACGTCTTTTTGATCATCCGCCGATACTGTTTCCTCGGAAGCTGGCTTGGGTGTTGGCCCGTCTTTTCGCCAGCTTGTTGTGCCGTCTTCTGCTGTCAGAAGAATTGCTTGGAGCCCTTCTACGGCGAGATTGTCAAAATGCAGACGCCCGTTGGTCAAGGCGACAATATCCAACTCCAATTCCAACAGGTTCAATTCTACAAGAGGTGACTCCGGCATTGTCAGGCTCGGGATGACCACCCCACCGACATATATGTGACTAATGCGGCCAGGCGCGACGCTTACATCATCGTTCACCAAAAGGGGGCGACCAATTTGTTCCGAAAGAACTCTTTCAACAAGGCCGCGGCGCATGTCCGAGAACATCGGAGACGCAAGCAACAACCAAACAAAAGCGACTGCTGCGAATGCGAGTAATGCGACAAGCCCAATTATTCTAAATAGCCAAACCCTCATGCGCTCCCCTATCGCCGCTTTCGCCGTTCAGTCTCTCACAAGCAGATGTCCAACCTATCAAGTCGAGCGCCGGTTCTGAACCATAGCTAAGGCAACTGGGCCGTGTCACTATTCGTCTTTGATAGCCCCGTCAGTCGCTTTTATTCTTCCCATCAGTACGCTTGCCCTATTGGTAGTAGCCCCTTTGGAAGTTTGGGTTGGTCCAAAAGTCTGAACGTCATCGACCTCTAAAGTAAACGCAGCCTTCATGAGGACGGGACCATCAACAACCAGCATTTCCTTCTGCGTCGGCTCGATCCTGATTTGACCAGTTACAACGATGGGCTCGTAGACTGTCGATGGCGCTCAGGAATCACTCAGGCGCATACGCACCATCTGGTTCGGAGGCGGAGGCGGTAAGCGCGCCAACTCTGGTCTTTGTCGCTGCTGCCTATGCCAAGTTGGGAAACATGTCAGAAGCAGAAAAAACTGTCCGGGAACTTCAAGAAACCTATCCTGGATTTGATCCACAGCAAGTGTTCTCAAACTGCTACCAAGACCCTTCTCATGCGGATACTCACGCTTGATGGGCGCAGACGAGATTGGCGTCTTGAACGCTCTAAAAGCACTTCGTTCGGAGCTGTTCGATCCGCAGGTCGAGAAACATCATGGTCGCATCGTTAAGCTAATGGGTGACGGAACGCTCGTTGAGTTTGCTTCGGTCATTGATTCAGTGAATTGCGCGACTGATATCTAAGCGAAGCTGGCGAAGCGAAACGAGGACCTGCCGCCCGAAAAGCGACTTGAACTGAGGATCGGCATAAATCTTGGCGACGTGATGATCGACGGCGATGATCTTTACGGTGACGGTGTCAATGTCGCAGCACGACTTGAGGAGTTAGCAGAGCCGGGCAGCGTTTGCGGTGATGGCTATCTGATCAAATTAAGCGACTTTACCACGAAGTATGGAACGCGGCGGACACCGACTGCGCCCGAGAAATCATACACCCGGAGTTCGATTTTCGTGGGAGCCTTGGGCCGAAACGCTCGGGTCCGGATGAGTTCATTCGTTACACGGAAGAAGTTCGAGAGGCTCTTCCGGATTTTCAATGCAATATCGTTGAAATCGTCGATGCCGAAGAAAAAGCCGCTGCGCGAATATCCTTCGTCGGCACGCACCATGGTGTATTCTTCGGGGTAGACGGAACGCAGCAACGGACCGAATGGTCCGGGGCGGCGTTCTTCACAATACGGGAACAAAAAATCGGGAGTCTCTGGGTTTTGGGTGACATTGATTCAATCAAGAGACAATTGAATGCCCACCCAAAAGTTGCGTTTCTAGATCCATATGCATAGCGGCGTCTTTGGTTGCGAAGGTAGACCTCAACGTGACGTGCGCTGCAAGGTGTGTAGTTTTGATGGATTAAGGGAGCTATCCCCCGCGGGAAAGGACATGCTATGAAACAAAATACCAAGTCCCGCCGTAAACTTTTAGGCGGCATAGTAGGATTAATGGGTGTCAGTTCGATAGGTGCAAGGGCCGCTGCGGCTGTGCTAACACCAAGCGCCGCAGAAGGGCCGTATTATCCAACGCCAGCCATGCGGACGCCCGATACAGACAATGACCTCGTTAAGATCAGAGGACGTGTCGAAGACGCCGGCGGCGAAGTCTTTACACTGCGTGGGAAGCTTATGCGGACCAATGGACAACCCCTTGCCAGACATCGCATCGAAATCTGGCAATGCGACATGGATGGCAACTATATGCATCCGCGCGACCGTCGCAGTGTCAATTTTGATCAGGCTTTCCAGGGCTTTGGCCATGACGTAACCGACAACGGCGGGAACTATGTGTTTCGTACGATAAAACCCACGATTTACCCAGGACGTACACCACATATTCATGTAAAGGTGTTTGACGGAAGTCGCGAGCTGTTGACGACGCAGTTTTACATTAAAGGTCATCCGAACAATTCCCGCGATGGGTTATTCAACCGCATGTCCAGGGCAGAGGCCGCTGCAGTGTCTATGGAATTTTCTCTGGGCGCGACTGGAACTGAAGCGACCATCAATGTTGTCGTCTAAAGAGGAAGCTTCAGTCCGTAAAGTTGAAGTTGCACAGCTTGCTGTCAGAGGTCCGCTTTAAAGTTGCTAGCGCCCTAGCCCACCACGCCATTCGCAGAACACGCCGGAATCGGTGGCGATGCGTAAGGTTCGAAACGGTGATCTTTCCGCAGATACATCGTCCCAATTGGGCGAGCAGGACACCAAAACCCTCTTACCCAAGACACGTCGTCGAACTATTTCTCAATAAACCTAAAGCTGAGACCCGATTGGTAAAATACTCAGAAACCCGGCAACTATGTGGTCCCAGGCTGATCCCGTCGGCTCGGATTGATATTCAAGAACTTCGCCATCATCGCTTCGTGTCGTCCATTTAAGCTGACCGGCTTGCTCAAGGGTTACACTGTAAGTGTATGCGGGTAGCGCGTCGTCCAACGCACCCATGGTTTGTGTAGTCAATGCGGGCGAGTCTATCAGAATTCCCATCTCGGTGTTGATTTTGACTGACCTCGGATCCCAATTGAACGATCCCACGAACAAGTACCGGTCATCAACGGCGAATGCCTTGGAGTGCAAGCCGGATCTGGACTGAGCCCAGTTTATGCCACGGCGCTGGACTTGATAGGCGTCGGGTCGCAACTCGTAGAGTTCCACTCCTCCGCGCAAAAGCGCTCGGCGTTTTTTGGCATAATGCGCGTAAACGGGTGCAACGTCGTTGGAGGCCAGCGAATTGGTTACCACCTTTACCTCGACGCCACGACGTTCAAGTTCGGTCAGCCATTTCACACCGTTGTTGCGCGGTACGAAATAGGCAGAAACGATATTCACCTCACTGCTGGCATTCTCAAAATACGGAAGCAATTGCGATGCAAGAATGGGGTCTGAACCTTCAAGTCCGGCCGCTTTTGAAGGCGGATCGGCATAAAGCTTCGCGGGCAGCCAATCCAGTGAAAAGGCCCCATCTGCGAAGTTCTCTTGTGCTGACTTTCTAAGGGCAGCGCCATACTGTGTTTGCTTTGCTTCCTCGACCAGTTCATTCAACCTGCTTCGCGCATCGCTCAGGTCAAAATCTTCGGGCTCTCCCACAACCACGCGGGCGGGGACTGCGAATTCGCTGTTCCAATATGCGTCGAAGCTCTGTGAAACTTCACCTACAACAGGGCCAACGGCCAGCACGTCCAGATCGGCGTAGTTCATTTCTTTCCGCGCCAGAAAATACTCAGCGCCGATATTCCTTCCACCCACAATCGTAAACACGTTGTCAGCTGTCATGGATTTGTTGTGCATTCTGCGATTGATGCGCTTGAAGTCCGTCAGTCCAGCGACCAGCAGGCTTTGGTCCCGCCAGAACGGATTAAACAGCCTGATCTCAATGTTTTTGTGATGGTCCAATGCGGCGGTCATCGCGTCGTAGCTGGACGTATCCATGTCATCCAACAGCAGCCGGACACGAACCCCCCGATCCGCGGCCTGCAACAGACTGGCTGCGAAAAGATGTCCCGTCGGGTCGTCATGCAGAAGGTAGTACTGAGCTTCTAACGTTCTTTCGGCGGCGGCGGCCATCAACAGCCGTGAGGCAAGCGCTTCTTCACCATCACTGATCAGCTTGACACCTGACCGACCGTCTTTGGGATCCCCCAGGCGATTGGCCAACTGACTCAGAGCGGTGCCCGAATTGGCTGGCAATGCGGCCGATACCGTCTTTTCGTAAGTGCGGGTTTTAGGAGCGCATGCGGCAAGTGCCAGCGCGCTCCAAACACAAATCACAAACTTCCAACGCGCCATAGGCTTCCTCCGGCCTCCTTTGGCCTAGGTGACTATGCCAGCGCACGCGATTGCAAGAGTGTTCTTTGAAGCCTGAGGTTGTTTGGGTATTCAGCGTTGGTTTCGCACAACCCTCAACTGCCAACTTATCGGTTCGTGACTTAACGCAACACCGTCTCAAACGTTCCTGTGCAGAAACCAAATGCGTCGGAGCGCTGGGGAATGCGTGCCTGATGATAGTGGCGTCGCTTAACCAAAACACCGGACGCGGGCGCTACCCTGGCCTGGGCTATATCCAGAACGTTTCCTGAATCTTGGCCTGTCGGTCACCGGTTGGGGTTCTGACCGTCAGAACAGAACCAGCATCCCAGTGTCCGGCATCGACCATGCCAATAGCGACATTGGTTTCAAAATCCGGTGACCAGGCAGCGGACGTGACCTGACCAACCCGTTTTCCATCCTTGAACAGTGGCCAAGCTGAGCGGGCAGGTGGCACGGGATCACCGGGAATTGAAATTGCGCGGATCTGTCGGGCCAGACCAGATGCAGCCTCGCGCGCAAGTGCTTGCTGGCCAATGTGGTCACTGTCTTCGCCCGGTTTGCAGAATTTGCCCAAACCACACTCCAGCGGAGAGTTTTCCATGGTCATATCGTTGCCATAGCTCAACAGCCCGCCTTCGATCCGTTCGATCAGGTTTGGACATCCAGGACGAACGTTCAGATCCATTCCGGCTTCGAACAACGCATTCCACAGCGGCATCCCGTAGGCACCGTTTTCGACATAGATCTCAAACCCGCCCTGTTTCGAGTAACCAGAGCGCGCGACCAAAAAAGACGTGTCCTGAAAAACCATCCGTTTGTAACGGAAAAAGCGAATGTCGCGCACTTCGTCTCCAAAGACGCGGGCCATTAGATCATCCGACTTTGGCCCTTGAATGGCCAGCGGCGAAACGTCAGGCTCAAAAACCCGCACATCCATGCCCGCGCCGACTGCAAGGCCCTTGACCCACAGCAACAGGTCGCTGTCGGCGATTGAGATCCACCAGCGATCCGCGCTGTGTTTGATCGCCACCGGATCGTTCAGCATGCCGCCGTTCTCGTCGACAATTGGAACGTAGTAACACTGATCTTCCTGCATTTTTTCCAGGTTGCGGGGGGTCAACCGCCGCATCAGACGACCCGCATCAGGCCCATTCAGTTCGATCTGCCGCTCACAAGACACATCCCAGACCTGCACATGAGATTTGAGGTGCCGATAATCGGCCTCGACGCTCTCGAACATTGTGGGCAGCAGCATCCGGTTATAGACGGTGTAGGCAGTAACGCCTTTATCCTCGACCCCTTCGGAAAAAGGTGTTTGGCGCAGGCGGCGGGATTGGGACAGCAGACGCATATCAAAGGTCCATTGCTTTGGCGCGGTCCCGAAGTTGGAACTTCTGGATTTTGCCTGTGGAGGTTTTGGGAAGGGATTCGAAGATAACGGCTTTGGGCGCTTTGAACCCCGCCAGATGGTCACGGCAGAAGGCGATGATCTCGTCAGACGTTGTTTCGGAACCTTCGCGCAGTTCGACAAAAGCGCAGGGGACTTCTCCCCACTTCTCGTGGGGCATCGCCACGACCGCTGCGGCCTGAACTGCATCATGACGGTACAATACGGCTTCGACCTCGACGGACGAGATATTCTCGCCGCCCGAAATGATCACGTCCTTCAGGCGGTCGCGTATCTGAATATAGCCGTTTTGGTGAGTGACCGCGCCGTCGCCGGACCAGAACCAACCGTCTTCGAAAGCTGTCGCGGTGGCCGCTGGGTCCTTGTAATACCCTGCCATCACCGTGTTACCGCGAATGGCGATCTCGCCTTGTGTCGAACCGTCACGCGCCACCGGTTCCCCGGTTTCGCGGTCGATCACTGTGACCTGTTCGACCATTGGAAAGGCAATACCTTGCTGCGCCTGCAATTCCGCTTGTTCAGCTGGGCTGAGATCATCCCAGTCGTCCTGCCAAAGACATTGAGAGATGTGGCCGTAGGTCTCTGTCAGCCCATAAACCTGCATAACGTCAAACCCCATTGCACGGGTCTTTTCCAGCACGGAAGGCGGTGGTGGTGCACCTGCGGTCAACACACGGATTGCAGGATCAAATGGGGTCGCGCCATTTTCAGCTTCGGCCAGCATCTGCAGCACGATAGGCGCGGCACCGAAATGCGTTACGCCATGGGTGCGGATTGCGTCCAGAATGCGGTCGGCGGCCGGAACGCGCGTGAACACAACCTTTGCCCCAAGCATGGCCATCAACCAGGGGTGTCCCCAGCCATTGCAGTGGAACATCGGCACCACCGACAGATAGACGGGATAGGGGGGCATCTGCCATGCCGTCCCGGTGCCAAGAGCCATCAGATAGGCGCCGCGATGGTGATAAACGACGCCTTTTGGGCGCCCGGATGTGCCGGACGTGTAGTTCAACGCAATGGCATCCCACTCATCTTCCGGCAATTCGATCGGCAGGGGCGCGGCTTTGGTCAGCGCTTCATAGGTCTGACCACCAAGGCTCTCTCCAGTAACTGCAGGATCAGCGATTTCGACCACCGGCAGAGTTCGACCGAGCAGATCAAAGGCTTTGGAAAGAAGCGGCACAAGCTCCCGGTCCACGATCACCAGCTTGGTGTCCGCGTGATCCAGGATGTAGGCGATGGTTTCCGGTTCCAGACGCGTGTTCAGCGTATTGAGCACTGCGCCGGTCAACGGCAGGGCAAAGTGCAGCTCAAGGAGCTCTGGGATGTTCGGGCTGAGCACGGAAACAGTGTCGCCCTTCCGCACGCCAAGTTCGACCAGCCCACTGGCAACTGCGCGAATGCGGTTTGCAGTTTCGGCCCATGTTCTTTGGATATCGCCATAAACCACTGCTGTTCGCGCACCGTGCAAGCTTTCGGCGCGGTGCAGAAAGGACAATGGTGACAAGGGGACGTGATTTGCCCGCGTCTTCTGAAGAGCTTCGAAATGATGGCGCATCCCGATTCCGCCTGACTTAGCTGTTTGGCCGCACACGGGCGGCAGTTTTGTTTGCAAAGGCTTCAAGGCGCGCCCGAGCGGCGGGTTGGGTGTTGACCACTCCGCCTACCACAGCCTCGGCATAGGCTGCGTCCATGCCTGACATGTTGTTCAAGTGGCTGATCGCCGAGCAGATTGCAAAATTGGTCAGGGGCAGGTTCTGCGCGATTTGTTCTGCCAGCTCCATCGCCTTGGCCATGCTGCCGCCGTTTTCGGTGATGTATTGCGCCAGCCCCAGATCGACGGCCTCTTGCCCCTGATAAACGCGACCCGTCAGGATCATGTCGATCATGCGATACTTGCCGATCATGTCGGACACTCGGATTGTCGCACCACCACCGGTGAAAATCCCACGTTGGCCTTCAGGCAAGGCGAAATAGGTGCCGGGGTCTATGACCCGAATGTGCGCCGCACTGGCAAGTTCCAGCCCTCCGCCCACGACCGCACCTTTCAGTGCAGCGATGATCGGCACACCGCCGTACTCCATCTTGTTAAATGCCTCATGCCAGCGCAGGCAGACATGCATAAAGTCATCCGGGCTGCGGTCGGCCTTCCAATGCTCGACCAGATCAAGGCCCGCGCAGAAGTGGTCACCTTCACCAGCAAGCACCACAGCTTTGACACCGGCCATACGGGCACCACTGAAAAAGCGGATCAGTTCTTCGATAGTGGCCACATCCAGAGCGTTGCGCTTTGAAGGACGGTTCAATGTAACGACATACAAGCCGTTCTCGCGCTCTGAAATCGCCAGGTTTTCATAGGTTTCGGGGTTCACGACGTCATTCATGGGTCGGGTCCTTTGGAGGAGTTATTTGGGGAAATGCGCGTCAAGCAGACTGCGCGCGCCCAGCAGGATTCGGCTGTGTTCTGTGGTGCATTCGGGCAGAATGTGTTGTGCAAAGAAAAGTGCAGTCGCGATTTTCTGGGCCATGAATTGCGCGTCCTGCCCGGCGTCCACTGATGATTGCGCAGCCAAAGCGCCCTTTGCCAGTTTCCAACCTGCCGCCAGGGTTCCTGCCAGCATAAGAAAGGGGACAGAGCCGGCAAATACTGCGTCGATGTCCTTGCGGCTGTTTTCCAACAACCAGTTCAGCGCCGATTCAAACGCTTCGCGTGCTTGTGCAAGGCTTATACCGATAACTTGCGCAGTTGCGTCACCGCTCGCCAATAGTGCTTCGGTCTCAGCAATCCGGGCAGCAAAGAGGCGGGCGGTTTCGCCACCGTCGCGCATCACCTTACGCCCTAAAAGGTCGTTGGCTTGAATGGCGGTGGTGCCTTCGTAAATCGGTAGAATACGGGCATCGCGATAATGCTGCGCGGCACCGGTTTCCTCGATAAAACCCATACCACCGTGGATCTGAACACCTAACGAGGCAACCTCGACTGCGCGTTCGGAACAAAAGCCTTTGACCAGCGGAACCATGAATTCGGCCAGAGCAGCCATCTCTGGATTGTCCTGATGGTGTGCGATGTCCA
The DNA here is from genome assembly GCF_013110855.1 of Ruegeria sp. HKCCD4884. Lineage (NCBI taxonomy): Bacteria > Pseudomonadati > Pseudomonadota > Alphaproteobacteria > Rhodobacterales > Roseobacteraceae > Ruegeria > Ruegeria sp. HKCCD4884. The sequence goes on from NZ_WVRJ01000017.1 coordinate 67,216, forward strand.
GCAACCCCGCAGTCGCCGCCGCCATTGCGCGCCCACCTTCGGTCAGGCTGCGCATCCGCATCAGCATGCGGCGTACGTCTGGGTGTTCGATGATGGCGACAGCATCTTTGGTCTGACCGTTGACAGGGCGGCTTTGCACGCGCTCACGCGCATAGGTCAGCGCACGTTGATAGGCCCGCTCTGACGTCGCAATACCCTGTACACCAACGGAAAATCGCGCAGCGTTCATCATGATGAACATGTATTCTAGCCCGCGATTTTCTTCGCCGATCAAGAATCCAGTGGCCTGTTTGTACTCCAAAACAGCCGTCGGGCTGGCGCGAACGCCCAGCTTGTGCTCGATGCTCACGCAGTTGACTGTGTTTTCGGTCCCTACCGTTCCATCTGCGTCGACCAGTTTCTGCGGTACGATAAACAGGCTCAACCCTTTTGGCCCAGCAGGTGCGTCAGGCGTGCGGGCCAACACCAAATGGATGATGTTCTCCGTCAGGTTATGGGCACCATAGGTGATGAAAATCTTGGTGCCTGACACGTCATAGCTGCCATCCTCACGCTGCACCGCCTTTGTTGCCACCCGGCCCAGATCGCTGCCCGCTTGCGGTTCAGTCAGGTTCATCGTGCCAGACCAACGGCCTGCAATCAACGGCTCAAGATAAGTGGCTTTCTGTTCGTCCGAACCAGTCAGCAGCAATGCCTCAATGGCCCCGTCGGTCAGCAAAGGGCAGAGGCCAAAGCTCATATCGGCGGCATTCAGCATCTCGACCGCGGCCGCGCCGACGGTCTTCGGCAACCCCATGCCACCATATTCCACCGGGTGAGTCAGGGCTTGCCATCCCATTTCGACAAACTGAGCGTAAGCCTGGGCATCGCCTTCAGGCATGATCACGCGCCCGTTGTCAAACTGGGCCCCCAGCGTGTCGCCGATGTGTGACAAGGGTGCGATCTGCTCGCTGCAGAACCGGGCATAGCCTTCCAGTACAGCGCCAATATCGGCCAGGTCATAGTCTGAATACACTGCGAAGGAAGACACCTGTTCCCAATGAGACAAATGCTCGACGCAAAACATCAAATCCTGAACGGGCGGCTGATAGGACATTCCAGGCTCTCTGTCGAAAACTATGGGTTTACGTCATTTACCTGTCGACTGATTTGCCGATAAGCTCATATTTTGCCAAAATACTATCTGATCACGCCACTCTGAGGTTCCTGTGACCCGTCATGACCCTATCTCGCTGACAACCGTCTCAGCAGAATTCATTCAGGATTGGCTGGACGCACTTAGGTCCCGTTGCACCCCGGAAGAAATGACTTCGCTGCTAGAGCGCGCTGGTCTTCAGGCCGGTCCAATGGCACCAAATCAACGTGTTACCCTCAATGAAATTGCGCAGCTTTACCAGCTTGCTGCGCCTGAAACCGGGGACGAAATGATGGGGCTTTGGAGCCGCCCGATCCGGCCCCGCGCCCTGCAGCATCTTGTGACGGTTCAGCGCGGAGCAAGCAGCCAGACGTCGGCCCTTTATCGTTTCTCGACGTTTTGGAACCTGCTTTTGGATGACTTCTATTTTGACCTGCGCAGCAGGCCAAATGAGGTGGAGCTGGCTTTGGTGCCTTACTTAGGCGAAACCCAGCCGCAGCGCTTTGGCCACATGTTGATTCTGAAACTGGCGCACGGTTTGTTGTCCTGGCTCAGCGGGTCGGAAACGCCAGTTCAAATGGTTTGCTTTGCCTTTCCCCGCCCGGAATTTGCTGCGGATTATTCGGTTGTCTTCCCGTGCCCTGTCGAATTCGACGCCCCGCAAACCAGCATTCGTTTTGACCCTCGCCAATTTACCCGCCCGATCACCCGCAGCCCTGAGGAGGCGTCGGTGTTTCTTGAGCGCGCGCCGCTGGATTGGATATTCACGGGCTCCCGGGTGCATACAAACAGCCTTCGCGTCCGGGCTTTTCTTTACGGAGCGACATGGCAGTCTTGCCAGCTTACGGATGCAGCCCGAGCGTTGAAAATGACGCCTCGGACATTAAACAGACGCTTGAAAGACGAAGGAACATCCTTTCAGGACATCAAGGATGCCTTGCGCCGTGACATCGCGATCCGTGCACTACAGCAAAGCACGGACAGTATCGATCAAATCGCCTTTGACACGGGCTTTTCGGCCCCTGCGAATTTCCACAGAGCGTTCCGAAAGTGGACAAACCGGACACCGGGATCATACCGGATGTGAGCTGGATTTCTGTAGGCCCCGAGATATAAAGCGTTCAATTGCCCAATGGTTCAGGAGTCTGCTTTGTAGTAGGTCAGAAACATCGCGACACAATCGTCCAATGCCTCTTTGGGTGTCGGATTCTCACCAAGAAAAAACTCGGGCCAGAAGAAGAAGCTTTTGATAAGCGCTAAAAGCTGGTTGGTTGCAAAAACCGGATCGGCTTTGCGAATTACACCTGCGTCCATCGCCTCGCTGACCAGCCTTGTTATCGGGTAGTCGTGTGTTGCGGTTTCAGTGAAGAATTGACGAGACCGATCTAGGTCACGGATCAATTCCGAAATGACCATCCGGTTCAATCCGATCGCTGTCTCTTCGGTGATCACGCCGATATAGCTCCAGAGTGCTTCCTTCAATTGTTCAACGAAATCGCGATGCGGGTCATAGGGCACTGGCTCCATGCTTCGGTTCTGCTCCAGCATGATCTGTGAGATTGCCTCAAAAAGGACTTCCTTGCTCTCGAAGTGGTTGTAGAGCGTACGACTCGATACGTTCGCTTTTTTAGCGATTGAAGTGGTTTTTGCGCCCAAAAATCCTTGTTCACGAAACTCGTCTATGGCCGCATCTATGATATCTTTTCTTTTTTTTTCAGTACGTTTCACGATTCTTGCCTCAAAAAGTAAAAAGATGTGTTTACAATTTACCGCTCTTCAACATAAGTAAACACAACGATGTACTTTAGCAAGGCGCAAAGCCGTCTGACCCCGAAAGGAACAAGACCATGACACCCCAAAACCTCACAGCCGGAAAAAACGAAGTCACCTTCAAATCCTTTGGCGTGGACTTGGCGGGCGATCTCTACCTGCCCGAAGGCTTTGATGAGACCAAGACATACAAAGCAATCGTTGGCGCCAGCCCATTCCCGCAGGTCAAAGATCAGATCCCGGCCACATACGGCCCGGAAATGGCCGCACGGGGCTTCATCTATCTCGGCTTTGACTACCTCGGCATGGGCTCTTCCCCGGCGCTGCCTGGAGAGTACAAGCAATCCCGCTATATGTTCCGGCTGATCGAAAACACTTGGGACGCTGTGTCTTACCTCGGCACCCTTCCTTTCGTTGACGAGATTTACGGTCTGGGCGTGTGCCAAGGCGGCTCGATCATCGCATCCGCCGCCGTGACCGATCATCGGATCAAGAAGATCGCAATGGTGTCGGGCATGATGGCAGCCGATGCCTTCCAGTGGACCGACCGTGACGCAGCAAACCAGTTGATCGCTTCTGCGAACGCGTCAACGCAAAAAATGTTTGAAACGGGCGCGCCGGACTACGTTGCGCCGTTTGGCTTGACCGACGAAATGTCCCGTCAAGAGTTCGTTGACGCAGCTGCCTACCCAGCAATGGCAGGCGAGACCTACGACTACTACGGCCGTGATGGTGTCAAAGGTCCAGTTGCGGTTGCGACCTACACAAACATGCACATCGGCGATCAGCCCATGCAGTCGCTGATTTCCATCGGTGAAGCCTATGCAGACAAGATTGCGCAGCCCTCACTGACCATCTACGGCACAAGTGCCTCCACAGCGCCCTGCTCAACGCAGTTTGTTGAGAAGTTGACGAACGAGCACGAGGAACTGGCGTTTGATGACTTCTCGCATGTGGATTTCTATTACAAGCCCGAGGCGGTGAAGGCATCGACCGATGCTGTAGCTGAGTTCTTCAATAAATGACCTGATTTGGTAGAGGCCACTGCCAGGCCTCTACCTTTTTTGGGACACAAGCGCGACATCAGTGAAGCCATACAGCTTAAAAACGTTCAGAATGAGGTTAGCGTCGCGTGCAATTCATGCTCTAAAAAACGCGCTGCCAACAACAGCTGTGCCAGTGGTGATACCTAATAACGACGATGCACTCTTTTTCGAGTAATCACGTTCCTCTCTTTCTGGCGCTCGCGCAAAAAGACAAACAATCCAGATCCCAAGATCAGCACGATACCAGTCGCGACAGGCAGATTTGGCAGTTCGCCCCAAATCGCCCATCCCCAAAACACTGCCAAAGGAAGACCGACATATTCGAACGGTGCCACCGTGGCGGCGTCGGCCATACGGTAAGCCTGACCCAGACAATACCCAATGATTGCCGAATTGAACCCCAGCCCGACAAACAACCATCGATCAGTGCCTTCTGGCCAAACCCAAGCCCTTAGCAAGAAGATCAAGCTTTCATTTTCGAATGTGTCGGCAAAGCGCCCGTCCCCTGCCACAGACCAGAACAGCAAGCTGACAACGATAAAACACGCCTGAATATAGACAGCCATCGCTGATGCTTTGGATTTCGCACCAAGCAAACGGGTGAGCACGTTGTTGAGGGCATAAGTAAAGGCTGCCACCACAGGAAGGGCATACATCAAAAGACTGACGTCGCGCGCGGCACCGGCTTCCCATGGGCGGGTCATAATTGCCACGCCGAGGAAACCCACAATCACCGCGCCGATGCGCATGGGGCCAACTTTTTCCCCAAGCAAGGGAATGCTGAGCAAAGTGATCATCAGCGGCGCAACGAAGAATACTGCGGTTGCTTCGGCCAGAGGCATGACAGCCAACGCCGTAAAGAATGTCAGATTGGCAACAACGATGAGAACCCCGCGCAAAAGATGAAGCCCAGGCTGATCGGTTTTCAAGATGCGCCAACCGCCTTCCATCTGCACCAAAGCCAGGCTGAACCCGATCCCGATCAGTGATCTGGTGAAAACCATTTGATGCAGGGGATAACCGCCAGACAGGAACTTGATCAGCATATCGTTGATAGAAATCGCCAAAATTCCTATCAGAATGAATGCAATACCTGCTGTTGGGTTTTGCAGCTTTATGTCGGCTGTCATGAGGTGCCCTTTCACGGGGCCACTAGCACGGGCCAGCAAACGGGTCACGTCACTTTGCGACGCTCTTTGGTCGCCGCGTGCTGAAGTGAAACTCGATTTGCATTGAGCGTAACGGCGACTTTGTTTTTGAGGATTACCTAACCCGGCAGAATGGCCATGTCATTGAAACGCCGAGGCCCGCGAGTGTCACTCGCGCGGGTCAGTTCTGAAGTGGCACCTTCAGGGTGACGCGTAACGCATGGAGTCTGATTTTAGGTACCTGGCTTCTACGTAACGGAAGTGTGGCAAACGCAGCCACGTTGCCTCTAACGTCACAGGGCACAATGACAATAGGGGCGGTGCAGTCGGATGCTCGGGAAAATAGCGAAAACAATTGGCGGTATAGTGATCGTGGGTGGCGTGGGGCTGGTAAGTTACCTGCTGATTGCGCCACCCGATCTGCTGAAGGTCGGTACAAATTACTCGGCCAAAATTGTCTGTTCGAACGTTTTCATTGCCGGACGTGACCCTGATGAGGTGCTGGCCGTAGACGTTCAAGCGCCGGGACATCCGCTGCTCAAACAAGTGTCGATCGAGGTCGATCAAGAGGCGCAAACAGTACACGCCCGGCTTTTTCGGTTTTTTGCCCCCGCAACCTCACAGTACCGCGACGGTCTTGGTTGCACCAACGTTCATGACGTTGCTCTAAGCACGCAAACGCTTGAAGCGCCCGGTCCTTTGCCTGCGGGCCTTTGGCCAAAAGGCAACGATGTAGCCCTTTCGCAGGATGCAAAGGTTCAGGCCGTCATGTCTGATGAAAGCTTGCTTGGCGAAGGATACCGCGCGGTCGTGGTGGTTCGAAACGGGCGCATTGTTGCTGAACGCTATGCTGACGGGTTTAACGCGCAAACCCCTTTGTTGGGGTGGTCCATGACCAAATCCGTCACGGCTGGGTTGATTGGTACATTGGTTGAAGCAGGTGAGATGAGCCTAACGGACAATCTGGTCGGTAGCTTTCCGGACTGGGCCGAGGACTCTCGCCGAGACATTTCCTTGGCTGATATGCTGTCCATGACCAGCGGATTGAACTGGGATGAAGAATACGGCGACGTCTCTGATGTGACCCGAATGCTGTATCTCAGCGATGATATGGCTGGCTTTGCAGCGGATCGAGCGCCTGAAGCCGAAACCGGTACGGATTTCAATTATTCTTCTGGAACAACCACTGTTTTGTCCCGTGTTTGGCAGGACCAGTTGCCGGATGGCGGGCTAACCTATCCGCAAACTGCTCTGTTTGAGCCGCTGGGCATGACCTCGGCGGTCCTTGAGACGGATGCCAACGATACGTTTATCGGGTCCAGCTATATGTATGCCACGGCCCGCGATTGGGCCCGGTTTGGCCAGCTTTTGTTGCAAAAGGGTGTTTGGGACAATACCCGGGTCCTGCCGGAAGGCTTTGTGGACTGGATGGTCGAACCGGTGGCTGCCTCAGACGGGCGCTATGCCAAGGGGCACCTTTGGCTGGAATCTCCGGGAGATTTTCCGCCCTTTGAAGACGCATACTGGCTACAGGGGCATGACGGCCAGTTCATCGGAGTGTTCCCGTCTCATGACATGATCGTTCTGCGGATGGGATTGACCCCGTCTCGGTTGCGTTACTCTTCCTTGCCGTTGGCGCAAGCGTTGATTACAGCCTTTGGGGACGATCCGTCTTAACTGACCTCTTCATCCTGCTCCTGCAAGGGTAGCGACCTTGGCAGGCTGCAACCGGCTCAGGACACCTGGTCGCAGGTCTGGTACTTGCATGTGGCGCAGTTTTAGTATACCGCCGCATACAAATTGAAAGTGCCGGCCTTTTGACTGCCGGTACACCCAGCTAAATGGTCGGACCCGTCATGAGCCTCTATACTGATTACCTGAATGAAATCGAAACCCGCAAAGAGCAGGGCCTGAGCCCAAAACCCATCGATGATGGGGCTTTGGCGAAGGAAATCATTGATCAGATCCGTGATCCCCAGAACGAACATCGCGCAGACTCGCTGAACTATTTCATCTACAATACGCTGCCCGGCACAACCAGCGCGGCCGGCGAAAAGGCCAGCTTTCTGAAAGAGATCATTCTGGGCGAAGCTGACGTCGAAGAAATCTCGCAGGACTTTGCATTCGAACTGTTGTCGCATATGAAAGGTGGCCCCTCGGTCGAGGTTCTTCTGGACCTTGCGCTGGGCGATGACGCTGCGGTTGCTGGCAAAGCGGCAGAAGTGCTGAAAACACAAGTCTTCCTGTACGACGCCGATACCGACCGACTGAAAGCCGCGCTCGAGGACGGCAACACCGTCGCGCGGGATATCTTGGAAAGCTATGCCAAGGCCGAGTTTTTCACCAAGCTGCCCGACATCGACGAGGAAATCGAAATCGTCACATATGTTGCTGCCGAAGGTGACATTTCCACAGACCTTCTGTCGCCGGGCAATCAGGCACACTCGCGCGCCGACCGCGAACTGCACGGCAAGTGCCTGATCTCGGAAAAGGCGCAGCAGGAAATTCAGGATCTGAAGCTTCAGCACCCCGGCAAACGTGTCATGCTGATCGCTGAAAAAGGAACAATGGGTGTTGGTTCCTCGCGTATGTCCGGCGTAAACAATGTGGCGCTCTGGACCGGTAAGCAGGCCAGCCCCTATGTGCCCTTTGTCAATTTTGCCCCAATCGTCGCGGGTACGAATGGCATCTCTCCGATCTTCCTGACCACCGTCGGCGTGACTGGCGGCATCGGTCTGGACCTGAAGAACTGGGTCAAAAAGGTGGACGAAGACGGCAATGCGATCCTGAACAACGACGGCAACCCGATCCTGGAAGAGAAGTACTCGGTTGCCACAGGCACGGTTCTGAAGATCAACACCAAAGACCACAAACTGCTGAGCGAAGATGGCGATGAGCTGGTCGACGTATCTTCGTCCTTTACCCCGCAAAAAGTGGAATTCATGAAGGCCGGGGGCTCTTACGCCATTGTCTTTGGAAAGAAGTTGCAAACATTTGCGGCCGAGACGCTGGGTGTCGAAGCACCTTTGGTCTTTGCACCGTCCAAAGAAATCAGCCACGAAGGCCAGGGTCTGACCGCAGTCGAGAAGATCTTTAACAAGAACGCATTGGGCACCACGCCGGGCAAAACCCTGCACGCGGGTTCGGACGTTCGCGTGAAGGTCAACATTGTCGGCTCGCAGGACACCACCGGTCTGATGACCATGCAGGAACTTGAGGCGATGGCCGCGACCGTTGTGGCACCCAGCGTTGATGGGGCCTATCAGTCCGGCTGCCACACTGCATCGGTCTGGGATGCCAAGGCGCAGGCCAACACGCCACGCCTGATGAAGTTCATGAATGACTTCGGACTTGTCACCGGACGTGACCCCAAAGGCGTCTATCATTCGATGACCGACGTGATCCACAAGGTGCTGAACGACATCACCGTGGATGACTGGTCGGTCATCATCGGCGGTGACAGCCACACCCGCATGTCCAAAGGCGTCGCCTTTGGCGCGGACTCGGGCACTGTGGCGCTGGCACTGGCGACCGGTGAAGCCTCAATGCCGATCCCGGAGTCGGTCAAGGTGACCTTCAAAGGCAAAATGGCCGATCACATGGACTTCCGCGATGTGGTGCATGCAACCCAGGCGCAAATGCTGGACCAGCACGGCGACAACGTGTTCCAGGGTCGTGTGATCGAAGTGCATATTGGCACGCTGCTGGCGGATCAGGCCTTCACCTTCACCGACTGGACAGCCGAGATGAAGGCCAAGGCATCGGTCTGTATCTCGAATGATGAGACCCTGATCGGTTCGCTGGAATTGGCCAAGTCGCGCATCCAGATCATGATCGACAAGGGCATGGAGCATGAAAACGGCATGCTGCAAAAGCTGATCAACATCGCGGACGCGCGCATCGCCGAGATCAAATCGGGTGAAAAACCCGCGCTGCAGCCGGATGACAACGCGAAATACTTCGCTGAAGTCGTCGTCGATCTGGATCAGATTGTTGAACCGATGATCGCCGACCCGGATGTTCACAATGCCGATGTTTCCAAGCGCTATACCCACGACACGATCCGCCCGATCTCGTACTACAATGCCGAAAAGCATGTCGATCTGGGCTTTGTTGGTTCGTGCATGGTGCATAAAGGTGACATCAAGATCGTTGCCCAGATGTTGAAGAACCTTGAGAAGGAAGTCGGTAAGGTCGAATTCAAGGCACCGCTGGTCGTCGCGGCCCCAACCTACAACATCATCGACGAGCTGAAGGAAGAGGGTGACTGGGAAGTGCTTGAGAAATACTCGGGCTTCGAATTCGACGACCTTTTCCCGAAACAGAATGCCCGCACCGAGTACGAAAACATCCTCTACTTGGAACGTCCGGGTTGTAACCTGTGCATGGGCAACCAGGAAAAAGCCGCCAAGGGGGATACGGTTCTGGCCACCTCGACCCGCCTGTTCCAGGGCCGTGTCGTGGCGGATGCGCCAGACAAGAAGGGTGAAAGCCTGCTGGCCTCGACCCCGGTTGTCGTGCTGTCGGCTATCTTGGGCCGCACCCCAAATATCGACGAGTACAAGACCGCTGTTGAAGGCATCGACTTGACCAAATTCGCGCCTTCGACTGAAAAGCCAGCGGGCACGAAGTCAGCGCACTTCTAAACGCCGCCGTCGACGCTGAGAATACTTCGCCCGGGCACCCTGCAGGTGACCGGGCGTTTTCATTCGTTGAATTCAAGCCGCGGTTGCGTTTGCCGAAAAGGCGATCCGCATTCAAAGAATAGGCAACGGTCCACGGGTCTTGGTTTGGCGAAGTACAAAATTGCTGCGCGTGTCGCGGACCAACCCGGACTTCAAGAGTCGTTGCATGATGAAGACCTCCAGATCTTCGGGCGTTTTCGCATAGACTTTCAGTATGAAATCGTGATCCCCGGTGATCGATGCACATTCAACAATCTGCGGTTCGGTTTCGACCAAACGCAGGAAATCTGCAATGCTCTTTTCCTGATGATCCTTAAGCGCAACATGAACATACGCGATGGCGTTTAGCCCAACGGCCTTGGCGGGCACTTGCGCGCGATAGCCTGTAACAACTCCGGACGCTTCAAGATCGCGAACACGCCGCCAGCATTGCGAGGCTGATAACCCGGTTCGGTCCGCCAGCTCCTGCATAGACAGACGTCCACTGATCTGAAGCTCGCGCAGGATATCGATGTCAGCAGGATGAAGCATATGTTTTGAAGTTTTAGGTTTTCCGATCTATTTCAACCAAACTAGCGAGAAATAGTCAGTAATCAAAACAAATCTCCTACGTGTGACGCGGTATCCTGTTCCTCATCAGGAGGAAACGGATGCCAAAATCGACCAAATACGTCGCCAAAGTCGCCGACGCGCGTGGCCATATCGCCTATACGGATGAAGAAAACGCCGTTTGGGCCGATCTATACGCAGCGCAGGAGGATAATGTTCAGCGCTATATGGCACGCGAATATCTGGACGGGCTGGCGCGTCTTGAGTTGCCAAAGACCAAGGTGCCGTCTTGTGCCGATATCTCGGATCGGCTGCTGGACCTGACGGGGTGGCAGGTGCAGCCGGTTCCGGCCCTGATCGGCTTCAAGACGTTCTTTGGTATGCTCGCAGATCGCGTGTTTCCGGCAGCCTCGTTCATTCGGTCGCGCGAGGACTTCGACTATATCGAAGAGCCGGATATTTTTCATGAGATCTTCGGCCACACCCCGCTGCTCAGTGACCCGCGTTTTGCCGCGTTCAGCCACGCCATCGGCAAGGCAGGCCAGCAGGCGACGGATGCAGATTACGCCTGGCTGATCAGGCTATACTGGTTTTCCATCGAATTTGGGCTTCGCCGACAGGACGGTCAGATCAAGGCTTTGGGATCGGGGCTGGCGTCGTCGCCGACTGAACTGGTTTATGCCGTAACCAGTGACATCCCGGATCGCGACGCGTTTGACATCCTGACAATTCTGCGCACGCCTTATCGGATCGACATGCACCAGATGGGGTATTTTGTGCTCGACGACCCAGAGGATTTGTTCGAAGCTGCCGAGCGGGACCTGTTGGCCGATGTCCGGCACGCGCGTCGTCTGGGGTTGTTGCCAAACAAGTTTCCGGAAAAGGTTACGGCAGCAGAATAGCCGCGTCGCCCATCTTCAGACGGACAGGTCTTTGTACATGTACGTGGTCGGTTCCAAACTGGCTTCGAACGGGTTACGGCAATAATTCGGTATTTCCCCTGCAATTTGAAACCCGAGGCTTTGGTACAGCATCCGTGAGGGATCGCTGCTGCGCGTGTCCAGCACCAGCATCGTGCGGTGCAAGCTGCGGGCGTGTTGAAAAAGCGCCGCCATCAAAGCGCGGCCATACCCGCGACGCCGCGCGTTTGGATGAACCAGCAGCTTTGCGACATCCGCACGGTGGGGTTGGTTGGGCATGGCCGCCGGGACAAGTTGCACGGTACCTAAAACGCGCGCGCCGTCATAGGCCGCGAAGATCTCTAAAGCGCCCGCGTTTAATCCCGGCCGCACGTTCTGCTGCCAATAGTTTCGCGCGTCTTCCTGCGCAAAGGGCAGGATAAACCCAATACTGGCCCCGTCATGGACACAGGCGTGCAAAATCTCTGCCAGATCATCTAAGGCGGCATCGAATTCTGAACAAGTCAGACGTGTGATCATACCAGCACCAGTAGATATCGTGCGCCTCGTTCGGCGCCTGTTTCAAACCGGGTCGGACCTGATAGATGATAACGCAGACAATCCCCTGCGCTCAGATCGTGTGGCGTTCCGTCAACCGTCAACGTCAGCGCGCCATCGATCAGGATCAGGTGATGCTCTTGCCCTGATTTGGGTGGCGTCTCATACGTGATCACGGTGTTGCGTGGCAGGTGGCCCTCCACGACCTCAGCGTTCAGACCGTTCGCAGGAGGAGACACGGCGCGGCGGGTGTATCCCGTTTCGGGATCGCTCCATTCTCTCTGATGTTCAAACGGAACCTTGGGGTCAAAACTGTCTTCGACCATCATCAACAGGCGTGACATCGGTAAGTCGTATGCGGCACATAAACGACCAAGGTTTTCTGCCGTGGGGCTGACATCGCCCTTCTCCATCCGAGACAAGGTGGCGCGACTGATGCCACTGTGCTCAGACAATTGGTCCAGAGACCATCCACGCCCGCGGCGGAGTTCATTCAATCGGCTGGCAAGGCGGTTCGAGAGCGTGTCGAGCATGGATCATATAATAGAAAAATTTTCAGATACGAGAAAAATAATTCAAAATAAACAAACTGTAAACGAAAAAAGGGTGCGGAAACCTCGCACCCTTTGTGGTTTGCGTCGAATTGGAAGGTTACTTCCAGCCAACCTCGTTAAAGATCTTTTGCGCTTCGGGAATGTTCTTGGCAACTTCGGACAGGTTCACTTCGTCAGCCTTGAACTCGCCCAAGGTAGCGACAGACTCAGCCAGCGCGACACTAGGTACAGCCGGGTATTCGTCATTACCTGCCGAGAAATATTGCTGCGCCTGATCGCCTGCCAGATACTCAAGGAAGAGGATCGCGTTTTCTTTGTTCGGCGCGTTTGCCGCAACGCCGCCGCCTGACAGATTCATGTGGGCCCCATAACCTTCCTGGTTCGGGAAGACCCAGCCGATCATGTCACGGTCAGCAGACAGGCCTTTGACATCTTTGCGGATTGCGCGCGCAAAGTAATAGGTGTTCGAGACTGCAATGTCGCATTCACCCGATACGATGCCGCGCAGCTGGTCGGTGTCGCCGCCCTGTGGATCACGCGCCATGTTGGCGACAATACCTTCTGCCCAGGTTTTCGCGGCGTCGGCGCCTTCGTGGGTGATGATCGAGGCCAACAGGGTCTGGTTGTACGTGTTGGTCGACGAGCGGATGCAGATCAGGCCCTTATACTCTGGCTTGGCCAAATCGGCATAAGTGGCCGGTGGGTTGGTGACGTTTTCTTTGTTGTAAAAGATAATCCGACCGCGCTGCGAAAAGCCAAACCATTGATTGTCGCTGTCTTGCAGATTCGCGGGGATACGTTCTTCCAGGGTTGCGCTTTCGATGGCCTGCAAGATGCCTGCGTCTTTGGCGCGAGCCAGGCGCGAAGTGTCGACCGTCAGCATAACGTCTGCGGGCGAGTTTGCGCCTTCGGCTTCCATCCGCGCGATCAATTCGTCGGCTTTGCCTTCGATGCGATTGATCTTGATGCCGGTTGCGTCTTCGAAATCAGTATACAGACGTTCATCGGTGTCATAGTGGCGCGACGAATAAAGGTTCAGTTCCCCTTCAGCGACGGCGGAGGTGGCAATCAATGCCGACAGTGCGGCGACGATGCAGGTGGAGGAGTTCAGCATGATGCGTCCCATTGTTGAATTCAGAGAGCGGACATTAATCCGACTGATTTGATCAATTATACGATTCCCGGCGGGATGCAAGGAAATCTGACGAAAATAGTTGGGTAAATGTCAGAAAGAGGTATTGGGTGAAACCTGAAACACTTTTTTGCACGTATTGGCGGCAGGGGCCGAGCGAGTTAGTTTGGGATTACAGCTTTTCTGCGACAGGCAGAGTCGGATTGAGTAGTGCACGAAAAGGATCAGTTGATGCCCGAAACACTTGCGGAAAAACTGGAAAAATCAAACCTTGGACATTGGATGGCGCGCTACGAAAGCTTCATGGTTTTTGTAGGTGTCGTCGGACCATTTGCGACCCTGCCGCAACTGATGAAGCTCTATTTTACGCATACAGAACACGCGACTGGCCAGTCTTTGGTGTCATGGTCGCTGTATGCCGCTGTCTCATTCCTGTGGTTCGCTTACGGTTTGATTGTTGGGAAGCTGCCGATCTATGTCGGCAATGGCATCTCAATGGTTCTGAACATCTTGATGGTGATCGGAATTCTAATTCACGCCGGAGTCACGTTCTAAAAAGCGTCAGGCGCAGGTAACCCCCGCCAAACGGCGCAGTTCCCTACATCTTTTTTTGGGTCTAGCCGCCGATGTTCATGGAAATGGCGCTGTGTCATACGGTACGCGAAATTGCCACCTTTGCGACGCGCCGCCCTGTATTCTGACAATCTGAACTGCCCACGACTAAGCTACTGTCGTTTCTTTGACTGTTTTCCAGCCTGGCGAGGCTGTGGGGCCGGCTCAGGCTCGGGGTCGGGGTCTTCACCCATGACCGGATTTTCGGCAAGCATCGCCGCCGTCACAGCCTCCATATATTTCTGAAGCAAAATAGGGGGGGCCGCAGGTGCCAGTTTGATGGTCAACCTGCTCGCGCCTTCCTGGCTGTATGCGTAGCGAGAGGAATAGCTGGCATTGACCTGTGCGGCCACCGGACCCCAGCCGCCTTTGACGGATGCACTGCCTGACTTTTCCTTTTGTTTCGTCATCGAGATCGCCATTTTCACTTCGATCTCAGCTTCCTGAACGGCATAAAACGCGGGAAGAAACCCCATCGAAACAAGGCTGAATTCTTTGCCGGGTCCACTTGGGTTGGACAGGTCGGGCAGCATAATCTTCTGATCGGCCATGTATTTGGCAACATCGGTCGAATGACGATCCAGTTCTGATTGCGACTCGGCGACGGAAAGGGCCAGTTTTTGAACCATTTCCGCAAAGGGGACGTTTAGCAATTCCTGCCCGATACTCATCTTCGAACTCCTGTTCCAAATTCAGTCTACTTGATAATTTTCGTGGGGGACCGCCTCCTGACGGAAAATGTGACTTTTGAAGCGTTCTGGCTGATCACCTGCTTCTTTGCATTGGTCGCAATCTGGGCGGTTTCACCATCCTGACCCAATCCAACAAAGGCTTCGACTTTCACGTTGTCGATGGTGAAATCGTCGCTGTCGTTAGATCCGGCCAGAATCTGTTCTCCCAGTGCTTGCGAGAATTTCTGCGCGTCGACGATCTGCGTGTCTTTATCGTCTGCCATCACCTCGGCGGCAGCACTGGCCAATGGGCTCGTCACGGGCGGCAAACTGGCCCCGACCATCATTTCACCGCCATCCTCCAACTCATCAATCCTGTCTTCCAGGTCCGAGATGGTCTGCCTTAGTTCGTTTTCACGTGTCTCCATGGCGGTCAGCCTGTCCGAAAGAGACTTGAGCAAAAGCGTAAACGCTTCGGGCATTTCGGTAACCCGAACTTCTATCGGTTGCTTTCGATCAGACTCAGCCATCTTCGGGCCTGCCGGTCTCATCCTCGTGAACGGGTCCGGGGACAAAACGCATGCGCATGGTGGACGCGCTTTTTGAGTCGAGCGTATCGGTCTGCGTCAGCTTTGGGCCCCAAAGAAAGCTGAACAGCCTGTCTTCTTCCCCTTGCTCGCTGGACATTTCCATGACCACTTTCAGTTCAACGTCGACATCTTGCATATGATAAAAGACAGGCGGTATGCCCATGTCGCGCAGTTCCTGCGGATAGTTCTTTAGTGCTTCCAACTGATCTCTGCTCAGTTGTTCCGCAGCCTGGGCAACGCTTTTACCGATATCGGCAACCATGTCCGTCAGAGTTGTACCAAATATTGCATGAGGGTCATCGTTGGCCAAATCAGACCTCCTGACATCATAAATCGATCAAACGTTAACACGAGAACGACTTATAACAATGAGAAATGTCAGGTTAAGACTTCGCCGCTTTTGGCGAGCGAATTACAGCGGCAACGCATGTTTGGGCAGGCTCGCCATTCGCAGATTGTTGTCAGGCACAAAAAAACCGCGCTGAAAGGCGCGGTTCTTTAAAAGCTATTTAAGCAGTTCTTAGCCTTGACGAGCTTTGAACTTGCGCTGCGTCTTGTTGATCACGTAGACGCGGCCTTTGCGACGCACAATACGGCAATCACGGTGCCGGTTCTTGAGCGAGCGGAGCGAGTTCTTGACCTTCATGGTCTGTCTCCAATCTGCGGCGCCTTCATCAAAGACGTGGCCAGCGCCTGGGTTAGTCGGGTGCCCCGGAAGCCCGGAACAGTGAATAGATGGTGGGCGGTACAAGGATCGAACTTGTGACCCCTTCGATGTCAACGAAGTGCTCTACCGCTGAGCTAACCGCCCACGTTCCCGATGCATGTCCTGCCCCATAACGAAATGGGGCGCGGATCACCGCGCCGGTAGCGGGGTCTATAAAAGGAGTCGTTCAGGGGTTCAAGGGGTTTGGAAGAACAATTTTCCAGTCTATGTTGATTACGAACATGGAGTGATCATGCAGAACGCAGCCTTTGTATTGGATATGCCTGAAAACCGCAGTTCATGCGTGGTTTTTTCATCCCCACACAGCGGGCGAGAGTATCCTGAGGCTTTTCTGAAAAGCTCGGTGCTGAATCAAAACGTGATTCGATCGTCGGAAGATGCCTTTGTGGATCAACTGTTTGCCCCTGCTGCTGAATACGGTGCACCCTTGATCAAGGCAGCCATGCCGCGTGCGTATCTGGATTTGAATCGCAGTCTGGATGAGCTGGACCCGGCCCTGATCAGCGGTGCGCGCAGACATGGGCACAACCCGCGAGTCGCTTCTGGGTTAGGGGTGATTCCCCGCGTCGTGGCTAACGGTCGGGCAATCTACAGCGGAAAGCTGACCATGGATGAAGCGCGGTTGCGTATCGATACCTACTGGCGTCCCTATCACGCACGATTGAAATCCCTGCTGGCCGAATCGCATGAGAAATTTGGTCAGGCAATATTGGTGGATTGCCACTCGATGCCGCACGAGGCGGTTTCAATGGCCGGTACGGCGCGCAGCAAACGTCCGGATATTGTGTTAGGCGATCGGTTTGGCGCGTCAGCGTCTTCGGAAATCGTGGACCTTGTTGAATCGGCCTTTGCTGCGGCAGGATTGATCGTGGCGCGAAACGCGCCGTTCGCCGGGGCCTATGTCACCCAGACCTATGGCCGTCCGGGGCGCCATCAGCACGCCATTCAGATCGAGATCGACCGCTCACTCTATATGAACGAAGAGAAGATCACGCCAAATGCCAATTTTATGGCATTTTCGAAGCTCTTGCGGCAGGTGGTGCGCGAAATTGCCAGCATCGGGTCGGAACCGGTTCGTTTGGCGGCCGAATAACCTCAGCGCAGCGCACGGCCTTTTACGATGGCATCCGAGCCAAACCTTTGTCGGATCTCGTCGGTGGCCCGTTCCGCCTGCGATCTACGTGCAGCGCCCGGATCAAGCAGATCGCCCGAGATGTCGGCCTGATCTGCCGGGCACAGATCAGACAAACCACATCCCAAAAGCCGGTAAGGCCCCTGATCGCCCACCTGATCAAACAACCCTTTTGCTGTGCGATAGATCCTATCGGCGATCTGGGTCGCATCGCGAAGTGACACGCGTCGGGTCAGGGTTTTGTGATTGGCCTTCTTCAGTTTGAGCGTGACAACCCGTCCGGCCAGATCTTTGGCCTTAGCCCGATCCGAAACTTTCAGTGCCATACGCCACAAATGCCCGTCCAGGATCTCGGGGTTGGCCGTATCTTCAAAAAATGTGGTCTCGTTGCTGATGGATTTCATAGGCTCATGAGCCGAGACACGCCGTTTGTCCTGCCCCCGGGCCAGATGCCACAGGCGATACCCCATCGCGCCGAAGCGTTCCGTCAGCGCCTCTTGATCCCAGCGCAGCAAATCGTTGAAGGTTCGTATCCCCGCCCGGTCCAGCGACTCTTGCGCCGCTGGGCCAATGCCCCAGATCAGCCGCACGGGTTTGTCGTTCAGGAACGTTGCCGTTTCGGCCTTTCCGATCACCGAAAAACCTCGCGGTTTGTCGAGGTCTGACGCAACCTTGGCGAGGAACTTGTTGTGGCTCAGCCCGATGGACCCTGTCACGCCCAGCTCCTCCTTCATGCGTTTGACCAGGCGCGCCAGCATGACGGCGGGCGGCGCTCCGTGCAGGCGTTCAGTGCCTGACAGATCCATGAACGCCTCGTCCAGAGAGAGTGGTTCCACGACCGGCGTCAACTCATCCATCATGGCGCGGATGTCGCGCGACACTTCGGCGTAAACGGACATACGTGGTTTGATTACCACCGCGTCCGGGCAGAGTTGCAGCGCTTTGAACATGGGCATCGCGGAGCGCACGCCGCGGATTCGGGCCACGTAACACGCCGTTGAAACCACACCCCGTTTCCCGCCACCAATGATGACAGGCTTGTCCGCAAGCTCGGGATTGTCGCGCTTTTCAACCGATGCATAGAAGGCGTCGCAATCCATATGAGCGATGGACAGGTCAAAGAGCTCGGGGTGCAACTTGACCCTGGGGCTGCCGCAGGCCGGACAGCGCCGTTCGTTTGTCAAAGGTGTCAGGCAATCTCGGCAAAGACCGGGCATCTGCGCCCTCATGCGTTCCGCAGTTGGCTAGGACGTCACTTATACCAGCTTCGGCGCTGGATCAAAGCTCCGGTTTTGCGGCAGGGCTTTCTGAAAAGAAGCCCCCCGCTGCGTGGCGGGGGGAAGTAACGAACCTCAGGAAGAAGCGGTTCGTTGGGGAGTATTGCCCTCAGAATCGCTGAATTTCCCAAGTTTCGATAGTCCGATGACGGTTTCGCAAAAACTCGTAATTTGAATGTGTGTTTTCCGGCACAGGGACGATTTGGCGCGGTTTCCCCACAAAGTGACGCTAGGTCAACTTGTTATCTGGCAAACCGAACGTGCAAACCTGACGAATTGATCTGGTTCAGTCAGTGAACTTTCAAAGAATTTAGCTCTGCCAGAACGGCTTCGGCAGCGGCTTTCGGGTCTTGTGACTGATAAATCGGACGGCCAACCACGATGTGATCTGCACCATCCAGAATCGCACTGGCTGGCGTAGCCACACGTTTCTGATCACCCAGCGCAGCACCGGCAGGGCGCACACCGGGGGTGACAATCAGGCGACCTTCGGCTTGGGGCAGCGCGCGGATCAGGGCGGCCTCCTGCGGGCTAGCGATGACGCCATCTGCTCCGGCTTCCAGCGCCTTGGCGGCGCGTTCGACAACCAAATCTTGCACGTCGCCGTCTTTCAGAAGGCTGGCGTCCAGATCGTCACGGTTCAGCGAAGTCAGGATCGTCACAGCGAGGATTTTCAGGTCTTTGCCCGAAGCCCCTTCTTTTGCGGCGCGCACCACATGCGGGTCGCCATGCACGGTCAGAAAATCCAGATCGAACTGCGCCAGCCCCCGTACGGCGTTTTCCACCGTATTGCCGATGTCGAACAGTTTCATGTCCAGAAAGATGCGTTTGCCGTGGTCTTGTTTCAGTTCGTTGGCCAAAGCCAAACCACCACCGGTCAGCATACCCAAACCAATTTTATAAAAAGACACGCTGTCGCCCAACCGTTCAGCCATGGCCAGACCTTGCAGGGCATTGGGGACATCGAGGGCTACGATCAGACGGTCATCGGACATGGGGCGCTCCTTTTTGGCAAACGTCTGCGTCCTAACGGGTTCGGGCGGTTCTGTCCATCTTCGAGGCTGGGCGCGGACACGTTCATTTTGTGCTATCGTGCCGGGCATTGAGCACTTGATTTCAGAGTAAGGGACAGAAAATGAAAAAGCTGGTTGTGCTGGGCGTATTGGTTGCGCTGGCTGCATGTGACGAAACCCCGCCCGAAACACCGGAAACCGGGGCTGCTCCTGCACCGGCGAATGATGATCTGCGTCTTGTGGGTGGCTACAGGTCCGAGGATGATTGGTGCCAGCTTACGGGCGAAACAGCCTTTACTGGAAATTTCCTGGATCACACGGCCGATCTGGTGTCGTGCCCGACGGGAAGTGCGGCGGCGCAGTCTTTGGTGGATGATCTGGGTGCGGTTCAGGTTGCCGAGACCGGGGGTTACACCGTTTACACCATACAGCGCGAATAGCGGTGATTTCTGCGTCTTAGCCTCTTGAACCGGCAAAGATATTTCCCAGATTGAATGTGAGGCTTCGACCGATATGTGCCGCCAAGCGGGCATGTCAAAACGGGGCGCTTGGAAAAGGAGAATATCATGGACTTGAACAAGTTCACCGAGCGGGCACGGGGATTCGTGCAGGCTGCGCAGACCATTGCGCTGCGCGAAGGGCACCAGAGGCTGGAGCCCACGCATATACTCAAAGCATTGATGGATGACGATCAGGGGCTGGCCAGCAACCTGATCACACGCGCAGGCGGCGCGCCAAATCGCGTGGTTGAAGCGCTGGACGCGGCCATGGGTAAGATCCCGAAGGTCAGCGGCGACGCGAGCCAGATTTACATGGACGGCCAAACCGCCAAAGTTCTGGACGAGGCTGCCAAGATCGCCACCAAAGCGGGCGATAGCTTTGTGCCGGTTGAACGAGTACTGATGGCGCTGTGCATGGTGAAATCCAAAGCCAAGGAGGCGTTGGAGGCCGGGGCTGTATCCGCCCAGAAGCTGAATGAGGCGATCAATGACATCCGCAAGGGTCGCACCGCTGACACCGCATCGGCGGAAGAGGGCTATGACGCGCTCAAGAAATACGCGCGCGATCTGACTGAAGCTGCGGCTGAAGGTAAGATTGACCCGATCATCGGGCGGGATGAGGAAATCCGCCGCTCGATGCAGGTTCTGTCGCGCCGTACCAAGAACAACCCGGTTCTGATCGGGGAACCTGGCGTGGGTAAAACCGCGATTGCCGAAGGCATGGCCCTGCGCATCGTCAACGGCGATGTACCGGAATCGCTGAAGGACAAGAAGCTGCTGGCGCTCGACATGGGCGCGCTGATTGCTGGCGCGAAATACCGTGGTGAGTTCGAAGAACGACTCAAGGCCGTTCTGACCGAAGTCACTGAGGCCGCCGGTGAGATCATTCTGTTCATTGATGAGATGCATACGCTGGTTGGGGCCGGGAAGTCCGACGGCGCGATGGATGCTGCCAACCTGATCAAGCCTGCGCTTGCCCGGGGTGAGCTGCATTGTATCGGCGCGACCACGCTGGACGAGTATCGAAAATACGTGGAAAAAGACGCGGCCCTTGCGCGCCGGTTCCAGCCTGTGATGGTGACCGAGCCAACCGTCGAGGATACGATCAGCATCCTGCGGGGCATCAAGGAAAAGTACGAGTTACACCATGGCGTGCGTATCTCGGATTCGGCATTGGTGTCGGCGGCGACGCTCTCGCATCGCTACATCACTGACAGGTTCCTGCCAGATAAAGCCATCGACCTTGTCGATGAGGCAGCGTCGCGCCTGCGGATGGAGGTGGATAGTAAGCCGGAAGAGCTCGACCAGCTGGATCGCCAGATCCTGCAGATGCAGATCGAGGAAGAGGCGCTGAAGCTTGAAGACGACGCGGCCTCGAAGGATCGACTGGAAACCTTGCAAAAGGATCTTGCCGATCTGCAGGAGAAATCTGCCGAGATGACGGCCCAATGGCAGGCCGAACGCGACAAGCTGGCCGGTGCCCGTGATCTGAAGGAACAGCTCGACAAGGCGCGCGCTGATCTGGAAATCGCCAAGCGCGAAGGCAATCTCGCAAAAGCCGGGGAACTGTCCTATGGCGTCATCCCAGAGCTTGAGAAGAAGTTGACCGAGGCCGAAAACGCCGAAAGCAATGCGATGATGGCCGAGGAAACGGTGCGCCCGACTCAGATCGCTGCTGTGGTCGAGCGCTGGACGGGTATCCCGACCTCGAAAATGCTGGAAGGGGAGCGTGAGAAGCTGCTGCGGATGGAAGACGATCTGCATTCCCGCGTGATCGGTCAGGATGCGGCGGTCACTGCTGTTGCCAACGCCGTGCGTCGTGCGCGTGCTGGTCTGAACGACGAAGGTCGCCCGCTGGGTTCGTTCCTGTTCCTCGGGCCCACCGGCGTGGGGAAAACTGAGCTGACCAAGGCTGTGGCGAACTTTCTGTTCGACGACGACAATGCGATGGTGCGTATCGACATGTCCGAGTTCATGGAGAAACACGCGGTCGCCCGTCTGATCGGTGCCCCTCCGGGCTATGTCGGATATGACGAAGGCGGTGTGCTGACCGAAGCCGTGCGGCGCAGGCCCTATCAGGTTGTGCTGTTTGACGAAGTCGAAAAGGCGCACCCGGATGTGTTCAACGTGCTGTTGCAGGTTCTTGACGATGGTGTGCTGACCGATGGTCAGGGCCGCACCGTGGACTTCAAGCAGACGCTGATCATCCTGACGTCGAACCTTGGGTCTCAGGCGCTCAGCCAGTTGCCCGAAGGTGCGGACAGCGCGCAGGCACGACGGGATGTGATGGATGCGGTCCGGGCGCATTTCCGGCCGGAATTCCTGAACCGTCTGGACGAAACCATCATCTTTGACCGGCTCAAGCGGGCCGATATGGATGGCATCGTTGATATCCAGATGGCGCGTCTGCAGAAACGTCTGGCTGCCCGCAAGATCGAGCTGGCGCTGGACGACGGTGCCAAGGAATGGCTGGCCAACGAAGGCTATGATCCGGTCTTTGGCGCGCGTCCGTTGAAGCGCGTGATCCAGCGCGCGCTTCAGAACCCGTTGGCCGAAGCGCTGCTGGCCGGTGAGATCAAGGACGGCGAGACCGTTCCCGTCACCGCGGGTCCAGACGGGCTGATCATAGGCGACCGGCTTGGGACGTCAGACCGACCCCGTCCTGATGATGCCGTGGTGCATTAATTTCCCAACTCAGAAAACCCGCCATTCCGGCGGGTTTTTTGTTATTCTGACTTAGCCGTCCGCATTATTCGGCTAGGGCGCGCGCAACTGATACTGTTTGAACCTTTTTTGCGAGTGAATTTTCTTATGTCTCAGGAAGACGCGAACCAGAGATTGGACAAGATTGAAGACGCAATCGTCCTGCTTACGAAACTATCCACGCCCAAACCAAAGACCTTTTGGGATCGGATTCCCACCGACAAAATTCGAGACGCCATCTACATCATCGGCATCCCGGCCCTGTTGTTCACAACCTATCTGGAATTCGACAAGTTCTATCTCAGCCGCGAGGACATCCGGCTCGAGGAAAAGCGTAATACGGCTATATCGCGACTGGACCAGCTACAGGATATCAACAGCGAGATTTATCAGCTTCAGACTCAGGGTGATGAAAATGTCGCCTTTGCGTTGATCGAAGCGAAACGCGGTCAGATCGCGCGTTTGACTGACACTGTTTATCTGACCTGGGTTGAACAGCCCGAGATGCTGAAGCGTCACGACCTCAATGCGTTGGCAGAGGCATTGTTGGTGCAGAGTCGGACTGATGACGCGTTGCGGGTTGCCAGTACAGTCGCGGTGGATGATCTGAAACCGATCGACGCGATTGACCAGCAGATACTCAAGGCGCGGATTCAATTTGCGCAAGGCCCTGCTCAGGACATAGAAGCCGCGCGGCAGCACCTGCGAGAGGCTGTTCCGCTTGTTGAAGAAATCGAACGATCGGGCAGCCAGTTTCTGATGCAGGAAAAAATGTTGCAGGTGCGTCTGATTAACGAAGCCTGGCTAGGGGAGCCCTGCGAGACTTTGGCGCCAATGGCGGATGCGCTGGCAGAGCTGAGGGCGTTTAACCTGGAAGCAGGTTCTGTTGAGGATCAGTATCAATCCGCAGTCACCGTGCGTGCGGTCAGGTCCAAATGCCGTCAATGAGGGCAAGAACACCACCAGGATGGTGGAGTTCTTTCAGTCATCATTCAGTGAGTTCAAACCAACGCAAAGATCCGCGCCGGGCCTCCTGTGCCACCTGCATGTTTCGGTGCGCCGATAACAAGTGTCGCGCCGGATGCCGGCACCCGATCCAGATTGGCCAGACATTCAATCCCAAACCGACCTGAGGGCAGCCATGCGTAGTGGGTGGCAAAATCTGCCGACATGCCGTGATCCAGCGACAGTGTATCCACAGCAATCGATCGCGCGCCGGTGTCCTCCATCAGCATCTGCGCCGCTTCGACATGAAAGCCGGGATAGTGCTGCGCTTCGCCATCGAAGTTGCGGAATCCGTCTGTAGCGGTCTTGCTGCCCCAACCTGAATGCATCGCTACGCAGGCCCCATCGGGGATGTCTCCATTTGCTGCGATCCACGCTTTCAGATCGTCTGGTGTGACACGTGTGTCTGCATCGTCTGCCGCGCGGGCGGCGATATCCACGACGCACAATGGGGCCACCAGATCGTTGACAGGGATCTCATCAACCGAGGTGCCATCCGCCGAAAAGTGAAGCGGAGCGTCGATATGGGTGCCGGTATGTTCATTGATCGAAAGGTTGAACAGGTTGAAACCGTGATCTGCAAAGTTGAAAGGCTGTTCAGCCGAAATACCGGGATCCCCGCCCCATGTCGGAAATTCCGGGCTGAGCGTGTGGGTCATGTCCTCGACACTGCCATGTCCTGCGGCCAGAGCTGCAGGGGCCGTGCCACCGGTTGCGACGGCGGCAACGCTTGTTGCAGCCGCAGCTTTGAAGAACCCACGCCGAGACAGCATCCTCTCTTTGACGGCGCTCATTACACAGATGTCACACATAATTCTTCCTCCCTTTCTGCAGCGATACGGCTGCAATGGCAGGCAAGCAACGCGCAGGATCGCGTGCGATACCTGCGTGACAGAGTGCAG
Source organism: Ruegeria sp. HKCCD4884 (assembly GCF_013110855.1). Taxonomy (NCBI): domain Bacteria; kingdom Pseudomonadati; phylum Pseudomonadota; class Alphaproteobacteria; order Rhodobacterales; family Roseobacteraceae; genus Ruegeria; species Ruegeria sp. HKCCD4884. Next base: position 91,824 of record NZ_WVRJ01000017.1, read on the forward strand.
TCTGGTAGGCGCTTTTGTAAAGGTTTCCGGAAAACAGTTCGGCCAAAGCAGTCGTTAAGAACAGCTGTACAGGCAGAATACTCCGGTCTTTGCGAGGTGTCCGATTTGAGAACGTTACAGTCACTTCGCTCAATCGTTACGCCTGTTTCGCTGGCGCTATGCTATCAGCGCATTACGTCAACACAGACATAAGTACCTAACGGAGACCCATATGGCGCATCGCTGGACCAATACTTTGACACAAGCCGACGTCACCCCGCAGGTGGCGTTCCTGAACCGGCGGCAGGTAATGGCCGGGCTGGCGGGTGTCGGACTGACCGCGATGGCGCGCCCGGCTGCGGCGCAAGACGCGCTGGAACCGAACACATGGGAAGAGATCACCACCTACAACAACTATTATGAGTTCGGGACCGGTAAAGACGATCCTGCCAAATATGCCGGATCTCTGGTGACTGAGCCCTGGAGCGTCAAGATAGACGGTTTGGTGGATCGCCCGGGCGAGTATGACTTCAAGGACATTCTGTCAGAGATGACCGTCGAAGAGCGGATATACCGTTTCCGATGCGTCGAAGCCTGGTCCATGGTCATTCCGTGGAACGGGTTCGAGCTTGCCGACTTGCTGAATATGGCCGGTGTTCAGGAAGGCGCGAAATATGTGGCTTTCGAAACTGCATACCGCCCTGATGAAATGCCCGGAACCCGATTCCCGATTCTCGAATGGCCGTATCGTGAGGGGTTGCGCCTGGATGAGGCGATGCACCCGCTGACGATCATGGCCACAGGAATTTACGGGAAAACAATTCCGAACCAGAATGGCGCGCCTTTGCGTTTGGTGGTTCCATGGAAATATGGGTTCAAGTCGATCAAGTCGATTGTACGCATCACGCTGACCGATGTAGAGCCGCCCACAAGCTGGAACATGTCCAACCCGCGCGAATACGGATTTTACAGCAATGTGAATCCGAACGTAGATCACCCGCGTTGGTCTCAGGCGTCCGAGCGTCGCATTGGGGGCGGCCTGTTTGCCAAACGAATCCCCACTCTGATGTTCAACGGTTATGAGGAAGAGGTCGCCAGCCTTTATGAAGGCTTGGATCTGGCCAAAAACTACTAAGACCATGCAGGCCGTGAACCAGATATTCCGCCGTATTCCGGTATGGGCCATTTACCTGCTTGGGGCGCTACCTGCGCCCTGGCTGTTCTATCTGGGCCTGACCGGGGGGTTGGGCATCGACCCGATCGAAGCGTTGGAGCATCGCTATGGCGAACTGGCCCTGCAACTTCTGATCGCTGGTCTGGCAATCACGCCACTGCGCCGGTTCACTGGTTTGAACCTTATGAAGTTCCGGCGTGCGATCGGAGTGCTGACATTTTCTTATGTAAGCCTGCATCTTTTGGTTTGGCTGATCTTGGATGTACAGCTTCCCAGTCAGATCTGGGCGGACATTCTCAAGCGTCCCTACATCACGGTTGGAATGGCGGCCTTCCTTCTTTTGGTGCCGCTGGCGGTGACATCCAACAATTGGTCGGTGCGCAGGTTAGGGCCGCGTTGGCGCAAGCTCCACCGTCTGGTGTACCCAATCGCGCTATTGGGTGCCTTGCACTACGTGATGTTGGCCAAAGGGTTCCAGATCGAGCCGCTGGTCTATCTGACGATCATTCTCGCACTTCTTGCCCTGCGCTTACCGATGCCGCGACTCGTTTCCGGATCAAAGACGGCCGATTCAGCCTGACTCGGAAGCGAGTCTGTGGGTAACTGTTTGTACAAGGGTGCGGTGCTGCGAGTTTTGGGGTGTCGCAAGCGAGTTTCGGCCCTATCTTCTGTCTTTATTATCGACTAACCTTTTGATTTTGTTTTATTATTTG
>NZ_WVRJ01000018.1:0-75229 GCF_013110855.1 Ruegeria sp. HKCCD4884
AGCCTGAAAACACAAGCGAACCGTAACACAGATCAAAATTAACTCAAAAAAAAAACAGCCCCCTAGAAAGATATCCCCTGCGGAAAGCGACAGTACCTACCAGTCAACAAAAATGTTCAGCTATCTCGCAGGAAAACCCCGCGGTGTCTCGAACGGGGAATCGGGCGATTGGATTGTTTCGCGCGCGAAACATTATCGGGTCCGTGCATTCAACCAATCCCTTAAGTCAGCGACAAATTCATCCGAAAGCCCTTTGCCGGACAACACAAGCTGCGCGCCATTTCGACTCTGTTTCAAGTGGATATTGCCTATCGTCTCCACCTGCTTTGGGTTCTGTTCGGCCTTAGGTTTACTCCGCTCCACTTTCGGCAGACCTGCAACCGCTCGTGTAAGGACTTGATTCTCGTCTTCCCATGTCCCAACCGACGCATCGGCGAGAACCCTCGAAAGCTTCGAAGCCGCCCCGGGATCATCTTTCAGTATCTTTGCGACCGCCAGCCCCAGCCGCTCGGGGATGGCTGAAGTAAAGCGCAGGTGATCATCCAGCGCGTGATAGATCGCGATGAAGGATCCGATCTTTGACCGTTTCGCCCGGCTGGCCGATGCGAACAGTCCGCGCAGGGCAGCGGCCTCATCCGGATAAACCCCCTGCTCTGCTGCCCGCGCCACGATCCGAGCACGCTCGTAATAGCTGAGCCCGACACGGATTTCGTTTTCCTCGACCATGGCCACATATGCGTCTGAGGCGCTCTGCGGCTGCCTGAGGAACGCGCGAACGGTTTCAAAGCGCGCCTCACCCGTATCCTGTTTCAAAGCCCGCAGCGCGGCCAGACGCCGCCAGCCAGAGATCAGGCCATACCGCCCTTCGGTCAATTCCACGACTTCGATCGGTGTTTGCTGCCCGCGGGCCTTCAGGCTTTCCTTCAGTGCCTCCATATCTGCGTCATCAGCCGTCATCCGGTCGCGCACCAGATAGGTTTCCTCGATGGCGTCCAGCGGCAGGTCCTGCACCAAACGACCTTCGGCCCGCGCAGCACGCAATTCTCCGGACAGCTCTTCCAAAGCGGCCTGGGCTGCCGTGGCCCCGGCTACCTGTGCAACAGGTGGTGCGGCGCGGGGTGTCTCAGCGGGGAACATGGGGTTCAACCCGGGGGCAGGGCGGTTGTCTTCCAGATAATCCGGCCGGGCTGGGGTCAGTCGTTTGCGTTTCGCCATCACTTTTTCCTTTTCCTGCTCGGATCAGACTCTGTTTCGGGGCATAGAAGACGTGTTTCGCGCGCGAAACATCGCGCTCAGAGCGACAATTCCGGTGTTCCTGCCTCTTCAGCCTGCTGGGCCCGCTCTTCGCCTCGCCAGACGCCAATCAAAAGCTTCTTGAACGAAGCATAAGTGGCATCAAAGGTTTCCCGACCCCGCACATAGGTCTCGCGGTTGAAATCGCGGTAATCCGCTTCATAGATGCCGTTGACCTGTTCCCCGGCTTGACCGATCAGCGCCGTGTAGCCCTGCCAGTGCGGCGACAGGGTGCGGCCCAGATAGGCTTGCATCAGTCCGGCCAGCTCGGCCTGCTGGCTGCCGTCATAGCGGGTGATGACCGTGCGCACTGCGTCCCATTGAAACGCCATCTCAGGGCGCCCCAACGCGCGGGCGGCCATGTTCTCGCCATCTTCGATGGACTGGAACGTCGAATGCAGCATGTCGAAGAACCGACCGGTGGAGTCGAACTCCAGAAACGAGGCTCCCATGGGCACCAGCAGGATATCCGAAGCCGCCAACCCGTTGATCGTCAGGTAACCCAGGGCAGGGGGGGTATCGATGAAGATGATGTCATAGTCATCCAGCACCCCATCCTCGTCCAGCGTATCGGTCAGTGCATCCCAAAGCTTCCAGCTGCGGCCTTGCATCCGCCAGACCGGGATCTGGAATTCAGCCCAATAGAGGTTCAGCTGAGCACCGATCAGATCGATATTCGGCCAGTGGGTGGTCTGGATCAGATCGCTGCTGCGGGTTTTCAGCGCCTCGGACAGGGTGTCGTCAATCGGATGCGGCGCTTCACCCCGGTCAAGCCGCCCCTGATTGTCGCGGCGCAGATGGGTGGCGTAATGACGGGCGAGCAAGGGGAACACCGTCTGCCATTCATCGCTGACCTTGCCGCCGAAGATCGACGTCATCGAGCCCTGGCTGTCCAGATCGATGACCAACACCTTGTAGCCGTCCAATGCGGCGGACATGGCCAAATGCGCGCAGGTCGAGGTTTTGCCCACGCCGCCTTTGAAATTGGCCACCGAAACGATTTTGGCTGGCAACCCTTCAGGACGGTAGGGACGGTATTCTTTCGCCTTGGATCCTTCCGAAGCAAAATATGTCCGCAGCCGAAGAACCTCATCCAACGTGAACCACTTGGCCCCGCCTTCGGTTTCAGACTGCCCTTGCGGCAAATCCGGGTTACCTTTGAGCACACGCCTAAAATGGGCAGGCGCCACAGGGATCAGATATTTGGTAATCTCCCATGTTGAAAACAGGCGCAGCTTTTTTTGCCCGTCGTCTTCCAGACCGCGGTTCGCCAGATCTGCCCGTCCTCGGGCACAGGCATCTGCAATCTGCGAAAATTCATGTGTTCCGGTTGGTTCACCCAGTTCAGCATGGGCCAGATCGGGATCGATATTGAAATAAGGGGGAAGCCCTTCGGACGGTGTTGCTCGCATTGAAAATCTGCTCATGTGCTATGTTTTGGTCAATATACCACAAAATGGGGCATGTGGAAGCATTGTGAGCATAAAACCGAATTTTCTAAGCAAAAATAAGGGGTAAATTCCCTTTGAAAGGCAGGTTTAGGGTGAGTGGTCAAAAAATATCCAGTTAGAATCCTGTTAATTTATTAGTTACGGGTAAGCCTTGCTCCCTTTAAGTATAAGAAAAAAAAGAGATTTTTGTGTTTTTTTATGTCTACAGTGAATCTGATCCCACGATAAGGTGACTCTGATCCCACGTTGTAGTGACTCTGAACCCACGTTCCGGCGGCTTTACGCCTCCTGTGGATAACTCTACGGTAAGCGTCAATAAAACCACGAACAAAGATTCGGGCAGGACATATGGGCAGGGCAGTATGAGCGGGTCGGGGGCGTTGTTGCCCGACCGGCACCCAACGGGCGATTTTTTTGTATGCGACATCTTCGATGCGCTGCCCAAGACAGATATGGGATCGATGGAGCATCCGATGTTTTCGCTCTCGACCCGGCCGGACCGGCGGATTCTGAATTACGAACATAACGGGGTCGAGATTACGGTGACGCCTTCGGTGCGCGGTTTGGCGACGATCCATGACAAGGACATCCTGATCTTTTGTATCAGCCAGCTGATGGCGGCGATCAATGCGGGCCGGACGGTCAGCCGGGTGCTGCATCTGAAGGCGCATGATCTGCTGGTCGCAACCAATCGCGAAACCAGCGGTGACGGCTACAAGCGTCTGCGCGAAGCGTTCGAGCGGTTGGCGGGCACAAGGATCACCACCAACATCGTTACCGGCGAAAAGGAAACCACCACCGGCTTTGGCCTGATCGAAAGCTGGGAGATCGTCCGTCACACAAGGGCAGGCCGGATGGTCAGCGTCAGCGTGAAATTGTCAGACTGGCTGTTTCGGGCGGTGCTGGCGAAATCGGTTCTGACCCTCAGCCGTGATTACTTCCGCCTGCGCAAACCGCTCGAGCGGCGGATCTATGAACTGGCGCGCAAACATTGTGGCCGTCAGCCCGAGTGGCGGATCTCGGTTGAGGTGCTGCTGAAGAAATCAGGGTCAGCCTCGCCCCGCCGGGTGTTCCGCAAGATGATCCGCGACATGATCGCGGCCGATCACCTGCCTGATTACGAGATGAGTGAAGAGCCAGGCGACCTGATCCGGTTCTCGCGCAGGGGGCAGGTGGTCGAGGGACCGGACAAGCCGATCCTGCCCTCAGATGCGCTGGAAGAAGCCCGGGCGATGGCGCCGGGCCGCGATGTCTATGCGCTGGAGGCGGACTGGTTGGCCTATTGGGCCGCGTCGGGCCGCCCACAGATCAGGAACCCGCAACGGGCGTTTCTAGGCTATGTGGCCAAGAGGGTAAGTGGAAAAGAGTGATAGCTCAGCCTGAATAGGCGTGGTCCGGTTTCTCTGAGCGCATTCTCAGTGATCTGGTGGCGTAGATTGCGGTGATGGCAATCAGGATGAACAGCCAGCCGGACAGCGCATAAACCCCAAAAGCCAACAGCAGAGAATACCCCGACAGCCAGGTCGCGACGCTGGCAACAAGGCCGACACATATCGCTATACCAATAATTCCCAGCATGTTGGTCCAGGTGCTCCGTTCTGGTTCCGGTTTCTTTCACCCCAATAAGGGCGGGTCATCGCAGTGCCATAGGGGGATTCCCCCTTGTCAATTCCGACGTGGAATCATGGCAAAACTATGAACCACCTGAGGTTAAAATTTGGTTATTGGATACCCGCTGGAGCTGAACTCCACTACTCGTTCGATACTGCGTATTGCCTGTGACTAAAGGACTGCCTTTCTCAATTCTTCTCTGGAATTCTCAGAAAGGGCAATATTTGAGCGGTTTTGCCGTGCAAATGTGCAAATCTCCGCCTGCCGGGCGCTGGTCTCAGGTTGGTTTGACCTGAGACAGTACGACCACTCCGGCAACAACCAGGCCGATCCCGGCAATTTTCTGAAAGCTCAGGGTTTCAGAAAACAGGATATATCCGGCCAGCAAAATACCGGCCATTGCCAGGCCCGTGACGGCAGGGTAGGCCACACTCAGTTCAATGCCGCGAATGGCGACAATGAAACTGCCAAGCAGCAGCAGGCCGCTGACCAGGCCAGCCCAAGCCCAGGGTGAGAGTATCAAGGCGCGGATGTCGAAGGGCCCGGCAAGCTGCTGCACGGCCAGCTTGAACGACAGGTTGGTGCAGATATTGGCGCAAACGGCGATCAACAGGGCGGACCAGTAGAGTGACATATGTGTTCTCCTTCATGTGCGGGTCTGCTGGGCACAGCTAAACAGTGTCTTCCGGCAGGTCCGGTGCGGGCTTCAAAAGGTCAGGTATTTGGCGGCTAAGGTGATCAGTACAAACCCTGCGCCGATCAAAAGGCTTATTCTGTCACGCAAGGCGAACAGGACCGGATCGTCGGCAATCCGACCGCGTCGGGCACCGACCCAGATGCGGTTGCCCCAATACAGCAGCAGCAGACACAGCAGCCACAGGATTTCCGGAGTGCTGTAAAAGCCTTTCACTTCGGGGCTGTTGATATAGAGCGCAAGAATGACAACGGCGGCTGTGATATTGGCGACGCCAAGGCTGAACATGGTCTCGCTGTCGGCATGGGAATAGTCGCGGCCATGCACATTGGCTTCATCATGAGGGGCCGCCGCGACCTCGATATACCGTTTGAGATAGCCGAGGCTGACGAAGATGAACATCGAGAATGCCAACAGCCACGAGGACAGCACAATGCCTGTGGCGGCTGCTCCGGCGATGACACGCAGCGTGTAAAGCGAGGCCAGCACCATGACATCTGCGGTTGCGATCTGCTTGAGCCAGAAGGAATAGGCCATGGTGATGGCCAGATAGGCGATCAGCACAATCGTGAAGGCGGGCGGCAGAAAGAGCAGGGACAAGGCAAAGGCGATGCCGGGCAGGGCAATGGCCCCGATGACGCCGGTCTGAAGCGGCAGATCGCCTGCGGGCAGGGGGCGATGCCGCTTGCTGGTATGATGGCGGTCGGCCTGCAGATCCATCAGGTCATTCAGGAAATATACGCCCGACGCACAGAGGCTGAAGCAGATAAAGGCCAGAAGCGCCGCCAGGAACCCCGCTGCGGGCAGGTGCATTTGCGAGGTGAAGATCGGCACAAAGATCAGGGCATTCTTGGCGTATTGATGAGGGCGCATCGACTTGACGAAGGCGCGCCATACCGGCGGGCGTGAAGCGATGATCTTTTCAGCGGTACCCGCAGCCTGTGCCGCGGCCACGTCCGAGGCCGGGGCATTGACGTAAATACCCGACCCGGCCGCCGCCCAGATCGGGCTGTCGGCTGTGCTGTCTCCGGCATAGGTAAAGGCGTCGGATCCGGCTGTGTCACGAATGGCGGCAAGCTTGTTGGACCCTTTCAGGTTCCGGCCCTCCTCTGTGGCCAGAACAGACGAGAACAGGCCCAGATGCGCGGCCACCTTTTCGGCATAGATGCGGTGAGAGGCTGTTGCGAGGATCAGATGCCTGCCTTCTTCTTTCTGCACGCGCAGATAATCCAGCAGGTCGGTTTCGAACGGAAGGTCCGCAGCTTCTAATCCGATTTCCCGGCCGATCCGCGCCTTGGCATAGGGGATGCCGTGGAACACCCACAGGAGAACCGGAAAAAGATTGAGCGGGTTTTTCTTCAGGAACAGCAGAATAGCCTCGACAAACAGGTCTGTTCTGACCAGCGTCCCATCCAGATCAACAAAGATTTTTTCCGGTTTTTTACTCATTACTGGGGGTCTTCTTTCGAATTGCACATGCCTGAAAGTAAACCGGTTGTCGGTGGCGTGTCTCGGCCATGGTCCGCAGCTTCCGGGTGCCGGGCCCCTGGCCTTTTTCAGAGTTTCCTGAACCGCCCGCTGTCTACTGTGATTCCGCGTTTTGCAAAAACATTGCGTGTATCAAAGATCATGGCTGCTTCGCGGGCAACCAAGTTGTAATCCGGGGCACTGTGATCGGTGATCACCGCCACGGCAGCATAGCGTTTCAGGGTGTCTGCCGTCAGCGGCTGTGAGGTCCGGCCCGCCAGTTGCGGGTATTCGCCGCCTTCGGGCAGGCGCGGGAAATAGGGGTCGTGATAGTCGACCTCGGCCCCCAGCTTTTCCAGCTCGTCCAGCAACACCAGCGCCGGGCTGCGGCGGGTATCTTCAACATCACGCTTATAGGCGATGCCCATCAGCAGGATGCGCTGTCCGGTCAGGGGCTGACCGGTCTCTGCCAGCGCCGACCCATGGCGTGCGGCCAGTTCTGCCGCCATCCGTGCCGCCAGCATTTCCGGCACCGCGTCATTGCTGGTGCGGGCCAGATTGATCAGCGGCGTATCAGATCCTGCATCCGCAGCGCGCCAGGCCAGATAGGCCGGAGACACCGGGATGCAGGCCCCACCGATTCCAGGACCGGGATAGAAGGGCATGAAGCCAAACGGCTTGGTCGCCGCAGCCTCGATCACTTCCCAGACATCCACGTCCATTGCTTCGAGCGCGGTCTTCAATTCGTTGACCAGCGCGATATTGACGGTGCGAAAGCTGTTTTCGACCAGTTTCACCGCCTCGGCGGTGGCAGCTGAACTGACCGGCACGGCACTGGTGACGATGGCGCGATAGAAATCCTCGACCAGTTGCCGCGATTGCGGGTCGTCGGCACCGACCACCTTGGGAATGCTGTGCGTGTCGAATGTGTCATTGCCGGGATCTTCGCGCTCGGGCGAAAATGCCAGGAAGAAATCGGACCCTGCGCGCAGACCGCCTGCTTCGAGGATCGGCTGAACCAGTGTCGTCGTGGCACCGGGCCAGACGCTGCTTTCCAGCACTACCATCTGACCGGGACGCAGATGCTGTGCGATGGTTTGCGCGGCGGCGGCGACAAAGCGCATGTCCGGGTCTTGTGCGTCGGTCAGCGGGGTCGGCACACAGATCAGGATGATATCGGCCTCGGCAAGTGCTGCGGCGTCCTGCGTCGCACGGAATTTGCCGCTGGCCACCGCCTGCGCGATCCGGTCCTGTTCCAGGTACGAGATGACCTGATCGCCCTGATTGATACGCGCTACGCGGTCGGGGTTGAGGTCAACACCGGTGGTGTCGAACCCTTTGTCATAAGCGGTCAGGGCCAGGGGCAGGCCGACATAGCCCAGCCCCACCACGGCAACCCGCGCATCGCGCGCCGCAATAAGCTGTTTGAGGGACTGATGGTGCGAGGTTTCGTAATTCATAATCTATCCTGATCGTACAAAGTCACACTGAAATCAATTGGCATCCTGGGTGCCGAAAATTCCACCCCTCTTCACGGATAGGGTGGAATGGGTGCGAATCCAATATATTTGTCGGCCTGGATCGAGAGCGGCGCAGCATGTTTCCAATAATTGCCCAATTATGCGAATGAGTTAAGACTGTCGAGGTTTTCTGAGGGAAACCGGGTTTGGAATATTCCGGTTATTTTGAGCACATCGCGCGCCGGAACGAGGCCTCGGCTAGCTCTGCTCCCTTGTCCCAGCTGAACTCTGACGCCCGCGCTAGGGCTTTTTGTGACAAGTCATCCCGCAGGTCGGGTTCGGTCAGCAGGCGAACGGCCTGATCCGCCAGGGCCTGGTCGGACAGGGGATCGTAATAAAGCCCGCCATCGCCCACAACCTCGGGCAGGCTGCCTCGATCTGAGGACAAAACCGGGGTGCCGCAGGACATCGCCTCGAGTGCGGGCAGGCCGAACCCTTCCCAAAGCGAGGGAAAGACCAGCGCGTCGGCAGTATTGAGTAGAGCTGACAAACCCGTGTCGTCGATCTCGCCGGTAAAGAGGATGTGTTCGGATCGGGCGGCATCCGATGCTGCGCTGGCTTTGAGATCTTCGATATTGTCCCAGAACCGCGCCCCGGTTGTGCGCCCGACAATGGCTAGATAGACGTCGGGTACGTGCGCTAGAATACGGGGCATGGCCTCAATCAGGCGCAGCACATTCTTGTGGCGATTGAAACCGCCCAAATAGACCAGAAGCGGCGCCTCGGGCGGAATGCCATAGGTCTGTCTGGCCTTGATGAGAACGGATTGATCCCCGATCGGACGAAACATGGATTCCGCACCTTCGGTGATGATGTCGATCCGGTCCCGCGGGATATGCAGGAGGCGCGTCAGATCTTTTGCCGAGGCTTCTGAAATCGTCATGACCCGCGTTGCCTGCTTTTTGGCCAGCCAGCATTTTATCTGCCATAGGCGGAAATTGAGGCGTTTGGGAAAGATCAGGTCAGGAAAGCGTTCAGGGATCGTGTCGTGATAACACACAACCGTTGGCCGTCGGGCGGGTAGGGGAAAATAGGAATACACGGCGGGGTAGAAGAAGACATCACATTCAATGCGCCGTGCCGCCCGCGCCATTGTCATCAGATCAGCCCCCCCCCGGGCTTTGGCCCCTGATGAGGCCTCGGACATCGAGGTGTCAGACCCCGCGACAAGGGTTTTCACCCCATCGGGCACCGGCCGTGTGGGCTCCTGATCGAACAGAAGCGTATAGCGGAAACCGCTGTCACGGGCGGCCAGCGCGACAATCAGGTTGCGGGTGAACCGGCCAAAGCCGCGTTCGTTTTCCCAGGATGTGGCGTCAATGGTGATATGGGGCAAAACTCTGAAATCCTGAATACTTTTGTTACGAGATGCTATTTTGGAAATCGCGCCTGCAAATGATCGCGGGTGGCGGCCAGACCAGCCTCAAGGTCATGCGTAGGGGCGTATCCCAGCCGGGTGCGGGCGTGGTCAATCCGGCATTGGCCTTTGGCGGAAAGCAGATCCAGCATGTAGCGGTCGGGGTAAACCACATCCGATTGCGGCAGGTGCTGTTTGACCCGATGTACCAGTTTTTCGAACCTGTCCCGACCTATCCAGACCCGTGCCGTCGCGCTGATCCGCGCGGCCAGAGATTGCGTGTCTGCGCTGTCATCCGGTGTTTCCGGCGACAGACGCGCCTTGAGATCGGCAAGCGGGACGTGATGCACGTTGCCCTGACCAATGATGTCGGCATAACCGTTCAGCAAATCCGACCAGGCAATTGGAGCGGCGCCGGATATAATGAAGCGCTCCTGTTGCAAACCCGGAACGGTTGCCGCGCGCAGCATGGCCAGAACCAGATCGTCCACAAAGACCGCGTTGCACACCCCCTCGGGGTTGGGTAGCACTACGGTTCCCGCCGCCAGCCACGCGGCCAGTTGATCGGTCCAGAACATACTGCCTGGACCATAGACCAGTGTCGGCTGCAAGATCGCCACCGGACAAGCGCCGTCTGTCAGGGCCTGCTCCATCGCTCTTTTGGCCTGCCGGTACTGGCCACCGCCTGCGCGGGCGCTGGAACTGTCTTCGGTCAGGTCCTGTTGAGGCCAGCCATCATAGGTCACAATCGAGCTGATATGAACAATCCGCCCGACTCCTGCGGTTTCGGCGGCTGTGCGCAGCACGTCGAATTGGGCAAGATTATCGGCTGCCGTTGCGCGCATGTCATAAGCCAGGTGAAACAATACATCCTGATCGCGCAGAACAGTTTCCATAGTCGCCCTGTCGGCCATGGATCCGGTCACAACCCGTGCACCCATTCTTTTGAGGGTGGCTGCGCCATGGCGACTGCGCAGCACGACTGTAACCCGGGCACCGATTTGCAGCAGGGCAGGGACAAGCCGCTTGCCAATAAAGCCCGTTGCCCCGGTTACAAGGACAGATGTACCGCCGAGTTGTTCCGATCCTACCGGTGTCACGGTTTACGGCCCTTCCTCAAACCCACGATTCAAAGCAACGTGTTGTATTGCACAAGCCTAGCGCAGGGCAGGTACCTATGCTACTGCGCAGGGGATGAATTCACGATCTTCAATTGAATAGTGTTACACGGTAGGGGGCGCCCAGTTTCAGGTTGCCCGCAGTTATTTTACGAGGAGTAAACCATGCGTATTGGGGTTGTGGGCGGTGCCGGGAAAATTGGCAAACTCAGGGTCGAAACCATCCAAGAATGCCCGGACACGACACTGGCGGCAGTTCTTGATCTGTCCGAAGAAGCGGCGCGCCGCGTGGCCGGGGGGGCTCCGGTCTTTACCGACCCCGCGCAATTCTTTGAGACCGAGATGGATGCCGTGGTGGTTTCTACACCGCCGCATACGCATGAAGACCCCTGCATTACCGCCCTGCAACGCGGCATGTATGTGCTTGTCGAAAAGCCGATGGCCAACAACGTTGAAACCTGCCGCAGGATTCTGGAAACGGCCAAAGAAGCGGGCCGTGTGGTCGCGACCGGGTTCAATATGCGCTATTACCCGGCTTTTGCGTATGTCAAAGACGCCGTGACCAGCGGCAAGATCGGGGATCTCACCCATGTGCGTGCGTTTGGCGGACATGATGGGCTGGCTCATTTCACCCATGACTGGGAATACCGGACACCTATCGCCGGGGGCGGCGCGATGTGGGATATCGGCATTCACCTGACCGACCTGGTGCGCCATTTGTTGGGCGAGGTGACGTCGGTCTATGGCGTGGCGAGCGAAAGCGTCTGGAACCTGCCGGGGTCCGAGGACAATGCCATGGCCGTGTTCAAGAACCCCGAAGGTCTTGCCGCGATATATCAGGCCACCTGGGATGAGTGGCGGGGCTATGACTTTGTGATTGAGGCTCATGGTACACACGGCATGGTACAGGGGGCTTATGCGCCGATGAAAAACACGCTGGTGACCCTGACAGAGCCTGGTGGAAAGCCAACAACAACAAAGCGTCAGTATTTCGACATTGCGATTCGGGAAAAGTTGTTCTCTTGGAAATCCACTGCCAAGTTGTCTTTCGCTGCCGAGTTGCAGGATTTCCTGAAGCTGTGCTCAGGTGATCTCAGCGTCAGGATCGCAGATGGCAACGCCGGGCTCCGCTCGATCGAGATTGCCAACGCCGTCGCGGAAAGCACCCGGACCGGCCAGGCCGTCGACCTGCCTGTGCTGGAACCGGTCCGGCCCTGATCCTAGACAATCTCGGGTTCAGTGCCCTGGATGTAGCCGGCTAGCTCACCCAGGGCCCACATGCTGACGATCAGGAAAACAAGCGGAGACGCCCTCCGGAATTGGCGGAGATAGATTTTCTTTTGCCGCTGGGTGCGTAGGTGCCGCAAGAACAGAACAAAAGGCAGAAGGGGAGTCACGGCCGCGCGAAAAAGGCGATGACCCGTCGAAATTTCACCGGTGTGGATGCGGGCATATTTGCGGCCCCAGTGAAACCATTCCACGGCCAGCCTGGATGTTGGGATACGCGGGCGGTACTGCGTTGTGCGCGGGCGATCCGACAATACCAGCTTGTGACCCTTTGCCTGCAGGGCGGCATGAACTGAGGGTTCATAGAAGCGGTGTTCATAAAGCGCGTGCAGCGCGTGCAGCGTGTCGGCTTTGTAACAGGCGTTGGTTGCTGATAGAAAATCGGCCTCACCGGTTGGAACGGGGGCCATGTAACGGCTGAAATCGCAGATATGGATGGCCCAGTTCCAAGTGGTATCATAGCCATTATCGGCACATCCCCCCACCGCCGCCGCCCCGGTCTGTTCCTGTAACTCAATGACAGATGTGATCCAGTCTCGTGCCGGAATACCCCGGTCTTCGATCAGGCCGATCAGGCGTCCCCGGGCAGCTTTGATGCCTTTGGCGCGGCGTATATCCCAGTACCGGTGCAGATCAAGCGCATTGCGCGGCACCATGCCACCAGCCACCACGCCGAGGTCGAGAAACCTGAATGCGGGAAACTCTGATTCCATATCGGCGGCCTCGTGTGAGAGCTGATCATAGGGAATGATGATCTCGGCCGTCTGGTCACCCGTCTGTTTCGTCAGCGCGCGCAGGCATGTGCGCAACGCTTCTTTGCCGTCGACAATCGCGACGATGACCGAGATATCGGGCCGTGACGGATCCTGCTCAGGCATGGCGGATCCCTCTTAGCGGACTTTTGACAAGGATTGCCCGGCCCCGAACCAGTACCCGGCGATCTCGCCTGCCCCCCAGGACAGCGAAAACGGTACCAGAAGTGGAAGGGACAACAGCAGTTGCCGGACATGCTGCCGTTTGGACAGGATGTTCCTGACCACGCGGACATAGACAAGCGGCGGCAGGGCAAAGGCAAAACAGCCCATAAGAAACCTTTTCCCCAGCCCTTCACCGCGAACGCGGGCCCCGGCGAAGCTTTTGGAATAGAGATATCTCTGCGCCATATAGAGGCCGAACGTGTAATGCATCTTGTGCCCGGCGACGATATCATTGCGCAATATCAGGGTGACGCCTTCGGCGCGCATCCGGTCATGCAGATGGTTTTCCCATTTGCCGTCATCCAGAACACTGTCGAACTGTTGCAGAACGTCACGCCGATAGACTGTATTGTTCCCCGGCAGCCAATCTGATGGTCCGTCTTTCAACGGTGGCAGAACCGCGCTGTATTCACATAGAAACGCCGCCCAATCGATCAGGGTATCGGTTGCCACGTTGTCCACCGGCCCGGCCACAACATCGGATTCTGCCGCCAGTTCGGCCAGCATGCGCTCGGTCCAGTTCTGAGGAACAATCACGTGATCCTCGATCATCCCGATTGCATCGGCCCCGGCGCTGCGGATGCCAACCGCACGCATGTGCGGGATTGTTGCGTCTGCCGCAACTGACAGCACATGAACTTCGGGGAACTCTGATCTGACGCTGCTTACAAATTCAGGGCCAAGGCGCTCCACGGCAATGACCTCGGGCTGGGGGCCCGTCTGGTTTTGCAGCGCCGCCATGCAGGTTCTGAAATCAGCCAGAGAATTGACACAGGGAATGATGACCGAAATCTGGGCCTGTTTCATAATATCTCTCTCCAAAACAGTCTTGTGCAGTGTCCTCAGTCTGGCTCTGCCTGACCCCGGCCTATTAAAGTTTGCCACGGTTGAACATGCAAATGGCGGTCGGGGATGATCATTGTATCGAATACGATGTTAATGTTATCCGATAAGCCAAATTGTATCGTTTGAATGATTACTCACCAAGTCAGTTTTTGGTATCTGCTTCCCCTCTTGTTACACCATTTATGCCCGCAATATTTGGATTCTCCATGCGCCCTGAATCGATCCAAGATAGCCTGAAACCCTTGCGTATCGTACAGACATGCTCTGATTTCGGGTTGGGCGGGATCGCCCGGCACGCGTTTGATCTGAGCACCTGGCTCAAAGCGCGTGGTCATGATCTCTATCTGGCGGGAACACCGGATGAATGGGCCGGGGAATGGGCCGAAGATAGGTTCCTGCCCATCCCGACGCGTTATGTCGGTGGTGATGGAGGCACATTGCCGCGCCGTCTGGCCAATGCAGGGCGTGGGGCTGCCGCGCTACGCCGTTGGCTTGTGTCTTCACAGATCGATGTGATCCACGCGCATGAATCGGCCCCAGCATTGGTGGCGCTGCTGGCACGGCTGAATCTGAATATACCGCTTGTCGTGACCTATCACGGATCGGACCCCCAACGGATCAAAGGGTTTGGAACCATTGCACGTCATGCCGACCTGGTGGTTACGCCCAGCCACCGGGCCGCAGATGATCTGGCCGAGATCGCGGGCATTCCGCAGGACAAGCTGCGGGTGATTGGCTTAGGTATCAAACCGCCGCCCTCGGACACGGCCGAGGATGTTGCTGCGCTGCGCGACACCTTACTGCGCGGTGGCACGCATCTTGTCGTCTCTCTCGCGCGGGTGGCCTATCAAAAGGGCATTGACGTCTTGATCGATTGCGTCGCGCGTCTGAAGGACACCCATCCCGGCTATCGCTTTGTCGTTGTCGGGGATGGGCCGCTGGATCAGGAGATGCGGGCGCTGGCGACACAGCGTGGTCTGGATGAGCATTTGTTTTTCGCCGGACGTACCGAGGTTCCCTATCGCTATTTGCGGGCAGCGGATCTGATGTTGCTGACCTCGCGGTGGGAGGCGCTGCCCATCTCTATTGCCGAAGCGTTCCAGGTTGGAACCCCGGTTGTGGCCACCGATTGTTCGGGTGTTCACGAACTGGTGCATGATACGGTCGGTGCCTGTGTGCCAATCGGCGATGTCGCGGCGATCACGCAGGCTGTTGAGCATATTCTCGAAGATGACCAAAAGCGCGCCGACATGGCAGCCAGGGCCTTGGACAGGTCGAAAGAGAGCCGGTTTGATCCAGACCACATCAATCGGCAGATTGAGGCGCTTTATTTCAGTCTTCTTGACTGAGCTGCGGACAAAAGCTGCATTCCTTTGCAGCATGCCCGCAACACAGCCTGTGAACAGGGCTTCAGGGCAAGTTCCATCTTTCGATCATGGTATGGATCATGCTTTCATATCGGAAAGTCATTGGTAATCCGGTTTGAGTCACATGCAGTCCCTGCGCATTTTGATGTTCACTACATTTTATCCCCCTTATTCCTTTGGCGGCGATGCCATTGGCATTCAGCGCATGGCCCGGGCGCTTGTGGCGCGGGGGCACGATGTGACGGTGGTGCATGACGAAGACAGCTATCTGATCCTGGGCGGCAAGCCGCAGCCCGAAGGGCCCCCTGACGGGGTGCGTCGGATCGGATTGCGCAGCCGCAATGGCATGATGTCGAACCTGCTGACCCAACAGATGGGCCGCCCGGTGATTCATGGCGCGCGCATCCGCGAGATACTGGCCGAGCGGAAGCCGGATATCATCTGGCACAACAACACTTCGCTGATCGGCGGGCCCGGCCTGTTGCCGATGGGAGAGGGGCTGAAAGTCTATGAGGCGCATGAACACTGGTTGGTCTGTCCAACCCACGTTCTTTGGCGGCATGGGCGGGAACTGTGCGATGATCGCCAGTGCTTGCGCTGTGTGCTGAATTACAAACGCCCGCCGCAGTTGTGGCGCTATACCGGCGCACTGGACCGGGCACTGGATCACATGGATCTGATCATTGCCAAAAGCGAATTCAGTCGCGCCAAACATCGCGAGTTTGGCTTGCGGCAGGAGATGCAGGTGCTGCCCTATTTCCTGCCCGATCTGGACCAGAGCGCCTTGCCGGAACCGGCGGCGCATGAACGTCCCTATTTCCTGTTTGTCGGTCGGCTGGAAAAGATCAAGGGGCTGCAGGATGTCTTCCCCGCCTTTGATCGTTACCCGGATGCCGATCTGCTGATCCTTGGCGATGGTGATTACGCGGATGAGTTGAAGGCACAGGCCGCAGGCAATGACCGGATCAAGTTCCTGGGCCGCAAGACACCTGACGAATTGAACGCTTACTATCGTGGCGCACTGGGGCTGATTGTACCTTCGGTTTGTTATGAAACCTTCGGCATCATCCTGATCGAAAGCTTCCGGTTGGGCACACCGGTGATTGCCCGACGGCTGGGCCCGTTCCCCGAGATCGTCGAGCGGGCAGGGGGTGGAGAGCTGTTCGAAACCGAGGATGATCTGATCGCGGCAATGCGTAACCTTCAGCACCAGCCCGACCAGCGCGCGGTACAGGGTGCTGCAGCACGTAAGGCGTTTCTAGAGATCTGGCACGAAACACCCGTGCTGGAGGCGTATGGCGCGGCGCTGGCGCGCGTGGCCCATGGTGCAGGAAACCAAAGATTGGCTGCGGCGCTGGAAGCTGGGGCCTTTGAAACCGGTACCGGATAAGCATCCCGGGCGAGCGTTGCTGTCAGGGGGCCAGCGTTCCGATCCGGTGGGCGTTTGCCATGACCGAAAAGGTGATGGTTGTGGCCGGAATGCTGGGCAGGATTGAGGCATCGACCAGATGCACCCGCGCCAGCCCCTTGGGTCGACCCAGAATATCCGACTGTCCTGTGCGGGGCGTTTCGGCCATGGGCACCGAGCCGCCGACATGAAAGCTTGACCCCACATCGCCGGGGCGGCGGGCAAAGCTGAGCGGGGTCAGCCCGGCCAGTTTCAGCACTTGCGCCAGCCGGGATGTGGCCCGCGCCATGACCTGCTCGGTTGTGTCATTCGGCAGGACCGTGGATACAAGCCGCCCGTCAGGGGCCAGTGTCAGATCAATACGGGCAGAATGGTTGGAATGCAGAAACGCCTGCGCCACGATCAGCCGCCGGGCCAGCATATGCCATATAGGGGTCGAGCCGGGCAGCTTTGCGCCATAGCTGCGGATCAGATCCTGGGCATAGAACTCATTCCAGGTATAGATCTGGCTGTGCACCAGATGGGGCGAGAGATCGGGGTCATCCAGCTCGATGAAAATCTGCGGCAGAGTGTGATAGGGAACCTGATCAGGGCGGCGCGGGGCGCGCCAGCGGTGAAGACTGGGCAGGAAGAAATGCTGGCTGTCTTGCAATTGCAGGCGGGCAGCCGGATCCGCCGAAGACAGCAACAGCAGGCGCGCCGTTTCCAGAACGCCTGCGGCGACAAAAACGCGATCAGCCTTCAGGCTCTCGCCGCCGTCCAGCCGGACCGTGACATGATCAGCTTGTTCTTCAAAGCCATGGGCAAGGCCATGGCGGTGGCGAAACGCCGTGTGGTGGCGCAGATCCTCAAGTGTTTGTCTGGCCGAATAAATATGCCCCCAAGGGCACCCATGCAGACACTGGCCGCAGTAGCGGCAACCCGGATCCACAGCCAGGCGCGCCATCCCGGCAGAGGCTCCCAAGCGGGCAAGATTGCTTTGGTGGTGCTCCAGACGGTGCAGAATGTGCCCGGCCTGAGGTGATGGGGTCAGTGGAACCCGGTGCTGCATCGGAAAGGCGGGGAACAGGGTCTGCAAGGCATCTTCTCGCCCGCTGACCGGCAGAAATTTGGCAATCGCCCGGTAATGCGGTGCCAGATCCTGCGCGCTCAGCGGCCAGTCGGTGATATCTGCATCCCGGTTGGGCAGGATCGCCGAGCCCCAAAGGTTGGATAACCCCCCCGCCGCATGTGAGGCACGCAATCCGATCTGATCCGGCGCAACCAGTGTGTCTGTACCCGGCACCATGGCAAAATCGGACCCGAACCGGCGCACCTGTCCGGGCGGCGTGTCTAACTGAGGGGCCTGCCAGGCCCGAATATCTGCCGCAGACCAGTCCTCAGGTTCTGAGGCCGCCATCCGGCCGCGACGCTCCTGTGCGGAGACTTCAAGCTCTTCCCCTCCGTCAATCATCAAAACCTGACGGCCACGGTTCAGAAGGGCAATGGCCACCGATACGCCTGCTGGCCCCGACCCGATGACAAGATCGGTCACGGGGTGTGGCCCGTTTGTACCGACAGAAGCGCCCTCATGCGGGAACCGGGCGGGTCATCTCGGCAACGATATCATCGATGATCTGCTGCAGCGTCCGCATCGGGCGGAACCCGGTGACGCGTTGCAGTTTCGAGACATCGGGCAGGCGGCGCTGCATGTCCTCAAACCCTTCGGGATAGACAGTGTCATAGGGGACGAATTGGATTTCCGAGGTCGAGCCGGTTGTTCGAATGACCTGCTCGGCCAGTGCGCGGATCGTGACCTCCTGATCGGTGCCGACATTGAACACGTCACCGCGTGCATCGGGCAGGGTCATCAGACGGCACATGGCCTCGACCACATCCGCCACATGGCCGAAGCAGCGCGATTGCTCGCCAGTGCCGTGCACCATCAGCGGCGCGCCTTCCAGCGCGGATTTGACGAAATTTGGCAGCACCATCCCGTAACGCCCGGTCTGACGCGGGCCGGTGGTGTTGAAGAACCGCAGCACCGTGACAGGCAGATCGGATTCCCGTGCATGGGCCAGTGCCAGAAACTCGTCCAGCGTCTTGGCGCAAGCATAAGACCAGCGCAGGTTGCGGGTGGCGCCGATAGTCAGGTCGCCTTCTTCCTGAAAGGGAAAATTGGTGCTTTTGCCATAGACCTCGGAACTGGAGGCGATGAAGGTATGTGTCTTGTCCACCAGCGCTGCATCCAGAACGTTTTCCGTGCCCGCAACATTGGTCAGGATCGACCGGCTGGGTTCATCCATGATCAGCTTGACCCCAACGGCCGCCGCCAGATGGAACACCACATCCGCCGGTCCAACCAGATCAGTGACCAGCTGGCGATCCAGAATACTGCCTTTGACAAAGGTAAAACCGGGGTGATCCGCAACACTGGCCAGATTGGACATGAGCCCCGTTGACAGATCGTCCAGAGCCGTAACGGTATGGCCATCCCCGATCAGCCTTTCCGTCAGATGAGAGCCAATAAACCCGGCCCCGCCGGTCACCAGAATATGCATATCTATATACCTGTCACTTGTTCTGAACCACTGTGCCGAAGTGTACAATCTGTCCCGCGCCTCCGGCTATAGTCGCGGATAAAAAAGGTTTGCTCACCAAGGCTTCCCCCGAATGGCGGCCCGCACGTTGCGCATCAGTTTGCGTGCCGCAAGATAGGGCCCGCCGCGCCCGGCAAGATGAGCCTTCCAGCGGGCGATGTCGGTGAAATAGAACATCTCGAGCCGCGGCAGATCGTGCATGTCATCACCCGCTTTTGCCACGCCCAGCCTTGTGCCGACCGAGGTGTCGTAATTCCGGGCGACCCGCGCGCGTATGTCCGGGTTCGATGCCCCATAAGGGGGTGCAAAATGGCGAATGGGCTGATCCAGCCGGGCGGTGATGTCCTGACCAGGGCCGGTTATCTCGTCTTCAAGCGCCTCAGGGTCCAGCGTGGTGAGGTCGGGGTGGCTGATACTATGCGCGCCGAAACAGACCCCTTCTTCGGCCAATGCCGCAACTTTGTCCCAGCCCATCAGCGGGCGCGGGGGGACATGTCCGCCGGCCCAGCTGTCACTGCGGCCCATCCGGCCCGAAGGCAGATAGACGATCGGGGTGAAATTATGATCGCGCAGGATCGGCCAGGCGGTGTCGGCGAAATCTTCGAACCCGTCATCGAAGCTGATGATGACCACGCGCGGGGCAGGCGGGTTGGCCAGCGCATCCGGTGTGACCACCGGCAGGCCGGATGCCGCCAGCGCCTGCATCTGGGCCTTGAACACCTCGGGCGCAATCGAGGTCGGTCCCGGCGCATCCGAGATCGAATGATACATCAGGATATCGGCCTGCCAGGCGGGCATGGGTCAGTCTTCCACCACATGGGTGGCAAAGACCTCGCGATACCTGTTCCATTTCGCGCGGTCGACATGGCCCTTGCCGTCAATGCAATCCGCCGCGCCATAAGCCATGGCAAAGGCGTGGTGGGTGTTGTCATGAGCAAACAACCCCTGCCGTCCGAATACGAGCAATCCGTCCATATCTGAGAGCCACTGATCCACCGTATCAAATCGCTCTTCATAGCCCACATCGTAAACCGGATAGGCATGGCTCAGCCGCCGGGTTTCGCAGCGGCGCACCGGTACGGTGACGGGCAGGCCCAGCTGGCCCAGCCATTTGGTGAATTCCTGCCCCAGTTCCTCGTCGGACATGGACCACCATTTTTCATCCGGGTCGCAGGGCAGCTCGGCACACAGAACGGTGACGCCTTTCGGCTCGCCACTGGCGTTATAGTTCTTGGGCTCTGACATGCGGCTGATCGGGATCGACAGTTCGGGGAAGTAATGCGCATCGAACTCGGTGAACTGGTCGGTCTCAAGCACCAGGTACAGCAGGATCATGCCGCGGAACCGGATCGCGCGGGCGGCTTCGACCACCTCGGCCGGAGCGTCGCCGATCAGGCGCGTCAGCCCGGTCAGCGGGATGGTCGACAGGATCAGATCGCCGGTCATGTGCCGCTCGCCATCTTCGTCACGGATCGTCAACCCAGTGATACGATTGCCGTCCCGCTCGATGGCGGTGATCTCGGTGTTGAACAGGAAGCCGGCCCCGTTGCTTTCCGCACTGTTCCGCATCGCGTCCGAGATTTGTCCGAACCCCTTGCGCGGATAAAAGAACCGCCCCGCCGTTTCGCTGCGCAGCCCCGGCAGCAGGCGCAGCATCTTCATCAGGATCTTGCCGACCGAGCCGCTGCCGACCCGACGTTCTGCCAGTTTCACCGCCAGCTTGTCCGGATCCAGCCCCCAAAGCTTGCGCACGTATGGGAAATAGAAATTGTCCGAAATCGTCGGCCCCAGCCCGTCATAGAGCACGGTCGAGAATGTCTCGGGACCTTCGCTTTTCTTGCGGAAGGGTTTCAGCGCCATGTCCCCGATCAGCGACGCGGCAAAGGGTTTGGGCAGGCGCATCAGCGCATCGGTCAGTTTCAGCGGAAAGTGAATCCATTTGCCGCCCAGCCGGATGCGCCCATGGCGCGGGCGCAGCAGCAGATCGTCACCCAACAGGGATTTCACATCGGCCAGAACTTCGGGCTCGGCCGCCGGATGAAACCGGTGCGAGCCATAGTCGCAAATCACGCCTTCAACCGGGAACGAGGCCGAATTGCCGCCCGCAACAGGCGCACGTTCGATCACGGTTACACGGGCCTGTCCGGTCAGCGCATGGGCTGCGGCCAGGCCAGCCGGTCCGGCGCCGAGGATGATGATATGGGGTTTGTCGTTGCCTGGGTTTTGGGAAACATCCGTCACTTGCACTCTTCCTTCTGGGAACTCGCCGGAGCGCTAAGCCGCATCCCGGACATGGTCAGAACCAGCGCGCCAAACCCGCCCGCCGTAAACAAAACAACCTGCCAGACAAGCCCCGCGGCCACGACCGCGGCGGCGCTGGCACCAAAGGGGGCGAGAAAACCGGCCAGTGTTGCCTCGCGCAGGCCCAACCCGTTCAGAGATACTGGCAGCACGGCAATGATCTTGGCCAATGGCCAGGCAAAGATCCATGGTCCGGCGGCCACATCGACACCGGCTGCGGTAGCCAGCCACCAGGCCAGCAGGACCAGCCCCAGCTGGATGGCGACCGAGGCGATAAAGGCCACGGCTAGTGTGCCGGGCTTGCGGCCCATTTCAGCCAACGCATCGGACAGACGATGAGCAAAGCCTTTGCCGGGCAGGGACGGCACATAGCGCCAAGGCAGGGGCAGCAGGCGCGGCAAAGCGACCATGCCCGCCAGCGCCGCCAGCAGGACCAGCGCCACCGGCCAGATCATATGCCCGCCCGCAGCGCTTTCCCATGTCAGGATCAGCCCCAGACAAGACAGGGTCAGCAGGGCCACCATATCGATCAGCCGATCCACGGTGGCCCCCGCAACAACCCGCGCGCCATCCTTCATCGCTGCCTGCGCCAGACCGGCGCGGACTGTGTCGCCGCCAATCGCCCCCGGCAGGCACAGGTTGGCGGCCAGCCCGGCAAAATGTGCCCGGATGGCCAGCGGGGCTGCACATCCGCGCCCCAGAAGCAGCCACCATTTCAGCGCCGCCGCGACATGGGCCAGCAGGAACAGGACCAGCACGCATAGAAATACCCAGATCGGGATTGCCTTCAGCGCGGCCACGATTGCATCAGCAGGCAGAATCCAGAACAGGATCGCCAGCACCACGACCGATCCGGCAACCCGGATCAGCCAGCGCCGTTGACTTGGATCGGAAAACATCCCGCCGCTCCTGTCAGGGTCTCAGATGCAGCCGCGAGATCATGTCGGCGATCAGCCCCAGCGACCAGATCATGATCGCCGCCAGGAACGAGAACACTGCCGTTTCGCTGAGGTTCCAGTAGAACATGTCGACAATGAATTTCACCGTTCCCAGCGTGAAAAACGCCAGACCCAGTGGGATGAACACCCGCAGCGGGTTGAACAAAGTGCTGATACGCAGGATCAGGATGATAAAGTTCAGAAAATCGATCGGCCGGATTTTCGACTTGCCCACCCGTTTACCATATTCGATCGGCGTATAGATCATCCGCTTGCCATTTGACGTCATGCACAGCGTGATCGTGGTGGTGAACGAAAAATTCTGCGGCAGCAGCGGCAGGAACGGGATCAACTCGGACTTGCGGAACACACGCAGGCCCGAGTTCAGATCGTTGATCTTGCGCTCGGCCAGGAACGACGCAAAGGCGAACAGGAATTTCTTGGCCGGTTTGCGTAGCAGCGGCACGTTTTTCATCGCGGCACCTCGGTCGCCGACCACCATGTCCTGATCGCGGCACATGGCCAACATACCCGGCAGATAACGCGCGGGATAAGTGCTGTCGGCATCCAGAATGGCGACATATTCATACTGCGCCATCCGCACCCCACGCTTGAGGCTGGCGCCATAACCGGAATTGACATCGTTGAAGGTAACGGTGACTCCACTGGCTTCGGCCTCGGCGCGGGTGTTGTCCTGGCTGGCATCGTCCACCACGATGATCTCGTAGGGGATGCCCAGCGGTTCAAGGTGGGTGCGCACATCCTCGACTGTGTGACGTACGGCGTTTTCCTCGTTGAACGCGGGGATGACCACGCTCAGGCTCATGCCTTCGACATCTGTCGCAGCCGCTTTACTGGTTGCGGTGCTGTCTGCATCGATCCGTTCTGCGACTTTATTCATGTAAACAGAAACCCTTTATATTCATAATTCATTTAACCCGCTCCGCTTGCAGAATACCCAAGGACAAAGGGGAACTGGTTTAATTCCGTGTCTTGCGTGTTTCATTCAACCACATGTTGACTGAACGTAGACAATAAAATTGACCAAATTAGATCGTTTCGGCGTCAAGAATTGTACCTGTTCAGATTGCATGCGACAGAGATCTTCCGCTTGAAACGCAGTCTACCAGATTGGCTGCCCCAGGCGGAAAGTGATGGTTTGTGTCCTTCCGTTTGTTTCAACCAGTTGCACGATCACATCGTTGGATGAGTCTGCCGGGTCGAGTTGGAAATAGGCGTGTGCAGATTGACCTGCGGGTGTCACCGTCAGCGACTGCGCTGTGCGCCCGTTGATTTCAACCGATGCAGTGTCGACCTCGGGCGCGCCGATCCGCAGTTCGACGTCGAGCGGGGTTCCACGTCTGAGCGGGTCGTCCAGCACCAGATAGGCCAGGGATGCCGGGGCCTTTTCCGGCAGAATGCCAGCCCTTTTGTAAGAGATGGGGCCGTAATTCACATAACCGCCCGCCAGAACTCCCAGCACCAACAGCACATAGGCCCAGCGGAAAATCCCTAGACCACGCCAGATGCGTCTGAGCGGACCATATTGCGCGGCATCCGAGGTCAGCCGGGTGGCAAAAATCAAAGCGCCGGTGAACGCGACACCGGTTGCAACAAGCCCCAGAGCAATCCAGAGCCCCCTTGAAAAGATCCCACCCCAATAGCCATAGTGCAGTTCATCTATCACATGACGCCAGCGGGCAATGTGCGTGTTGTCATAGGGGGTGAAGGCCCCCAGGATCTCGAATGTCACGGGATCAACTGTCACGATGCTGGGTCCCCTGATCTCGGGAATGCTGGGCAGGTGGCCCGAAAAGCTGAGACCGTCCGATTTCCTGACAGGAAGTGCCACGCTTTGGGGTTCAAATCCGGGCAGGGCCTCGCGGGCGCGGGCTTCTGCCTGATCAAGGATGGCGGCCCCGAAGTCGGGTGGTAACCGGGTCTCGCGTTCAACGGACGGCTCAGGTTTTGGCCTGAAACCGTCAATCCCGAAATCGCTCAACATGAAAAAGAAGGCTGTGACAGCACTGATAATGAGAAAGGGCGCTGTCCAGACAGCGGTCAACCGGTGCATCGCGCCGGCCCATGATCGGGAGTCGGCCCCTTGTCTGGGCCGCCGGAAGAATCCCTTCCAGAAACGTCTATACGTAATAAGCCCGCTTATGATCTGAAACAGAACCACAATGGAGGTTGCCGCCACGGCCTTGTAGATGATGCTTTGACCCGAGAGCAGTTTGACGTGAAGTTCCCGCAGAATCCTGTCAAAACCGGGATAGCGCGTCACCTGCACAACCTCTGCGGTTTCGGGATCGGTCCAGTAATTCACCTGCTCACCCCAACCAGTGCGGCCTTCGCTGCGGTCTACGAACCAGGGGGTTGGGCGCTTGGTGATGGTTTGGACCATACTTTCGGGGTAAGCCTCTTTGATATTGTTATAGATTTCCCCAAAACTGGCGGTTCGATCCTCTTTGGCGGCCGTGGTCCAGACGGCGGGGCGACCGACCGATTCCAGCTCAACCCCAACCACAAGCAGCGATCCGGTCAGAAACAGAAAAAAGAAAAAGATCGCAAAATGCAGACCCAGCCAGGTGTGCAGCGTGAACAAGAGATTGCGCAACTTGCGATTCATTCAAATACCGAGCCGTCAGATAAATTTACGGAGCATTAAACGGGACGCTGGCCAACGGCGCAAGAACGCCGGGCAAAGCGACCCCAAAAAGACCAAGGATGATGACCCGTCTGTTCATCAGATGAGCCTGGCGGGGGCGATATGGTTCGCCTCCGCCCTTTGATCATTCGAGGACAGCGCCCTTTTTCTTGAGCTGCGCGTTTGCCGCGCGTTTCTTTTCGGGCTTGGCTTCGAATTCCTCGTGATAGGACCGTTCGACATTGACGTCCCAGACGTCATTGTCTTCGCCCATGATATTGCGCGCCGCATACATGGCCGACAGCATCGAGTGATCCTGGTTGTTGTAACGGTGCAGCCCGTTGCGCCCGACAGTCTGGAAATTTTCGAGCGTTTTCAGCCAGTCGCTGACCGTATCCAGGGCTTCTTTGTATTCACCATCATAGACCGGATAGGCTTTGGGCTGCCGGATCACTGAATAATCGACGACCGTGTCAGCATTTGCCAGGTTCAGCTTTTCAAGCTCGGTGCTGGCCAGTTCTTTGAGCTCTTGGTCAGACGAAGACCACAGCCCGTCGCCTTTCTGGCAGAAATACTCCATCCCTATGGACGAGGTGTTCTGATCCGGCAGCATTTCTGCCGACCACGCCCGGAAGTTCTGAATCCGGCCCACTTTCACCTTCGGGCTGTGAATATAGATCCAGTTGTCCGGGAACGGATCCGCGTGATCCAGGATCAGGGTCACGATCAGGAAGTCACGATACCGCAGACGGTCCGCGGCTTCGATCACCTCGGGCGGCGGCGGCGGATCAAAGGCATGGATCAGATCGCGCACGGCCATCGAGTTGATGAATTCTTCGCCCTCGACGCGCTCGGTCCATTTCTCGCCGTCTTCATTCCAGTGGCGCACGTCAATCGAGGTCACGCGGTTGCCGTCCCGGTTGACCTGGGTCACTTCGGAATGGGTTTCAACGCTACCGCCTTTTTCCCGGATCATATCGCGGGTCTTTTCCCACATCATGCCGGGGCCCAGACGGGGATACTGGAATTCCTCGATCAGGCTGGCCGTATCATTGGCCCCCGAAATCGCGTTCCAGACCGCTTTGGGCAACGACAGATTCTTGATCCGCTGCGCAGCCCAGTCGGCCCGGATTTCAGAGGGCGGAATACCCCAGACCTTTTTGGTGTAGCTGTGGAAGAAGTGCATATAGAGACGTCCACCAAAGCGGTTGACGACCCAGTCTTCAAACGTGTCTTCCTGCGGCCGGGGACGCAGTTTCCACTTAACGAAGCTGCCAATGATCTTATACGTCTCGTACGGGCCGATATTTCCCAGCGCGTTGAAAATGCGCAACGGGTAATCGTAGAACTTGTCACGATAGAAAATGCGGCTCAGGCGCTGCACGGTAATGAAATCCGTGCCCATCACCTCGTGCCACATGTCTTCGACTTCCTGCACCTTGGTGAAGAACCG
This sequence comes from Ruegeria sp. HKCCD4884, assembly GCF_013110855.1. Classification (NCBI taxonomy): domain Bacteria; kingdom Pseudomonadati; phylum Pseudomonadota; class Alphaproteobacteria; order Rhodobacterales; family Roseobacteraceae; genus Ruegeria; species Ruegeria sp. HKCCD4884. Next base: position 26,315 of record NZ_WVRJ01000018.1, read on the forward strand.
ATGCCCACCAATGTCGAAACGATACCCATTATGGGTTTCGGTACGCGAGATGCCTCCGACCATGTCCGAGGATTCATAGACCTGCGGCACATGCTTGTCGCTCAGCTTCTGGAGTTCGTATGCTGCGGTCAGGCCAGCGGGGCCTCCGCCAATGACGACGACTGGAATTGTATCTTTGGTCAAATCACTCATACCCACACTAAATGTCACACACAAATTTCTGCCTTCAAACTACAGGAGGTTCCCCCGCTTTCACAACAAATTCCTGTGTCCCGCCGAAATTAATGCGCAGACATTTTAAAACAGGTTCCGCCCACCCAGAGCTGGCACGAGGATGCCTGCAAACGATCTGTCGGCCGGGGGTGGTCAGGCCCGGGTTCGGGATGGAAGCCGAGGTCGTTTGAGGGGAGCGAGCCTGGCTATGTTAGCGGTACAACAAGCCCTTGAAAATATAAAGAAAGACAATAGGGCGTAGAGTAAACCCTTTTATTTCGCGGGCTCGGCCTGCCGCTGTTCTGAGATACGTTGCCCCCGTACCGGGGCCAGATCGCGATTTGCTATGCAGAAATCAAAGGCCAACGCCGAGAGGCAATGCACGTTCTTTCAACAATTCTGCGGCATTGCGCCTATTGTGCAAAAAATATGCGCGCAAGCACCGCAAACCGGCCTGAACCGACTCGGCCACCGACGGTCTTGGCGGGGCAAGATCAAATGCATCTATCCGCGTGTGACGCGCAGCTTCTGCTTCTGCCCCAGCACGTGATATTCGAACAGGCACCAGACATAGACGGTGGCGGAATAGACGTAATAGACCTGATGGTAGAGCAGGCATTTGAATGCAAACCATGGCCCGCCATGTCCAGCCATGGCGCGCACCAAATCCAGATTGGCGATCAGGGCCGCCGCCAGCAACAGCAAGGGCAGGGGCCAGGCCCCCGGCCAGAACGGCAAAGCCAGAAGCGACAACAGCAACAGCCCCGCAATTGCAGCCCGCGCCCGCTCGGCCATCGAGGTGTTCAGGTCATCTGTCAGCCCCTCGCGCGAGATCATCAGCCGGGCCCAGGGCAGGGCGCGGCAGAAGATATCCGTGCTCAGGCTGTTGCGAATAGTCCAGACTTTCAGATGTTTGCCCTGCAACTGCGGCTCGACCAGGATACGGCGGCCGGTGGCCGCGATCCGGTAACCCAGCTCGATATCCTCGATCGAGGGGACCTCGTAGGTTTTGACATCAAAGCCTCCGACCTCAAGAAACACATTGCGCCGGATGGCGCCACACCCGGCCCAGAAAGTGCGCGCCTCGCGGCGGGCCCGCTGATGGTGATAACGGTGCAGAAGGTTCTTGTAGCGTGAAAACCAGGCCTGCCCATCCGGGGCATCGTCATAAGATCCGAACACGGCGCCTACATTGTCTTCGGACATCGCCCGGCGAATATGCTCGGGCCCGTCCGGCCAGGCGATGACATCGGAATCCACAAACCACAGGATATCGCCCGTGGCGTGCTGTGCGGCCAGATTGCGGGCAGCGCCCGGACCGCCATTGACCGGAGTGGTCAGAACGGTTGCGCCCATGTCGCGCGCCAGCGCGGCCGTGCCGTCGGGGGATTGGTCATCCACCACCAGAACCTGCTGCACCTGATCAGCCTTCAGCATATCAAGAAGGGGCGGCAGGACACGGGGCAGCAGATGTTCGGCGTTATAAGCCGGCATGACCACAGTGATGGAAAGAGACGGGTTGGACATCATGGATCCTCAGCGGAAACGGAGCGCAGCGCCTTGGGGCGCCGGACAAGAAGAAGCAGGGTGGCCGCAAAAGGCAACAGCCACATCACGCGGGCACCGTATCGCGGGGCGGGCTGTGACACCCCTCCGCAGACCAGTGCGTTGACCGCAATTCCAAGCAGCAGAAACAATGCAAAGACCCTGAAGGCTGTGGCCACCTGCCCGGGCCAGATAATCAGCCCAACAACAATGACGGCAGAGATCAGGTAGATCACCGCATGAACCGTATCCAGTGGCCCGATCCAACCCTGATCCGCCGTCAGTACGGTGTCATCCAAAACGTCGAACTGGCCTTCCGGCAACCCGGACAATGATTTTACATTGCTGACCACCACTTCATTCGGGATGGTCATCACGACGCTGTTGGTCAGCAACTGCTCGGTGGCGTTGCCCGCCAGCGCCAACACGGTGCCAATGGGGCGTGCCGCCAGAACGCGCAGGAAAAAATCGCGCTGCTCAAAGGCAACAGCCTGCTGATCTTCTGCCGTCATCAGGCGGAACGAGCCAAGGTTCTCGGAGCGCTCAAAAATGATATGCGAAGCGGTCAAACGATAGGGGTCATCGGACCAGGACAGAGCTTCGTGCAGCGCACATGTCGCCAGCTCGGATGATGGGCATACGTCATCCAGATATGCCATTCCAGGACCATCCACGATCAGCCTGGCTGTTATGTGAGGCGTGTAAACCACCTCTTTCTGGGTGGCGGTTTCAACGGCCACCTCGAACACTTTGCGCTCTGCCATGGCAAGACCGGACAGAAAAATCATGAACCCGACTGCAAGCCAGCGGCCCTGTCCGATGCGCAACACAGCGGCCAGTACGGTCAGGGGGAACATCAAAACCGCGATACCCAGATGCGATGGATGCAGGACGACTGCAAAAAGGCCAAGCGCAAAAATGGCCAGCACTTCGCCAATCTGTATCTGCCGGCCCGATGCGACCACCGCAGCAATCAAGATCAGCATGACCGATGTGAAAATATCGGGCATGATATAAGCCACATAAAAGGGCAGTGACGTTGTCGCAGCCGCCAACAGGGGCAGGGTGATCAGCACAATAGGCGTGCGCCCTGTGGGGGCGCTGCGTTCAAGCAACCGCATTGCCAACCAGACCGCCAACATAAGCAGCGCCAGCTGAACGACCGCAACCCCACCCAATGCATCCACGCGCCAGAATGCGGCCACCAGCAAGGCATATACGATTGAACGCGATCCGCCCGCAGTTTCATCATCATCCTTTCCCGCCGCCGCACCGGGGGATTGGGCGGCTATCCCATCCTGTGGTGCAGGCGCAGGCAGGATCATGGACAAGGCAATGTTGCCCTGCCGGAAATAACTGCCGGTATCGAAATAGACGAGAGGGCCGCGATTGATGGTCAGCACGGTCAGGCAGGCGATGACTGTTGCGGCCAGCAACAGCAGCCCCCCGAACCAACGCGGCGGCCCTGTTATGCTTTTCGAGGTCACTTCCACGCCACAACGTCGTGGGACGTTGCCAGGGTAATCAGCCAGATACAGGGCTTAAGAGTTTGCTGCCCGCCCTGCAGGCGCTCGCTGGGGGTCGCATGTTTGTCATCGAAAAAATAATCAGGATAAAAATCAGACGCATCCATCAGCGGTCTCAGCAGCTATGCGCCAGACCGCACCATCCGGTACTGGCGTTTTTAAAATCGATCAGGCGTAACAATGGATAAAGAATATATCCGGACTGCAGAGTTGAACGCCCATACTCAGAATATCACCTTGCCAAAGCTACACGAAGTTTTCCGTGCAACGAAGAACAATTACAAAAGCCCTATAATTTCGCGCTTTTTCCTCAGTTGATGTGCTTTACTCTACTGATCATCTCCACGACGGGAAACAATAAATAAAATTGCAGCTCATTGTAATTTTTTCTTGGAAATAAGACGTGCAATCCCTGCAACTTTCCCCGAAATGCGGCTTGCACACGCATGACCGCGTCGCCTTCGAATTTCGGGCCGTTAAAAGATGGCCTTTCTTCAACTGTTTGAACCTGCTTCACTCGAGAATCAGCTCTCAGAGTGAGAGGTTTTAAGTCGCGCCGACCCCAAATGACCGTTCAATATTTGGAAACAGATGCTGATAACTTAATTCATTGTGGCTTCAAGATCCCCTAAGTGGCCATATAAATGACATATTTCGCAGAAAAACACTCGATATGTGTCAAAAGAGTGGGTAGAGTTCAAGTTAAGGGAGTGTGCGTCACGATGGTTTTAGACGTGGCAGACCTCACCGCGACAGTTAACGAGGGTGGAATAGATGTTTAAATCTTTAAAGACCATGCTGGTCGCGCTTGCAGCGGTCGTGTTGATGAGCAGCGCAGCAAGCGCCGTGACGGTGGTCAGTGCAGGCGGGACTTACGATATCAAGTCAGACCCGCTGTTTATTGGAACGGCAACCAGCCCTGGCGGGCCGGGATCTTATGCGGTGAATTTCACATCACCGACTGATCCGCTGATTGGGCAAGCAAACGCATCGGTTACGATCAATGTCTTTGGCCTGTTCACTGGCCTGACGATGAGCTGGGTTGATACAGCCAACCCATCGAACGTGTTTGCAACAAGCGCGATTCTGGGCAACGGCCTTCAGACAACGCTCAACACGCTGTTCAGCAGCGCATCAACCAGTCTGAGCCAAACACTTGTGTTCTCGTGGGCGGGATCGACCGCACCGACCAACGGTGGGGTGATCGGCTTTGACTTCGATGTCTCGGCGGTTCCGCTGCCAGCAGGTGGCATGCTGCTGCTAACCGCCTTGGGTGGGCTGGCGCTGATGCGTCGCCGCCAGACGGTGTAAAAGAAGCTTCATAACAGATGTTATGTTAAAAGGGCTGCTGATGCGGCCCTTTTTTATTGGTCACAGATCAGATCCTGCCGCCGGCGGCCTGAAGCAGCATCCAGACCATGCGTGTACATCTGAGCCGGATCAGGGTCGCAACCGCCCGCATGGTTTCACCCACCGAGCCCAGCTTATTGCTGGCCAACACTTTGGGCGTATGCACAACCGCACTTGCAGGCATGGCCAAACCACGCAACGCCCACCGCAAACGCGCGGACAGATCGGTTCCGTTCAGTTGATACGCTTCTTGCGTGGTTCGACGCCACTTGGCCTTGAGCGCAGGCCAATCCTGGCGTGATGGATGACTGACCCGAAAATCGTCTTCATAGATCAGGCTATAGCCACGGGACACAGCACGCATGGTCCATTCCCGATCTTCGGACACACCGTTAAGGAACCCGCCGATTGCGTCGAACACGTCACGCCGGGTCAGCAGATTGCCTGCGCCTGAAAAGCCCTGAACTTCGATGTATCTGCGGAAATTGAAGGCAAAGACCGCCTCGAATGCTTCGGCACCACTGCGGGGCGCCGGGGTTTCGTCAAAGACATCAACGCGCCCCCCGATCAGGTCGGCCCTGTCGGCAATCCTGCGCCCAACCGTCAGCCAATCGGAGGCGGGAACGCAATCGGCGTCGATGAAAAACAACCGCGGGGCTGTGGTCTCGGCAACGCCGCGATTGCGGGCATGGGCCGCGCCCTTTTGGGTTTCCACCACAAACCGCACCTTGGGAAAGGCGCGGCTTATCTGATCCAGAGACACCGGAGAGGCATTGTCGACAACGATGATTTCCGTGTTGGAAATATCATTGTCCATCAAGGCACTCAGACAGCGTTCCAGCCTGGGAATGTCGTTGTAATGCGGGATGATGACCGCGTCAGCCGGGTGTGTTTCAGTAGTAACCTTGGTCATTGCCGAAAGCTCCGCTGATATAGCGGCATTTGTTCAGGACGATCCCCATAACCTGCGTCAGTTCGGCCAGCTGCCGTTCTGCGACGTCGATATGATCGATGCTTGTTTCTTCAGCTGCCGCCAGCAGCAACGCGCAATCGACATTCTTGAGGAACCCGTGGCTGTCATCGCTCACCATCAAGGGGGGCGTATCGAACAGAATAATGTCCGGTTTGAATTCCGCCTCGATCTCTTCCAGAATTTCGATGGCGCGCCGGCTCTGCAGAATTTCAGCCGGATTGCGGGTCTGGGCGTAGTTCAACCCGAAAATCACGTTGCTGCCATGGCGGCGGCCATGATCCCGGAACGCTACAGATCCCTGCAAAACATCCGCCATACTGTGTTCGCCGGTCTGCTGCAGGATATCGGCCAGCCCTCTGCGCCGCAGGTCCAGATCAATCACAATCGTTTTCAGGTCTGCCTGCCGCCCAAGACTGAAGGCAAGGTTGGCCGCCGCCGTGCTTTTCCCACAACCGCTATACGGAGACGTCAGCGCCACCCGACGCCAGCCATTTGACAGGATCTGCTGCAGCATTTTGGTGCGTAGCATGTCATAAGATCCCGCTGCCTGACCGCCCCCATAAGAGACCAGACGGTTTCTGGAAATGAGGCGCGGCTTGATCTTGATCTCGGGCACAGCTGCCCAGGCGTCGACACCGCTTTCCTCGGGCTCAACCTGAAACTCTTCCGGTGCTTGCTGCGGCGGAACCTGCCGGTTTTCCCGTTCTTCACGGGCCTTTTGAATCGCCTGCTGAAGACGGTCCATTACACCCTCCTCAGGATATACAGAACAGACATCACCAGCGAACCTCCAATTTATCCATCACACGTTCGGCGATCAGATCAAGGGGCAGATAATACGTGTGGACAGCCCACACCGCCGCCGGAACACCAACCATGATGGCCAGGATCACCGCGATCCAGGCCAGGCGGTAAATGATCACCTCTTTGCGCGAACGCATGTAAGGGATGGTCGCAATCGGCCACACCTCAAGTTTATTGATCAGATCTTCGGGCCGTCTCACCGAACGGTTCAACAGCTCAAGCAATAGGATCAGCCCAAGCCCCAGCCCGATGCCAAAGACCGTTCCGCCCCCTGCGATCATCAGGCGGTTGGGTTTGGTCGGACCGCTTGGGACCACCGGATATTCGATCACCGAAATCCGCTGTCCCTGAGAGGTTACTTCGATCCGTTCGCCCGTTGATGCCGAGGCAAGGCGTGTCACAGCGTTGTTGTACTGAGTCTGGATATTATCGTGATCGCGCTGCAACTCGGCCAGCGTAATTGCATTGGCCGGGGTTTGGTCGATCGTCAGGGTTAAATCTGTAAGGCGTTCTTCGATCACGGCGCGTTTATCTTCCTCGGCGGCAATCTGCGAATCCAGCTGCGCCAGCTGAATGTCGAGCGCCGAGTTCCCCGTCTGCGTATCGGCAGGTACACTGCCAGCGGCCTGCTCAGCCGCCACAACCTCTTCTAAGCGGGCAATCCGGGCGCGCAGCAGTTTGATCTGCGGATTGCTTTCCGAATACAGCACCAACTGATTGTCCAGCTGGTTGCGCAGTTGCGCCAATTGTTGTTGGGCCTGCGTCTGCGCTTGCTGCCCCACACCGACAATCTGTCCGGTCGAACTGTAGATGCTCAGCAGTTTCTCGCGCTGACCTTTGAGCGCAAATATCTGCTGGTCGGTCTGTTCCAGATTGGTCTGCAACGTGCCTTGCTGGGCCATGCGGAACTGCAGGCTGCTGGGAAGCGCATCCGAATTTTCATTCTGGAATTTCAGGATCCGGGCGCTGCGCTTGTCCAGTTCATCGCTCAGCCGCTCCACCTCCTGTTCAAAAAATTCCAGTGTATCGGACGCACGCCCCTTACGGTACGAGACATCCAGCTTCTGAATTTCGGTCAGGTATTCGTTCAGCACCCCGGCCGCGATCGCGCCTGAACGTGCCTCAAAGACGATGGTCATCAAGCTGGCCTGATTGCGGCCAGTGCTGATGTGGATATGTGTATTCCGGCGCAGGGCATCGACGATCTGGTCGGGCGTTGCCTCTTGCTGATCAGGCAGAACCTCAAAATTGCGAGCAATGTCCAAAAGAACCGGGCGTGTCAGCAGACGCTGTTCCACGATTTGTAGCTGTTCAGCCGCAGATGTATTCACGGTACTGGCCGCCAGGTTGCCTGGAATCTGCGGGGATTCAACAATCAGCCGCATCTGGGATTCATATGTTGGAGGCAAAGCTCTGGCGATGATGATCGACGCCACAGACACAATCAGAGCAACGATCAGAAAATACGGAAACCGTCTCAGGAAAATGGAAAAGTAATAGCGAACGGGGCCCATTTCAGACTGTCAGCTCCTTCTCAAGCGAGTTTCCACCAAAAAATACACCATCCTGAACGACTTGGCTGACGATATGTTCGTCGATATCCTTGGTCTCATTGGTCCAGGCATAAAGCAGCGCAAAGTCGCAGAACTGGTTTACGAGCCGCGGCACGCCCCTGGTTTGCTGAAAGACCTGTTTGCAAGCGGCTTCCGTGAACTCCTCACCCGACCCGCCGGCAATCTTCATTCTGTGCCTGATGTAATGGTCGACCGACTCTTCATCCATGCGTTCTAAATGAAAGCTTGCCGCGACCCGTTGCGTCAACTGTCGCATCTTGGGATCCAGAACCAGATCACGCAGCTCGGGCTGCCCGACCAGAACCAGCTGGATCAGCTCATCCGTGTTTGCGTTGATATTGGTCAGCATACGGATTTCTTCCAATCCCTCGACCGTCAGATTCTGCGCCTCGTCAAAGATCAGCACCACGCGGCGGCCTTCGGCATATTCAGAGACCAGAAAATCCTGAAGCGCCCGGAACAATTGCACATAACTGGCGTCATTCTCGATCGGCAACCCAAGAGCGTGCAACACCCATTGCAGCAACTCGCCCCGCCCCCCCTGCGCGTTCGAGATCAACCCTACCGTGATCGAATCTTCCATCTCACTCAGCAAGTGCTGCACAAGGGTGGTCTTCCCGGCCCCGATCTCACCGGTCAGGACAGTGATGGGGGCACAGCTCATGATTCCGAACTGCAACACCGAATAGCCGCGCTTGTGCAGCGGCGACCAATACATGAACCCGGGGTCCGGCAGCAGCGTGAAAGGGCGCCGGTCCAGTCCAAAGAAATCTAGGTAAAATCCGTCTTTGGGAACCATGGTCGCACGGTCGCCTTCCGCTTTGTCACACCCGGTTCTGGTTTCTCGGAAATCATCCAACTTAACACTCTGAACCACCAGAAAACCCTTACAGACACTAACATATCACATGAACCAAAAGTACTTAGTGACGAGCGTGCCATAAAATCAAGACATGTCACACCCCTAACAGTTACATGCGTTAAAAGCCCTCTCAGGCAAATTCAATCAATGCTCATCAGGGTGATTGTTTCCGGAAGCCTCCTTCAAAAACTGCTCAAAATAGCGTCAATCCTGGCACCACATGCCTAAGGCCCATGCGGGCGGGCGCCCACTCATTAATACCTTTTTTGCGATCAAATTAACGTAAATTTCATCATTGTAGCTCCATTCGACACAACTTCTGGGTCCTCGTACCAAAGCAAGAAGAACGAAGCCCCTAAATCACCCCTTTAAAACAGCGGTTCTGGTGGTCAGCCAGGGTCCTGTCACATGATTATTGTTTGGCATGTGGTTTGGAATTTGTTAAGAATTGTTCCGTGGAAGTCTGCCAAGCGTTGTTGATATCGGCAGAGCTAAATTGATATAAATGTATAACATTTTTTATACATAAGTTGAGGTTGAGCATAGCTAGTTCCTGAGTTGAGTAGGTGGTGTTTTGGGTGTTTGTGTGTGCCGGGGGGTTATATAGTGACAATTCATTCGAAAGAGGTGGCCAACCCTGGCTACCCTAATGCTCCGGTTATGCCTGTCGTGGCGCACGGGTCGGGGTTTTACAGAAATGGTGGGAAGCGCATCTTCGATGTTGCTTTCGTGTTGCTGTCGGCACCCTTCGTTGTTCCGCTGATTCTGATGTTTGCCATCCTGCTGCTGTGTCAGGGTGTCACCCCGTTTTATCGCCAGAAACGCGTCGGTCGGAACGGTAAGAGCTTCAATCTGCTAAAACTGCGCACCATGGTTCACGACGCCGAGGCCGTTCTGGAAAAGCACCTTGCCGAGAACCCCGAAGCGCGGGCCGAATGGGACCTCAACCAGAAGCTGCGCGATGACCCGCGGATCACCAAGCTGGGCCCGTTCCTCCGGAAGTCCTCCATGGATGAGTTGCCGCAATTCTGGAACGTCCTTGTCGGTGAAATGTCCGTTGTCGGCCCCCGCCCCATGATGGAAACCCAAAAAGAGCTGTACCCCAGCAAGCTTTACTACTCCATGCGCCCTGGCATCTCGGGTCTGTGGCAGGTCTCCAAGCGCAATCAGTCAACATTTGCCGAACGGGCCTATCACGATTCCGAATACTGGAAGACCATGTCCTTTGGCACCGATCTGTCCATTCTGGCCCGGACCGTTACGGTCGTATTGCGCTGCACCGGCTGCTGATATCGCCGTAACATGGCACAGGGATGGACCCGGGCGGGCGCTGTCTGGACACGTCAGGCCCTGCGGGAGACACAACAATGACATCGACCAACACCCCTTTTGGCAAAACGCTGGCGGTCCTCCTGCTCTCCGCCACTCTGTTTCTAAGCGCCTGTGACACCGCCGAAGAACGCGCGGAAGCGCATTACCAGACCGGGCTTGCTCATCTGGAAAACGGGGATGTCGAACGCGCGCTGGTCGAATTCAAGAATGTCTTCAAGCTGAACGGCCAGCATAAAGATGCCCGCCTGACCTTTGCCCGCCTGGAGCGTGAACGCGGCAATGCTCAGATCGCCTATGGTCAGTATCTTTTGCTGGTCGAACAATATCCGGACAATCTCGAAGGACATCAGGCGCTGGCTGAAATGGCTCTGGATCTGGGCAACTGGGAAGAATTGGAGCGCCATGCCGGAGCCGCGCTGGCGCTGGCCCCCGATGATATCGTGATCCAATCCCTCAACAACACGCTGGCCTATACTCAGGCAGTCACGACCGGCAATGAGGCTGAGGCGGAATTTACCGTCCATACAGCCCGCGAAATGCTGAATACCAATCCCGACCTGATTACCGCGCGACAGACGGTCATCGACCATCTGGTCCGGAGCGAGGACTGGCAGGGAGTTGTGGACGAAACCGACACCGCGCTGACATTTGCGCCTAAGAACGGCAGTCTTTACGCCATCAGACTGCGGGCGCTGCAGGAGCTGTCCAATCCCGCAGAGATCGAAAAGCAACTCACGCATATGATGCAGGTCTTTCCCGGCGACACCAGCGTAGAACAGTTGCTGGTCGAACATCACATCGACAACGGCAATCTGGATGCCGCCGAAGATATCTTGCGGGCGCGAGCCGATCCAACAGCAGAAACAACGCTTTCGGTTCAACGGCTTATCGCTTTTCTGAACGATCACCGGGGACCGGATGCGGCCATTTCCGAGTTGGATACGATCGTCGCAGCCAGTGATGCCCACGCCTTTCAGTTTCAGACCATGCGCGCTGCGCTGAAGTTCCGTTCGGGCAACGTCGAGGGGGCCCTGACGGATATGCAGGCCCTGCTTGAGAATGCCGAGCGGACCACCCAAACCCGCCAGAGCGAAGTGGAATATGCGCGGATGCTGTTTGTATCCGGGCAGGATGAAGCCGGGCGGGCCGTGGTCGAGAAAGTGCTGGCCGAAGACCCCACCGAGGTCGAGGCCGCCAAACTGAAGGCCGCATGGCTGATCGAGGATGACAACACCGGCGATGCCATCCTTCTTCTGCGCGAAGCACTTGGCGAAGCCCCGCGGGATCCGCATCTTGCAACGCTGATGGCCAAGGCACATGAACGCAATGGTGACCGCGAACTGACCGGCGAAATGCTGGCGCTGGCCACAGAGCTTTCCCAGAGCGCCCCCGCTGAATCCTTGAACTATGCCCGGTATCTTCTGGCCGGCGATGACCCGAAAATCGCAGAAGGCATTCTGGTCGATGCCTTGCGGCAGGCTCCGGATAATGCGGATCTGCTGATTGCTTTGGGCGAGGTCTATCTGAGCCAACAGGATTGGGACCGGCTCGATATCGTCCTGCGCACATTGCGGGATATGGACGATCCTCAGGTTCTGCGGCAATCAAAAGAGCTTAGGGCGCATATGCTTGCGGGCCAAAAGCGCACAGACGAGCTGGAAGCTTTCCTGAACGAACTGACCCGGGACCCCGATTTCGGCCTGCCTGCCGAGGTTGCTCTGATCCGCCTGATGTTGGCCCAGGGCGATATGACCGGTGCCACCAACCATCTTGAGGGGCTGCTGAGCGAAGATCCCGACTCGCTGATCCTGCTCTTCATGAAGGCCAGCATTCTGACCAGCGAAGGACAGTTGGACGAGGCCGAGCGCCTGTATCGTGAAATCCTCGAGACCCGCCCGGATGCCACCCGCGCCTGGTTTGCCCTGTTTGAACTGCACTCAAGCCGCAACGATCCCACCCAAGCACAGGCCATTTTGCGCGAAGCGCTGGCTGCCCAGCCGGAAAACCCCGATCTGCTGATGCTGCTGGCGACCGAATTTGAACGGGCCGGAGATCTGGATCAGGCCATTGCCGTGTATGAACAGCTTTACCCGCTCAGCAACCGATCCATTGTTGTGGCGAACAATCTGGCCAGCCTTCTCAGCACCCACCGCAGCGACGATGAGAGCCTGCAAAGGGCGCAGCATCTGGCCAGGCGCCTGCGCGGCACGCGTGATCCGGCGTTCCAGGACACCTATGGCTGGATCGCGTACCGGCTGGGCAATTACGAAGAAGCGGTCACATATCTTGAAGCTTCGGCACGTGTGCTGTCGGAACACCCGCTGGTTCTGTATCACCTGGGCAATGCCTACGCCGCTGTCGACCGGCCGGAAGATGCGCTGCGGGTCTACAAGCGCGCCCAGGCCGCCGGGGGGCCTGTAAATATATCAGCTGAGTTGGAGGCGGAAGTCCAACGGCTCAGCACAGCGAACGCTGCCGGGCAATAGTGGCAAAATACGCTGCATTTCTGCCGCATATCGCCCTTATCCGAAACGCCGCGGATTGTTTTGCACAAATCATGGCGGCATAAACAAGAAAAAGTGAGAGATTTGAATATGCGTACAGTCATCGGATCATTGATCGCTCTCGTCATTACCATGGGTATGGCCGTTGGTGCCTGGGCACAGGCCTATCAAATCCAGCCGGGTGACGCCCTTCAGGTGGAAGTTCTGGAAGACCCCACCCTCAACAGGACCGTGCTGGTCCTTCCCGATGGCTCTGTCAATTTCCCGTTGGCCGGGACGCTTCGTGCCGCGGGTCAGTCAACCAACGGCCTCAGCGCGTCTCTCTCCTCGGCATTGGCTTCAAATTTCAACTCGCCCCCGACCGTCTTCGTCTCGATCGCGGCGCTGGCCCCGCCCCCGCTTCCGGGTGCAGCGGCAGCAACCGGACCGACCATTGAGGTTTTTGTCATGGGTGAGGTCAACGTGCCCGGTAAGCACCTTGCGACCGAAGGCACGACCATTCTTCAGGTTCTGGCTCAGGTCGGAGGCCTGACCAACTTCGCGGCTCCCAAGCGCATCGAATTGCGCAGAGCTGATCGTAAAACAGGCGTGATGAACAAGTATACCTACAACTACAATGGCTCGGGCAGCGGGATCAAAGGCAATACCGTACTCAAAGCCGGAGACGTTGTTGTTGTGCCGTCGCGCCGCCTATTCGAATAGGGGCTGATACAGGTGGGGAAAATCGGGAATAAACTGTTCCTTGCAATTGGGGGCAGTGCAGGGGTGATCCTTTCGCTCACGCCTGCTGTTGCACAGCAGACATCCACACAACAAACGCAAACGTCCACGCAGCAGACGACCTTGCAACAGACGACGGCACCTACCACCGTTGTGCAACAAACGCCTAGCCAGCAGCTGATCACCCAGCGGGCCTTGCAAAACCCGGCCCGGCGGGTTGGCCGACCCACGGTTGGGCAGCCGACCGGAACCGGATCGGGTCTGAGCATCACCCTAGATTACCTGTCTTCCCTTAGGCATGACGACAATCTCAGACTGACCGACCCTTCGCTTGGATCCACCACATGGTGGGAAAACACCCTAGCCCTGGGGATTGTGAACCAAACGCCGGATTCAACGCTGATCTTTGATCTGTCGGGGCTTTACCGGATCGCCAATGAGCCAATAATCGGAACCGATTCCTCGTTTGCCGACCCATTCGCGCGGCTGGATTATCAGCGCACGCGTGCCAACAGCCAGCTGGGGCTTGGGCTGGAGTATCGCGAACAGGATCTGGCCTTCAACCGGGCGCTGACGGATACCAATCTGGACGGGATCATCGACGCCTCGGATGTGATCGGCACCATCGGCGACCGGGTCAACACCCGCGCCGATCTGGATTGGCAGGTTGGACTGAACGATCCTGTGGGTTTTCAGTTCAACTATAGCTACCGCGAACGCACATATCAGAACACAATCGACCCCAACCTGTTCGACAACAGCTTCGACGACTATGCCGCGACCACGTTCTTCCGGTTCTCACCGGTTCTGCAGGGAACGCTGGACCTCAGCTACAGTGACTTTAAGGCTGAAGACAATGTGCGGACCGACCGGCAGACCACCGTCGTCTCGGTTGGGGCGATCTATGACATTTCTGCAGTCACAACCGTCACCGCAAATATCGGCTATAGCCAGGTCGACGAGACATTCCGCACAACCAACACAAATACTGTGACCGAAGATTTTGTGTGGAGCTTTGGCTGGAGCAAAACCCTGCCGGACGGGACTGCGGATATCTTGCTGGACCAGACCTTTGGAGTGAACGGAGCGCGGACCAACGCCACATTCGGCCGAAGCTATCAACGGCAAAACAGTTCGCTGAGCTTCAATCTCGGCCTGTCAGATGGCCCGTTTGGCGAAACCACTCCGATCGGTCAGTTGGATTATAGCTACCAACTGCCCAGTTCCCGGATCGGAGCCACGATTCAACGTCGGGTCGGCACCAGCACGCAAAGTCTGGAAACCCGCCAGACACTGGCCTTCCTGACCTATGACTATTTCATCAATCCGGTTTCGGCCCTGTCTTTCAGCCTTGATTACATTGAGCAGGAAGATGAAGGGACCGGCGCGGCCAATCCGCGTCAACGCGGCACGTTCAACGCCTCATATTCCCGCGCCATTACGCGGGACTGGGCCGTGAACCTGGGCTATCAATATGAAATGGATGAACAGAACGGCTTTACGGCTACATCGAGCTCGGTGTTTGTGACGCTTGGACGGCGGTTCACACTCAAACCCTGACCCCTCGCCGAGCCGATTCCTGAATGGCAACAAATATGGCCAATTGGCGATAATTGTTTTTATTTTCGATCAAATCACCGCGACCCGGACGCGGCATAATTCAGGATCGGATTTTATTGTGCATGATGGATGGTGATGCATCATCTCGATTCGAATGACAGCCCCGGCAAAACGCTTGAGGCCGCCCGAAGGGTTCTGCCGGAAATCAATGCAACCGGATTGTTCTGGTTTGCGCTTTTGCTGCTTGGATCCCTGCCCATCTTCTGGATCGGGATCGTGTCGCTGGGAGCGGCCTGGAGCACACCAGAATATAGCCACGGGCCGCTGATCCCTGTCATCTCGCTGTATCTGTTCCTGCGGGAATTGCGGAACTTTCCCCCACCCAACCCGGTCATTCATGACCGTTGGCCCGGTGTGGCCGTGGTGGCGGTGGCTTTGGCTATCGCCATATTGGGCAATCTGGCCCGCATCCCGGATATCGTCACCTATGCGATGATCATCTGGACCGGCGGCGTCATGCTTACGGTGTTCGGCTGGCAGCGCGGCATACATCACCAGCTGCCTGTGATCCACCTTGTGTTCATGCTGCCCCTGCCGCAATTCCTGTACTGGAAACTGACGATCTTTCTGCAATGGGTTTCATCCGAGCTTGGGGTCTGGTTCGTCCAGATGGCGGGGGTTTCGGTCTTCATCGAAGGCAATGTCATTGACTTGGGCGTCTACAAGCTGCAGGTGGCCGAAGCCTGTTCGGGCCTGCGCTACCTGTTCCCGATCCTCAGCTTTTCGTATCTCTTCGCCCTGCTCTACCGCGGTCCGATCTGGCACAAGGTGGTTTTGCTTGTCTCAGCCGCGCCGCTGACCGTGCTGATGAATTCCGTCCGCATCGGTGTGATCGGTATTCTGGTTAACCAGAACGGCATCGAACATGCCGAAGGGTTCATGCATTTCTTCGAAGGCTGGATCATCTTCCTTTTGTGTGTGGCTATTCTGTTCCTGATGGCCATCGGCCTGCAGCGCATGGCCCCCAATCCGAAACCCTTTGCCGAGACAATCGATCTGGACACTGAGGGGCTGGCTCCGATTGCGCTGCGTATCTTTGGCATCCGCGCCTCGGTTGCGCTGGCGGCGGCGGCCCTGCTGACTTTGGCGGTGTCCACGGCCTGGGTTCTGCGCCCTGCGTCCGAAGTGCAGCCGGTTGAACGGGATCCCTTTGTGCTCTATCCCCGCCAGCTTGGAGACTGGTCCGGCTCAACCACCAGCCTTGACCCGCAGGTCGAGCAGGTTCTGGGGGCCAGCGACTATCTCAACGCCACTTATATCGACACCGGCTCGGGTGACTTCGTGAACATGTTCGTGGCCTTTTACGACAAGCAGACCGAAGGCGAAGGCATCCACTCGCCCGAAGTGTGCCTGCCGGTGGGCGGCTGGGAGATTTTCACGCTCGAACCTTATGAGATCAATCCTGGCAACACCCCTTACGGCAGCTTCACAGTGAACCGCGCCGTGATCCAGAAAGAGCTTTCAAAACAGCTGGTCTATTACTGGTTCGAGCAGCGCGGCAAACGCATGGTCAATGATTTCCGCGCCAAGCTGAGCGTTATCCAGGACGGCTTTACCATGGGACGCACCGATGGGGCGCTTGTCCGCTTTGTCACCCCCATCCTGCCGGGCGAAACCGAAGCCGAAGCAGACGCGCGGCTGCAAAGGTTCATGGAGCCAAGCCTGAACCGCCTGCCGCAATTCGTACCGTTTTGATCCTGGAGGTGCCCGTAATGAGTGACAGCACCAAGCACATCTCAGCGGTCAGGGCCGTACCCCGTATCGCGGATCGGGCAGACGGGCGGGACAACAACTTCAACCTGATCCGGATCATCGCAGCCACCCTTGTGCTGGTGGCTCATGCCTATCCGCTCAGCCTGGGCGGCGCGTATGGACAGCCTTTTGAATCGGTTCTGCACGGGCTTTCGCTGGGCATGATGTGCGTGTGGGCATTTTTCGCGATCTCGGGCTTTTTCATCACGCGCAGCTTTGATCGAAAGCCCTCGGCCAAAGCGTTCCTGATCGCTCGGGGGCTGCGCCTGTTTCCCGCGCTGGCCGTTGTCACCCTGATCTCGATCCTGATTGCCGGCTTTGTCCTGACCCAGGCCCCCCCGACGGTTTTCTGGTCAGAGGCTGGTGAGTATTTCATACGCAACATGCTGCTCTTCAAGCTGCAATACGACTTGCCCGGCGTGTTTCAGAACAACCCATATGGGCCCGCAATCAATGGATCGCTCTGGTCACTGTCCTATGAGGTCACGTGCTATGTTGGCGTTCTCATCTGTGGGGTGCTGGGGCTGCTGGGTCACAGAAAGATCTTTGCCGGGATGGCCGTCGCATTCCTGTGCTTTTATGCCCTGACCGCCTTTGTCGACCTGAACCCGCGCATCGAGACTCTGACCACACTTGGGCTGCCCTTCCTGTCGGGCATGGTGCTTTATCTGTGGCGCGACGAGATTCCCCTGTCCTGGGGCGTGCTGGCAGTGATGGGTGCGCTGGCCCTTGCGGCCTGGTTCACCCCGCTGTTCCTGCCGGTTTTTGCGGTTGCGCTGTCTTATGCGGTCTTTGTTCTGGGATACGCCCAATGGCCGGCTCTGTTACAGTACAACCGCCTGGGGGATTATTCCTACGGGGTCTATATCTACGCCTTTCCCATCCAGCAGCTTGTGGCGCAATCCGGTGTCACAACACCTGCCATCAATATGGCAATCTCTCTGCCCTTCACTTTGTTCTGCGCCGTACTGTCCTGGCATCTGATCGAGGCTCCAGCGATGAAATTACGTCACCTAAACAAACCACCGAAATCTACCGATGCCAAACAGGCAGCCGAGTAAACACCGTCTGTCACCAGACGACTGAACTGGTGATCGACACACGCGCCAGTGCGTCCACTGACAGATGAGCGAAAAACAGTGAAGTAGGTGGTCCCGTTCACTTCAGCCCATGGCTGAATTATTTGTAACACAACCACCTTATCCTGTCATAATCACCAAGAGTAAATCGTAGGCAATTTTAGGGATCCGCTTTTTCTCAAATTACCCTCGAAGTAACTTTGCCTTTGAAGGCTATTTCCACACGCTCAAATGCGTTCCGTAGGTATTGCCATACCGCTTCCGCCACACTGAAACATACCGTTATTTTTGAACATTCCTAAGAATGCTCCAACCATGGAACAGTAACATTAGATAAATACATCAAGGTGCATCAAAGCGAAGCGAGCCGCCAAGTAGCCGCCGTAGGGTCCTACCCTTTCCAAATCCGCTTGTAAGCCGCGATCAAGGCAGGCACCTGATGGGGCCAGGCCATTTCCGCTTCGACCCGCGCACGCCCATAACGGCCCATGGCAGCGCGGCGATCGTCATCCGCCAGGAGTTCGGTGATCTTGTCGGCCATATCCACCGGATCGTTGGCCTTGGCATAAAGCGAAGCCTCCTGCGCCGAGAAGCGTCCTTCGGTCACGTCGAACTGAACGATGGGTTTCTCGAACGCCATGTATTCAAGGATCTTGTTCATGGTGGATTTGTCGTTCATCTCGTTCACCCGGTCCGGGTTCACGCAGACATCCGCAGTCGACAGGATTTCGAACAGATCCTGATCCGGCGCACGGCCGGTGAAGGTGACATAGTCCGACAAGCCCATCTCAGCCGATTGTGCCTGCAGCTTGTCCAGGCTGGGGCCGCCGCCCACAAGGCAGAACTGAATGTCGTCGCGCCCCTGAACCTGCACCAGATGCGCCACGGTTTCCAGCAGCAGATCGATGCCTTCCTGATCGCCCATGACACCGACATAGCCGACCATATATTTGCGACCGTTGCGCCAGTCCGGGTTTGGCGGCAGGTGCTGCAACCGGTTCAGATCGGGGCCGGAGCGGACGATGAACACATCCTCGGGCGCCATGCCGCCGCGTTCGATGGCGATCTTGCGATAGCTTTCATTGGTGGCAATCGACACCCGGGCCGAGGCAAAGGTCAGCCGCTCGAACGTCTTCATCAGCTTCCAGAAAAAGCCGCGCTTGTCGAACTTGGCCTCGTAAAGCTCGGGGTTGATGTCGTGGTGATCGAACAGATAGCGCACGCCGAACAGTTTGAAGGGCAGCGCCACAAGAAAGATCAGATCGGGCGGGTTGCAGCCATGGATGACGTGAAAACCGCGGGTGAATTTGATCTTCAGCGCCAGCCAGCTTTCCCAGAACAGCGCCGCGCCATATTCCAACAGATACCCCAGCGCGCCGCTGGCATCCAAAGGCAGCGGATGGCGATAGACCTTGATGCCTTCGTCTTCCCAGACACGCTCCTCATGCCCCTTGCCGGTGGGACAGATGACCGAGACCAGCGCGCCTGCGGCGGCCAGCGTGCGGGCCTCCATCCAGACGCGGCGGTCGAAGGGCACGGGCAGGTTTTCCACCACAATCAGAACCTTCAGCCCTTTCAGGGGCTGGCTCTGGCGCAACTCCTCGAACGAGATCGGTTGCACGGCGGATACAGGGCTAGTCATATTCATAGGTTCTTACCACTTCTGTATCGCCAAGGTTCAGCTCATTGATGATCCGGTTCGACCCGACCACCAAATCCCAGGGTCCGGCCTCGGCCGTGGTATGGTCCACCAGCAGGCTGCCGACATTGGGCAGATGGGTAAAGGCATAGCCCAGGTTCTGTCCGCGCAGATCGGCAGGCTTGATGGCCGGGTCATAGACCGACAGCTGATAACCTGCCTGCAGCAGGCGCCGTGCGATATCGACATTGGGGCTTTCGCGCAGATCGTCGGTTCCGGCCTTGAAGGCCAGCCCCGCCATCAGAACCCTGCCCCCTTCGGGCAGACGCGCCATGATGTCCTGCGCCTGATAGGTCTTGTGCGCCTGATTGGTCTGCAACAGGCTGTCGATCAAATGGGTATGCGCGCCCACCTCTCCGGCGATATGCTGTAGCGCGCGGACATCCTTGGGCAGGCATGACCCCCCGAACGCGCCGCCCGGACGGGTGTAATAGGCCGAGATGTTCAGCTTGGTGTCCGAGACGAAAATCTCGTGCATGGTTTTGGCCGACACGCCCATGCTGTGGCAGATGCGGCCGATCTCATTGGCGAAGGCCACCTTGGTGGCGTGCCAGGTATTGTCGACGAATTTGGTGATCTCGGCCTCTTCAAAGGCGGTATAGAACACCGGCGCATCCAGCCCTTCGTGCATTTCATCCATCACTGCGGATCGATTGCCGTCTGCTGTACCGACAACGATCTTGGGCGGGTTGAAGAAATCATCCACCGCCGAAGCCTCGCGCAGGAATTCGGGGTTATAGACAATCTCGACCGCCTGCGCCGTTTGATCGCCCAGATAGCTTTGAAAAATCGGCTCGATCAGCTGCCGCACGGTGCCGGGCCGGAAGGTGGACCTGTACGCCACCGTCAGGGGTCGCGCCCGGTCGGGCGAGACGGCCTTGGCAATCTGGCGCGTCACCTCGGCCACGAAGTTCATGTTATGCGAGCCATCTGTGGAGCTGGGCGTGCCCACACAAACGATTGCCAGATCCACATCGGACAGATTCGGAATTTCAACCGTGGCCCGGATCAGGTTCCTGCCCAACGCCTCGGTCAGCAGCTCGGCCACTTTGGGCTCCTTGATTGGGGGCTGTCCGGCGTTGATCTCAGAGACCTTGTCCGCATTCACATCAACACCGACCACCGTATGTCCTTGCCCGGTCAGACAGCAGGCCGCCGTAAACCCCACATATCCCAACCCGAAAATCGCAATCTTCATTCCGTCACACCGCTCTAATACTCAGAACTCAACATCTTACGCAGGATCAAAAAATCCAAACCCTCACATACTTGGCATCTTGTCTTGTTTCGTGTCCAATTCCTGACATCGTTACAGGATAATCTTTTTGAAGTCCGGGACGGTTTTCTGTAAGCGAGTCAAAGCCCACAGGGAGTAAACAGGGTAATCATTTGACATTGAACAACAATAATGTGGATGCAACATAAGGATCAGGTTCACTTACCTCAGTATCAATGACCCGACAGGATTGCCAGAACAGGCCCATCCAAATCGACCCGGAACGGCTCCGGCGACATGCTAAATCGGAAACATTGGAGTAACCAGTTGAGTATTGTTTTAAACTTAGGAACATGGCGCATTTGAAACCACCCCCTGAAGCCGCATCGGGGCAGCGCGCTCCAAACCGCAAGACATCGGTCGTTACAGGGGCAGCGACGCTGTTTGCCTCGAGCATCTTCAGCCAGATCCTTGGCCTTGCGACACTGATTGTCACTGCACGGCTGCTTACACCGACGGATTTCGGTGTCATTGCCTATTTCGTGATTGCCGTCGCGCTGCTTGAAATCATTCAGCGGGCCGTCTCGATGACGCTGATCCGCCAGCCCGACATCACCGAAGCGCATCTGAACACGGTGTTCACGATGCAGGTTCTGCTGGGGCTTGGTGCTGCGTGTCTGATCTGGCTCAGCACCCCCTTGATGCCAATGCTGGGCTTGCCAGAGCTGACCGAGCTTATTCCGGCGCTTTGCATCATCTCGGTTCTCATATCGCTCAAGAGCCCACGCTTTCCGCTGCTGGAACGTGATCTGCGCTTTGCTTTTGTGGCGGGTGAAGAGGCCATAAGCCGTTTTGTATACACGGTTTTTGCCATTCTTCTGGCCTGGATCTGGCGGGATTTCTGGGCGGTTGTCGTCGCCAATTTCCTGACCCAGGTCGCCCGTGTCATCTGGACCTATTCCACCGCGCCCATGTGGCCCAGACTGACCCTCAGCCGCTGGCGGGACTGCCTGAACATCTCATCCTGGTCCCTGGGGGCACAGATCACGCAGTTCCTGACCACAAACACACCCCAGCTGATCATCGGCGCGACCCTGGGCCTGGCGGATGCGGGTACGTTCCGGATCGGCTTTCGCCTGGTATCGCTGTTCACAAATCAGGCCATCGCCCCCCTGGAGCGGGTGATCTATCCGGCACTGGCACATATTTCGCGAACCGACGGCACCACGCAAAAAGCCTTTGAGCAGACCAATGCCATTCTTCTTGGGATCATCATCCCGGTCAGTGTCGGCATGGCGCTGGTCGCCAACCACATGATTATCGTGGTCATCGGCTGGCAATGGCTGGCCGCAGCGCAGGTGATCTGGGTCCTTGCCCCCTTGAAAGCCATCGAAACCCTGCAGGCCAATGTCCGGTCTGCAAGCTATGTCAAAGGCGATACAAAGCGCCTGTGCATCCGAAACAGCATCCTGCTGGTGGTCACCATCGTGCTGATGCTCATCGGGTCGAGCTTTGGCTATTTTGGCGCGATCCTCGGCACTGGGTTGTCCAGTGTGTTTGCGATTTTCCTGACCCTGATCATGGCACGGGATTTTGGCACAGGCGGCTTTTTCGGACCTATTCTTGTGGCGTGGCGCAGCATTGTGTCCACGCTTGTTATGGTTGCTGTGGTGCTTTTGGTCGGAGGCGCTTTGGGCAACCACGATCAGGTCGGCTGGGCCTTCAACTCACCTGACGATCTGCCGCTGCTGCGTATCCGCTTCCTTGCCAAAGTCCTGGCCGGTGTGATCGCCTATGTCGGGACACATCTGTTCCTGTGGCATCTGTCCAAACGCCCCGAAGGCTTTGAAAGCGCAGCCCTCAGCCTTGCCGGCGGGGTGTGCAGGCATGTCTTCACCCGCGGCCCGAGGGGAGAGAGCTCATGACCCCAAACATCGGTTGGGGCGCATTCAACGGGCGGTCCCGAGTATGTCTGGCGCCACATCAGGACGGAAGCCGAGCCGTGACCCACGCTGTCGAACCTTCCCCGGCAGGCGGGACGGACACTGCTGTCGATCTCAGTGTGCTGATCGTGAATTACAACACACGTGACATCACATCTGCGGCGATCCGGTCGATTTTGGAACACTGCGGCGATCTGCGGGTCGAGATCATTGTCATCGATAATGACTCAAGCGATGGCAGCGTTGCGGCGCTGCGAGCGGACTTTCCCCGCATCAACGTCATCGCAGCCGGGTATAATGGCGGCTATGCCTGGGGCAATAACATCGGCATCCGGCAGGCGCAGGGTCGGTACATTCTGGTTCTGAACCCCGATGCACAGGTTTACGATGGCACGCTTGAACGCGCCGTGGCTTATCTGGAAGCCAACCCCGAGGTCGGCGTGCTG
Organism: Ruegeria sp. HKCCD4884; assembly: GCF_013110855.1. Taxonomy (NCBI): domain Bacteria; kingdom Pseudomonadati; phylum Pseudomonadota; class Alphaproteobacteria; order Rhodobacterales; family Roseobacteraceae; genus Ruegeria; species Ruegeria sp. HKCCD4884. Next base: position 49,473 of record NZ_WVRJ01000018.1, read on the forward strand.
GCGGGCCATGTCTCGCTGGAGAACGGCACACAGCAACCCACGCTGTTCCGCGAAATCTCTCTCAGCAGCATTTTCTGGAACATTCTGGTGCCCAACCGCATCCTCAGAAAAACACGGCTGTTCGGGGATCAGCGTTATGCGTCGCGCCCGCGCGACATGGTACAGGATGTCGACATCGTTGCCGGGTGCTTCATGATGCTGCCCAGACATGTCATTGATGAGGTTGGCATGATGAATGACCGGTTCTTCATGTATAGCGAGGAATCAGAATGGTGTTGGCGGGTCCGGCAGGCCGGGCTCAAGGTGCGGTACAACCCCGACATCCGGCTGATGCATTACGGGGCTGTGTCCACCGGGCAGATATCGCCCTGGAAATCCGTTGAAATCGCCAAGGGTCATATTCTGTTTCTGCGCTTCACGCGCGGCCCTCTGGTGGCGTGGCTCGGAACCCTGCTGATGGCCGTGGGCGATGCCCTGCGCGCCCTCTGGTTCTTGCCCAAAAGCCTGTTGCGACCCGGCAACGAAGGGGCCAAAGCCTGGCGGGCCAGGTTTCTGTTTCTGCTCGGCGCGTTGGTCAGACCGCCACACGGACAGACGCCGCCCCATCCCAAGCCGGATCACCCGGCATGAAAGCTCTGGCAAAATCGATCACGCGCAGCACGGTGCATACGCTTCTGGCCCCGTTTGAATCCAGAATGATCGCACAGCACCCGATTGCACGATGGCCCCATGTCTTCATTCTGGGGGCCCCACGGTCTGGAACCTCACTGTTTTATGAGCTCATGACGACCGGCTTCGAATTCGCCTATTTCTCGAATCTGGCGCACCGCTTCTACAAGACCCCTCTGGCCGCGACCCGTCTGGGCGGATGGATGATCGCACCCCATTCCCCCGCCTATCAAAGCGATTACGGTCATATTTCCGGCTGGGCTGCCCCAAATGAGGGCGGATGGATCTGGCAACGCTGGCTCGAGGATGGGCCCTGGACAGACGAACGCGTTCTGCCGACGCTGCCCGTCGACGAAATCCGGGCAACGCTGGCGGGGATGTCCGCACTGGCTGAGGCGCCTTTCATCAACAAGAATGTCATGCATTCCAACCGCGTCCGGCTGCTGGATGCGCTGTTTCCCGGCTGCCTGTTTCTTGAGGTGCGGCGCGATGCGAGTGACACCGCCCGCTCGATCATCCGGGCGCAACGGCGCAACAAGGGGCCCAAACCCGATCAGCAGGCATGGTGGTCCGTCCGCCCTTCAAATGCGGGCGGCGACACCCTGATCGAACGCGCCTGCCGACAGGTTCTTGGGGTTGCGCAGGACATTGAACGCGATTGCGCCCATATCGGGCCGGATCGACATCTCCGGGTCGATTACGAAGCACTTTGCGCCAATCCTGAACATACCCTGAAAGATGTAGCCCGATTTCTGAGACCCCATGGCCTGCCTGTAACCCCACGCGCCGACGCTCCGGTGCCAACCGGGTTTACCCTGCGTGCTTCAAAACCGCTCGCCGAAGACGAGGAAGCGCAGTTGGTGCGTCTGCTGGCCACCCAACCGATGGCGGTGAAAAGCTGATGTCAGCGCGCGCGCTCTCCCTACACCGGGTCGCCCCGGAAGACTGGCCTGCCCTCAGCGCGCTGTTTGACGATCTGACCTTTGAGCAGACCCTCACCTATGCGCAGGCAGCGGCTCGCCGGATTGGTGCAGAAGCCGAGTTCATCTGCCTGCAGGATCCGCAGGGCACACCGGTGGCCGCCGCCTGTCTCAGGATCAAACGGGTTCCGGTTCTCAGCAGCGGGATCGCCTGGATTGCGGGCGGCCCGATGATCCAGCCGGTGGATCACCCGTATCCGCCGCCAGATCTGCAACAGGCCATCTTTTCCGCTTTGCGTGACTATGCGCAGAAGGCCGGCCATATCATGCGGCTACGGCTGCCCGCAGCCACCGCGCATGACCCGGCAGCGCTCGACCCGATTGCAGATGCGGCAGGCTTTCAGCCAACGGACCGCTCGCCCCGGCAGCGCACCGTGATCATCGACTGCGCACAGGACGAAGACACCCTGATGCAAAATTTGCACGGGAAATGGCGAAACGCCCTGCGCAAAGCCCTGAAATCCGGTCTGGAGCTTGATATCGCGCCGATCTCGGAAGCTGCTGAGCGGTTTCAGACCTTGTACCAGGAAGTTCAGACCACCAAAGGGTTCCAGACGGATATCCCGCCTGAATTCTACTATACCCTCACGGGCCCGGATTTCTCTCATGACGTTCTGTTCGCCCGACAGGGCGGGGTCGATATTGCCGGGATGACTATCGGGCAGGCCGGGCGCAGGGCTGTCTATATCTTTGGCGCCACCACACAGGCGGGCCGCCGCCCCAATGCTGGCCATTTCCTGATGTGGCACTCTATCCTGCGGTGCCGTGACCAAGGTCTGAGGTGGTATGATCTGAATGGCCTGGACCCCGAGATCAATCCCACCGTCGCACAGTTCAAGCTGCGCACTGGCGGCACTGACCTGATGGCCGCGGGCCCGTATGAGTTCCGCCCCGGTGGCCTGAAACCCACTCTGGTCAGCGCTGCCGAGACGGCACATGGCTATTTGAAGAAAGCGCGCGCATGACCGGTTTGGTGGGTATCAACTTTCACGGCATCGGAACACCGCAGCGCGATCTGGAGCCGGGCGAGGGACCCTACTGGATCTCGCTCCGGCAGTTTCATGACGTGCTTGACCGGATCGCGGCCGCCCCCGACCCCACCCGTTTCACGATCACGTTCGACGACAGCAACCTGTCGGACCATGACATTGCCCTGCCCGCCCTGGTCGAGCGCGGGTTGCGCGGCCGGTTCTTTGTTTTGACAGGGCGCATCGGACAGGCGGGATCGCTTGACGCCGCGCACCTGCGGGCGGTGTCAGACGCAGGGATGACGATCGGCAGTCACGGCATCCGGCACGTTGCCTGGACCGGATTGGACAAGGCCGAATTGGTGCGTGAATTGCAGAACTCGCGGACCCAGTTGGAAGACATCTGCGGACATCCCGTGACCGAGGCAGGTATTCCCTTCGGCTTATATGACGCCAGGGTCCTGAGGGGCTTGCAGGCGGCAGGGTATACAGCAGCCTGGTCCAGCGATGGCGGTCGCTTTCGGCAGGACGCGTTCCTGCGCCCCCGCACCTCACTGCAGGGCAGCATGAACAGCTCGGACCTAGACGCCATCCTCTCGGGCCGGATGGCCCCGTTGCGCCGCTTGCGCCGCGCAGTGGGCATGGTACGGAAACGCTGGACCGTTATCGGGCCCTGACCGTCCGGGGCGGCGGTGCCCTCCTGCGTCTGCCGGAACTTCGGGCAACGCGCGCGACCTGAGCCGGGGCGTCCTCCTGGCCTTCAGGGCGAGGCAGGTCTTTGGGAAACCGCGTATAGCGCATCGTTTTCTGCCCGTCCGCATCCGGCAGCGCGCTGGCCTCTCCATCCTGCGTCTCATCCGCATCGAGGATCCAGACACACGCCCCCAGCAGGAACATCAGGAAACAGAACGTGGCATCCCACAGATGTACCGTCACAGCCGATACGCACAAGCCGGTCAAGGATATCAGATAGCCCAGTCGCGCATCTGCCAGTGCACCGGTCAAAGGCTTGCGGACAAGCTGCGTATAAATCGCGATCACAGAGCCCAGCAAAAGAAACAGCCCCGGGAACCCATGTCGCATGGTGATGACCAGCCAGAAATTGTCGACGCTGTTCAGCAGATACATCCAGGCCGGTCGGGTCCAGTCATGCAGACCAATCCCGAAAATCGGATTTCGCATGATGTCATCTGTTGCGAAATTGAACGTGTTGATCCTGGCCCAGGCTGTCCCAGGCGTCAGTGTCATATGTGTTGCAAAGATCTCGAACACATTTCGGTTCGAGCCTATTTCGGCAATCAGCATCAGAAGTCCGAAACCGGACAGCAGGATCTTCCACTTGCTTTTCACAAAGCGGAACGTCCAGTTCCAGCCCATCAGCGCGCCCTGAATGATGACGTTCAGGAATGCCCCGGACGACAGCGAGCAGAACACAGCCCCGCCAACGATGGACACGTAGCCCAGTTTCGAGGACAGGGATTTCCCCCAACCAAGTACATACCAGCACAGGGCAAAGGCCGGGGCACAGAACACCCCGAACAGGATCGGATGCGGCATCGTCGTTTGCGCCCGCAACAGCCCCAACCGGGGCGGGAACACCCATTTCTGATAGACGCTCAGCACTTTACCGAAGATATCCAGAAGCGGGGTCTTGCCCGTCACGGTCTCGAATATGGCAAAGGGCAGCAGGATCAGAATGACGATCAGGAACCATTTCACAAAATACCGAAACGCCGCCAATGACCTGATATACGTGCGGGCGATGAAATAGGGCACCAATGTTTCGATCATGAAGATCCCGACAAACTGCCAGAGCTCGACAACCCCATGGTTGACCAAAAAGCTCAGGCTGGCCCAGAACGCAAACGCCACGACCAGCAGATCAATTGACCGTATCTTGCCAGCCTTGCCCGTCAGCCATCCCAAGACAGCCGGGATCATGAAGACAAGCAGAATAAGCCGGTACCCGCTGAGCCTCAGCCCGAGGAACTGGAAATAGAACGGCATTGCAAACGATACGAGCAATAGCATCAGGACCAGCGGCCCTGTTGTCCGAGTGTCGGTCTGGGTTGCCACGCGCACCGTCATTCAAACGCCTGCCTGCGGGGGGATGCAATTCTGGGTACAGACATACCTGTCATCATGTCTCATTTTTGTGTTGGATAGCTTTCCGCCAATGTCGATCCGGCCTTCAGACTGTCAACAAGACTGCCGGGGCGCACGCCATATTCGTTATACCCCTGCCTCTTCCCAAGCGCATAGTAAATGAACTGACTGTCATAGAAGCCATTCTTCGACGGGCTTTCGCTTTGTACAATGGCATTGTTGAGCACCACCCAGTCACGCTGCCCTTCATATCCAATGATCTGCGAGGTGACATTCTGTTCGATCACCACAGAGCTGGAGTCGGACGAGATGTTGATTGCCGGAGAGGAATGGCCGCCGGGGACATGGATCAGCGAGTTTTTTCGGATCGAGATATTGTCCGATCCATGAATCGATATGCCGTGGATATGCGCATTGTAGATCATGTTGTTTTCAACCAGCACGTTGCGATGCCGCATGACGGGCAGATTGATATCCTTTCCATCCTGACCAGCCCAGATGGTCTGCGTGTAGTCGCCCCGACCAACATCAAAGATATTGTCGCGAATGACGATGTCGGATGACCCCCGGGGCGTGACCCGCATGATCTGAATCATGTCGCTGTGATCTTTCGACCCCACCGCCCTTTGGAAATCAAAGAAATGGTTGCTCGCTATGGTCAGCCCCGTTGCGGCATCAATATCGATCCCATCTGACCGGATGATGTGGATCTGATTGTCCGCGAACACCAGCCCCCCCGACCGGATCGTCAGAACCGCTGCCCACCATTTGCGCAGGTCTGACGCGATCACCTGGACATTGTTGCTTTCAAGAATGCGCAGCCCGATCCCATAGGCCTTGCCGTCGATGACAGAGTTGGTCCCATAGGCATAATCACCATCCAGAACCGAATGCGTGATCTTGATGTTTTCGCTGTTGCTGACCTTGAAGGGAACGGTGAAATGCGGGTCTCCTTCCCGGAAGGTGTAATCGAAATAGAGCCCTTCGAGGGTCACATTCCTGGACCCTTTCAGGTTCAGCCCGGTGAAACAGGCGGGTTTATCGGGGTTCGCCGAACGGATCACCACCGGCGACTGGAACGACTTGCGCAGGTTCAAGGCGCCGTAATCCCCCGGTGCCAGCAGAAAGGTCTCGCCGCCCTGGGCCTGTTGCAACGCAGCCGCCAGGGATCCTGCATCTGACACAGCCTGCCCTGCCGCAGCGGGGGGCAGTCCGATTTTGAAATCATCGGTCGCACAGGATGTCTCTGCAGCCAATGCGGAACTCAGAAGAAAAACGACCCCTCCCATCAGGGCAAGAAGCCTTGATCCAAACATGACGCACCTTTCAAATCACTACCTGTGGGAAAGTGTAGGCGAGGCTTTGGGCGCTGTCTATCAAGGCGCGACTTGCCCCACCCGAATACCACCCCACGATTGCACCCCCACCGGCCCCACCAAAGGCAAGGCCCAGGCTTCCCTTACGGCACCGGGCAATTACCTGCCGACACCTGATAGATATACGCGAGGACACGCCTGAATTGTGGCAGCTATGTGTCCATTGTTGCGATAGGGGAATCAATTTGCGAATTGTCCGACAACCGCTAAGGGAAGAGGAACAATTCCCGGTATCGAGTTTCGTGCACGCTCACAAATCCAGAGCATTTAGACAACATTGTCTACAAACAGGCACAAGTTTCAAAATATAGCCGCACTTTGGCCTCTGTGTCGCCGTCGCGCGACTGTTTCCTCCGATCTGGGTGAGCGGGATCATGTGCGCTTTCGGGCGCTTACGAACTCAGAAGGTGTAGAATGTCTACAACAATCACAGTATCCTCCGCGGCAGAGCTGAACCAGGCTCTGTCACAGGCGACCGGAGGCGAAACAATTCTGCTTGCGGCAGGCGATTATGGGAATCTGAGCCTGAACGGGACTCAGTTCGCGTCGACCGTAACAATCAAGTCTGCCGATCCGAATGCCCCGGCCAGCTTTTCCACGGTCAAGCTGAACCAGGCCTCGAACATCACGTTCGACAGCATCAATTTCGACTACTCCTACAGCAACGGGGATTACTATTTCCAACGCCCGTTTTCTGTGGACTACAGCTCGAACATTACCTTCACCAATTCGGTCTTCGATGGGGATTATTCCGGTGGTGCGGGAACCGGGGTCGGGCTGGGCATCAAAAGCTCTGACAACGTCTCGGTCACGAATTCGGAATTCAAAAGCTGGTGGAAAGGTGTCATCGCCACCAACTCTGACGGGGTTGACGTCGTTAGCACCAATATCCACTCCATCCGGTCTGACGGTCTGGTGTTTGACAATGTCGACAACATTCTGGTCGCCCAGAACTACTTCCACGATTTTGGCGCGATGCCAGGGGCCAGCGATCATCGCGACATGATCCAGGTGCAGCGCGCCAACGGCAGCGGCAGCGATAATATCACCATCCGCGACAACATCTTTGACATGGGCAATGGCGACCACACCCAGACCATCTGGATGGGGGGCGACGGCAAAGATACCAGCGACCCGAATGTCATGCATCACAACGTGCTGATTCAGGGCAACACCATCTATAATGGCCACTTCCACGGTATTTCCATTGATGGCGCGAACGGGCTGACAATCACGCAGAACTCGGTCCTGCATCTGGATGTGGCCTCTCTGACCGGTGGCATCGAGATCCCGGTGATCAACGTGACCTCGGGCTCTAAGAATGTGACGATCGACTACAATATCGCGTCGCAGGTACGTGGGTACACAGGGCAATCCGACTGGAACGTGTCCAACAACGCCCTGATCCAGCCTGGCGAATATGCTCAGAACTTTACTTTTCAGGCAACCGCGCAGGCGAACGGCTATACCCAGTATGTCGTCAAAACTGGCAGCCTGGCCGACACATTGGGCGCAGGCTCGCTCTATACCACCAATCCTCCGGGCACCTCACTGGATTTGCTGACAAACAATACGCCCGTATCTCCTCCGACGAACGGAGGGAGTCAGCCTTCCATTAGTCCGACCCCGCCTCCTGCAAATCAGCCGGGAACGGATCAACCCACAACAGACCCGGATCAACCCGCGAGCGGCGCTGACCAACCCGATACAGGCTCGAACCAACCCGCAACCGATCCAGATCAGCCCGATACGGGCGCCGGACAACCGATTGTCGACAATCAGCAGACAACTGGCGGGCAGCAACCCAGCACCGGTCAGTCAACTGGTGGGAGTACCCCCCCCGCCACACCGATCGACACTTCGGGAGGAAGTGTCGGGCCCGAAGCCGTCTACGTTGCCATCGACCTGCATCGGGGCGGAGGCAGCTCAGAACCCGATTTCAATTCCTGGTTCTCCTTCAACGCGAACCAAAACGGCAATCTTTTTGCGGCAGCAAACAATGCCGGCCAAAGCAACAGCCTTTTTGCGACGGCGAACAATGCCAGCCAGAGCGGAAATCTTTTTGCGGCAGTGTCAAACAGGGATGGTGGCCTTCGTGACAACTTCCAGTTCATGAATTTGGACCGGAACAACGACGCACCAGACCAGATCAACCTGTTCGTCAATCAAGCCACCAGGCAGTTTCAAACCTTTTCCGATGACAACAGCGCCTACAATATACCCCAAGGCTTCGGCTGGTATACGGGCGGTCAGGAACAGGTCCGGGGCTTCGGTGACTTCTTTGCAACTGAAGATGATGCGAATACCTTCGAAGGGTCTTTTGGACACCTTTATGATTTGTTCGCCTGACGGCAAAAATCCCCCCAAACGAGGGTGATTGATTACCATGGCATGAGCGGGCTTCAGTTTCTGTGGCCCGCTCAGGTCTTTTCCGACCCCATGTCGCGCAAAACGTGCAAACCTCTGGGCATCTGTCTTTAGGAGTTGCATTCATTCATCTAAAAGATCAGTCAGACGATCACGGCACATCCGTGCCACGTGTATTAAAAAGAGCTTCTTTGTCGCGCCTGTTTTCTGTGGCGGGCGCAAGGCGTTGGTAAATATTTTTGGCTTTTGGTGAAGCGCTGCATCCAAAGCCGGGTTTCGGAGGAATGAATGGCGACATCGGACATACGCTGGCATACCGAATGCAGGCGGGACTATCTGGATACGATCTGGGACGTCATCACGAATGAAAAACCGGCCCGGATCATGGAAATCGGCGGGACAACCAGCCGTTCGACCAGCGACAGACCCCTGCCCGATCATGTCCAGTCCTTTACCATCAGCGACATCAGCGCCGAAGAACTGGCCCACGTCTCGGATGAATTCGACACATTACAGATCAATGCTTGTGGCGATGTCAGCCATGTGGACCAGAGATTCGACCTGATCATGTCGAAATTCTGCGGCGAGCACATGCCGGACGGCAAGCAGTTCCACAAAAACATGCACCATCTTCTGGCCGATGGCGGCCTAGCCATTCACCTGGTTCCGACCATCTTTGCCTCGCCTTTCCTGATCAACTGGCTGTTTCCCGAACAACTCACCCGCAAGGCGGTTCAACTGTTGCAGCCTCGGCGCTTCGACAACAAGAACACTGGCAAATTCCCTGCCTATTACTCGCTGTGTCGCGGTTCGACCCGGTATATGCAGAACGCGCTGGCGGATGTCGGGTTTTCCGACATCAAGGTGCATGAGTATTACGGGCACCACTATTATGATAAGCTGTTTGGTCTGCGGCAGCTGGATGCGGGTCTGTCACGCATGTGCGCCCGCAAAGAATGGTCGTTCTATTCGTCCTACGCAATTATCATGACCCGAAAATGAGAATTTTGCGCCCGCCCCCTGTTTCTTTCGATAAGCTCAGATCCAGAAACCCCGAGCTGCGTCCAACTCTGTAGATTTCTTAAATGGTACGATCCAAGGCAAACGCGATGATGAATTCCAAAAGCTATCAGGCCTATCAGAACAGCCCCTATAAAAGTAAAAAACACAGCACCTATTTCGATGTGTATGACACGCTTTTTACGCCCTATATCGGCAAGGACATCACCTTTATCGAGATTGGGGTTCTGGGCGGTGGCTCATTGTTCATGTGGCGCGAGTTCTTTGGCCCCCAGGCCCGCATCATCGGCGTTGAACTGAACCCCGAGGCAAAGCGATGGGAACAGGAAGGGTTCGAAATCTTCATAGGCAGCCAGAGCGATCCGGACTTTCTGGAAAATCTGGCCAAACAGGTCGGCGAAATTGACATCCTTCTGGATGATGGTGGCCACACATACGAACAACAGATCATCACCACCGAATGCCTGCTGCCGCATATCCGCGAAGGCGGTCTGCTGGTCGTCGAGGACACCCACACCTCTTACATGGAAGGGTTCGGGTTCAAGAGCCGCTCATTCATAAAATACGCCACAAACATGGTGGATCGCATCAACAAACGCTTTTCCAAGCTGGTCTCCGAGGCGTCAGAAAAGCGGGTCTGGGGGATCCGTTTCTATGAATCTTTCGTCGTGTTCGAAGTAAACCGCAAGGCAACCTCCGTCGCCTCGGCCCCAACCGACAATGGCGGAAAGGACCTCGATGCAAAGGATTTCCGGCACGCCGACAACCAGGCCTATGAGCAGTTTCTGAACAAATCTCAGAGCATGTCGGCGCTGAAAGCCATTCCCGGAATGAGAGCCCTCGCCCGACTGGCGCGGCACCTGATTGCGCTGCCTTCCGACATCAAACGCTCCAAGAGACTGAAGGAGTATTTCTGACACTCCGTCAGAGGGTCCGACCCCGGCCATTGCCGGGACCGCAGCAACCCTGCACGGGCGGCGTTACTCCAAATCTGCCAGAGAGACGGGGCCGCTGATCACCACCACCCGATCCCGGGTTGAGGAACGCCCATCGACGAAGAAGATCACCCGGTCCGGATAAGCTGCGGCAATGTCACGATTGCTTTCAGGTCCCAGATCACGCGCAAAAAGCGGGCTGTCCGAAGTGGCGCTGAAATCGTTCAGCCAGAAGGCGCTGCCGAACTCTTTGTCCACATCTGTCGAGATGAACATCAGACTGTTACGGTATTGCTCCTGCCGGGCAAGGTCCTGATATTCCGCGTGATAGCCATTGATCCCGGGGTATCGGTTGAACCCCAACCAGCTTTCGAACACCAGAACCGAGCACAGGCACAACAGGACAATCCCGCCGCCGATCCGCTGCGCCACCAGAGCCGCGGGGTAGATGCGGGTCAGCCTCTGCACAGCACTCACCACCCCAAAGGCGGTCAGGATCAGCAGCGGCACGATCATCATGAACCAATAGCGTGGTCCGGCAAAAAACCCGCCATAGAACCAGAACAGGGCGTAAAACCCGGCCGTCACAACGATGATCACGGCCATCGCGGCGGTCAGTCGGGTCCATTGACCCCACAAGACGAAGAACAGCGCGAAGGCCAGCGATGTCCCACCCCAACCGAACAATGAGAAGTTGAGCTCATACAGGTTCTGCTGCGCGTTGATCAGGGCTTCCAACGGGCTGTGCCCCTTGAAGACGTCGACATTGCCCCAATCGGGTGCGCCAATATCAGGGCCAAATCCCAATGCGTTGGATCCCGGCCCCCAGAACTTGTCGTAATAGGTGTTCAACGGGGTCGAGAATGCATCTCCGGTCAGGTGGATCACATAAGGAAAGATCAGCCCCCCGACCGCGATACAGCCCAGGCCAAAGGCAATGACGGTCTGCCAGTGACGTTTGTCTTTCAGAAAACTCAGCGTCCACAGCCCCGTCAGCACCCCCATGTAGAACCCTTCCAGCGGTCTGGTCATCACAAGCCACCCCAAAAGCGCCCCGGCAATAAACGGCAAGAGAACCGAGGGGCGTTCCCGTGCCTTCAACAACAGGACCCAGGCCCCCAGGATCAAAGCATAGGTGAAGGTATGGATCAGCTGCGTCGCCGCCATCGAGATGTACCAGGGCGAGATCGCCATAAGCAGGGCCGCAAGATTGGCGGTCCCCCGATCGGTCAGCACCCTCATAAAGCGATGCAGCAGCAGCACGCTGATGGCCGCCAGCAACGGGTTGACGATCCAGGGCATTCCGATCTGCAGACCAAAGGCCAATAGCACCGGCCAACCGGGAAACGTGGTCACAAACCATCGGTCCTGATAGCTGTCCATCAGGTAGTGGTCGAATGCGTCGGTTGACGGTGGGATCGGCAGCGTCACCAGACCGTCGGCAAGATAGCGGGCATGGAAGACATATAGAATATCGTCCAGATGCGGCACGCCCCTGAACGCCGCCAAGCTGATCAGGGTTGAGATCAGGAAAAGCCCGATCGCCAGGCAATAGGGAAAGGCCCGGTCAAATCTGCGTATCTCATCGCCGCTTCCGGGCAGGCTGAGCGATTTCGCAAGCCGCGTGCTCAGGCCGGTCAGCCTGTCTGCTGGCATGGCGGCCAGAATGGCGACGAAACTTGCAAGGTTCAGGCCCGCGAATAGGGAACCGATGATCACATGTTTAACCAGTCTGGGATAGGTTTCAGAGGCGATGAAATCCATCACCCCCTTTGACGCCGCAACCATCACCAGCAGGAACAGAACCACACGCACCCACCCCAGATCTGAACACGCCCGGATGACGTGACCCACAAGCCTGTGCCGCCACCATACCAGCGCGGTCGCGGCCCCCTGGGCCGCGATCACGGCCAGCATGGAATATGCGAAAAGCGGCGGCGAAAAACGGACATGCTGAAACCAGACCGGGCTTCGTATAGCCAGCTGCGCCCCCAGCCCGGCCACAAAAAGCGCAGCGGCCAGACCAGCCAGCTGCCAGGGCGTACGCAAGGTGACGCTGATCGCAAGCACCGCAACCGAGGCGATCATCAGCCACCAGCATTCGACACGAGACAAAGCCGCCGGGCTGACAGCCCCGGTCAGGGCAAGCACAAACAGGGCCATGGCGCAAAGCCCTAGGGCAATCCTGGGCAGGATCAGTGGGCTACCCTCTGAACCCGTCACATTCTGCGCATCGTTCATCATACCAATCTCACTCGTAACACAATTACAGACCCAATCCCTTTTGCCGAAAAATCCCCAAAAAACCGCGATGTGTCATCAGCGGACCTCCGGTCACAACCTGATGGTACTCAAACACCCTATACGTCAACGACGAGGAACAGCTTTCGGATCAATGGCGGCTCTCCCCGGGACGTTTCATTTTAAAACCAACTTTAACATCCCACCCCCCTTCATGGCGAGGCATGCGTAAACGTGCGCAGCCGGGCAACAGCGCCCGGCATGAAGCAAAACAGGATCAAACCCACAGATCCGGCCCCGATCAGAATTGCCGACGCAACATAAAGCGCATCGGGAATATGACCAAGCATCGCCAGCCGCCATGTCCCGACAATCAAGGACATCCCTGCGGCAAGGACCAGCGGTGCCTTGAGGACACGCAGAAACTGCAGGGCCGAAATGCCCTCGGGCACATGGGTCGCCCTCATGCGCAGCGGTAGGGCCACCAGTGCCCGTACCGCCACGGCAGCAGCGGTTGCAACCGGGCCGTACCGGCTGGCCAAGGCAATCAGGATCAGGCCAAGGACGGCCTCTGCAAGGGTAGCCCATAAAAAGGGTTTCGGCCTGTCGACGGCCAGCAGATAGGCCTCTTGAATGGACGTCAGAGAAATCACCGCATAAGCCAGACACAAGAAAGGCAGGATCTGACCGGCCTCGCGCCAGTCGGGGCCCAGAAGAAGTTCGACCAAAGGATAAGAAATCAGGGCCAAACCCGCATAGGCCACAAAGCCGCTGATAGCGGCAAGTTCAGTCAGGTCCAGATAAAATCCCGCCGTCGCGTCCCGCTTGCGGCGCAGCTCGGCTACGACCGATTGCGCCACGCCCTGAAGGTTTTTGACAAACACGGTCAGAACGATCTCGGCCAGCCGCGCGGCAAAGGCAAACAAGCCCACCGCACGCGGATCGGCAAAATAACCCAGCATGACAGTTGGTGTCTGAAAGATGACCAGTGTCACAAACCGCAATTGCAGAACCCGAGGCCCCAGTCCCCGCACCAGCGCCAGTTCAGACCGGGAAGGCCATTTTCTGGGCACCCACCCTGCTGCGATAAAGGTCAGAAGGCTGTTGACCGCAATTTCGGTCAGGCGCTGACCCACAAGGCTCCAGGCGCCAAACCCGTTCAGCGCCATCCCGATGCCCACGCTCCCCCCCAGCATCACCCCGACAACCGTGCGGATCGCCAGTGTCTTATATGCCAACCGCCGCCTGAGCAGCGCCAGCGGAACACCCGCCGCGGCGATCATCAGAACGGTCGGGCTGGCCGCAATCAGCAGCGGGGTGACAATTGGCTCTTTGTAAACAATCGCCGCGATATGCGCGATTACCACCAAAACAAGAACGATCACCACGGAAAGGGCCATCAGAATAGCAAAGGTGGCCTCGAGCCGTCCGGGTTCAATTTTGTGCCGCTCGACGATGGCCTCGGCGATCGTGTCACGGACCAGAAACTCACCCAGAAACAGGAAGGCAAACGCCATCGAAACAATGCCAAAGCTTTCCACCCCGATCAGCTTGGCAATGACCAGAAAAATAAGGGCTGCTGCAATTTGCTCCACCCAGCTGGCTGCTGTGCTCCAGGCCACGCTGGTGGTGAACTCTCGTTTCATCGACATTCCGTTGCTGGCAAACAGGTTTCCGGCGGCGGCCATTCGATCGCAAATTCCACACGACCCGACCGTCTGAAACAAAAGCGTGCACACGCAGCAAAAGCTGTCAATCGGGGTTGTTGACGGGCGGGATTTTTGCCGTCAGAGTTTTCATCGGAACGGTGGAGCGTTCATTGTTTTATCGGCGTTTGCCCAAGCTGGCCCGGTTTTCTGCGGCCATCGGATTGCGCGGGCGGCGAATGTACAGATTGAGTTGGTTTGAAAGGATTGAAAAATGGATTGGTCTTCAAAGAACGTGCTCGTGACAGGCGGGTGTTCTTTTATCGGATCCCATCTTGTGGAAAGCCTGGTTAAGCGCGGCGCATATGTCCGGGTTGTTGACGACCTTTCCAGCGGAATTCGCGAAAATATCGACGACGTCCTGCAAAGCGGCCGGGTGGAATTTGCCGAGGCTGACCTGCTGGACCCGACAACCGCCGCCAAGGCCGTATCGGACATGAATGTCGTGTTTCACCTGGCCGCCACCCATGGCGGGCGCGGCTATATCAGCACCCACCAGGCGGCCTGTTCGACCAATCTGGCGCTGGACAGCATCATGATCCGCGAGGCGCACAAGGCCGGGGTTGAACAATTTACCTTCGCGTCCTCGGGCTGTGTCTATCCGACCAGCATCCAGGCTGACCCCAGCGAGACCCTGTATCTGACCGAAGATCTGGTGAAACCGCCCTATGAGGCCGATGACCTTTATGGTTGGGCCAAGCTGATGGCAGAGCTGTCGCTCAAGGCCTATCACGAAGAGCATGGGTTCAAATGCGCCTCGGTGCGCTATTTCACCGCCTATGGCGAACGCTGCCCGGCTAACCACGCGGTGGTTGCAATGATCGGGCGGGCGTTCCTGCAACAGAACCCCTTTATCGTCTGGGGTACCGGAGAACAGATCCGCAACTGGACCTATGTATCGGATATCGTCGAAGGCACGATCCGCGCAGCTGAGCGGATCGAGGACGGCACCGCGATCAACCTGGGCACAATGGAACGCACATCCGTTCTGCAGGCCGCACAGATGATCCTTGAGCGCACCAACCGCGATGCCGAGATCAAGCGAGATCTGAGCAAACCAACCGGCCCATACAACCGGGTGGCCGATAACAGCCTGGCCAAGACCCTGTTAGACTGGGAGCCCGAAGTCAGCTTCTCGGACGGGCTGGACCGTACGATCCGCTGGTATTTCGACAGCCATGACCGCGAGGCTCTGGCGCAGGATTTCGAGGAATCCCTGACAGAACGCGGACTGGAGAAACCAGGGCGGCAGATCGCCCGCGCACAGGCCAGCTGAACCGGGCACGGCCCCGGACCCTGGTCTCTGAAAACATCGAAACACCCGAAGCATAGGCCGCTTAAGTCGCTGATACTTCGGATGTTTCTCTTTATTTCAGAGCGCCCCCTGCCCTACGCGCCGCAGGGTCTAGCCTGGACGGTCGATCTTTTCATAGTCGAAACACATTTCGGCCAACGACCGGAGCACCCAATCAAACCCCGCAGAAATGAAACGCCCCGACATCAGAGGTGGTTTTGGGGCCTTTTCCCCCTCGGCCACTTTCGTGTTCAGCGGGCGCGGGCGGGATCCCACCATGACTGTGTCTTCCTGAACCGAGACAACCTTTTCCAGCGCCAGACCGTTCTCGGACAGCATTTTCCACAGCGCGCAGAGCAGCCTGATACAAGGCACGGCAACAACGGACAGGGCCTTGCGGCGCGCCCGCATCGGTTGCGTCTGATAGTTCAGGTCGATGAAATCCACATCCCGGTTCAGGGTTGCTGCCATCTCGCCGACGGCCGCGTGGCATTTTATGATGTACTGGCACCGCGACAGCAGCAACAGATCCACAAGAACCTCGATCCCGCGCGCGGCCTTTTCGTCGGCATCATGAAAGCGGTTATCATCCGTATCGCTGAGGGATTTTTCTGAATAGGAAATGATCTTGTCCGGATAGGCCTTTTCCAGATCCTTGAGCCACTGCCGCTGATCGGTGGCCACAAATATGCCGCCACAGTCCGGATGCTCGGCCAGATAGCGGTTGATATAAGGGAAATACTCTTCGGGGACGACCTTTCTGGACAGGTTGGGCCCGACGCCAAAATCGAACTTGTCCGAGCCCCGCAACTGCAACCCCAGCGTATGCTCGGGGAATTTTGCGTCGTGGAACCTGTCCACCTGCCGCATGAGCGATGCCTTGAAGCGTACAGTACCATCGTCCAGAAACGCGCGGGCCTTGTCCCGTTCCTGTTGCCACCAATCCGCAGGATATGGCCCGTCCGCCCGGTTTTCGACGCTGCGATAATAGCCGTAGGGGTTCATGAACCAGCTTCTGGGTTCCCACCGATACAGCCGCATCAACTCGGACGCCGTGGACAGGGTATAGACCCGTTCAGCCTTTATCAGAGCCTGAATTTCGTCGCCAGACACCCCAACGGGTTCATAGTAATAGTCCCAGACATTGGGCCCGTGTTCGGCGTCGAAGTACGGGTTTGGACCGCCAAACATATAGCTTCTCTGATGCAGATAGATGATCGGCGTCATTCCCATCCGGCGCGCAAACTGCAATTGAACGACAATGCCGTTGAGCTGAGCGATCAGACCATCCGACGTATTGCAAATCAGCAAGTATTTTGTGTCACCACTCTTCATTGATCCGCTTTTACCCTTTTCTCAATCAGACCGTCGAACCCGGACAAGCGATCCGTCGACGGGGTTGAAATCAATCGTACCTGACCGACTCTCGGCGATAGACGCTGCAACCGGTTCACACAGTGCTTCTTCTTCGGCTAAACTTGCTCCCTGCGGGTGCGGTCAGAATCAAAACGCCCGACGGGATCATCTGTTCAATCTGCATCTGCTCAAAACCCGTTTTAACACAACATGTTCATAGCAACTGAAAAGACAGCTGTCATGAATGAGCTGCGGGTCAGGCACCTTAAACCCGGATAGCAGCGGGTCTTTGGTCGCCCTTTCTGGCATCGGCGAAGAGCTTGACGAAATTTGCTGCGGTCCCCTAGGCTGTTGGCAGTTTCAGTGTTCAGGTTTTACCAGTGCTTCATTCCATTCAGGCGCTTCGGGCGATTGCCGCCTCTGCCGTTGCTCTTTACCACTGCGTAATTTGGCTACATCAAAGCCTCGGCGTCTCGTTTCCGAATACAACCTATATTGCCGGCCTCGGTGCATCCGGTGTCCATATCTTTTTTGTTGTCAGCGGTTTCATCATGATGTGGACAAACCAGGACAATAACGGCGATTGGACACGTTTTTTACGCAAACGGTTTTCACGGGTCTATCCATCTTACTGGCTGGTGGCGTGTATCGGCATTCCTCTGGCCCTTCTCACAGGCCGCGCGATTCCCGATCAGGCCACGATCTGGATTGGATCCGTACTGCTTTTGCCAAATGGCGCCAGCGCCCTGATCGATGTCGGATGGACATTGGCCTATGAGGTCTATTTCTACGCCATTTTTGCGGTGCTGATCGCGTTGCGCATCCCTCTGTTGCAACGGGTCATCTGGCTAAGCGTTCTGTTTCTGATCAGCGCCGCCATTGGTGTTTTCTGGTCCCCCTCAAGCGAGACGGCCTTTGGTCTGCCAAGACTGATGACCAGCGCTCTGCTGTTGGAGTTTGCGGCAGGAGCCCTGCTTGGCATAATGGCGACACGGCCCCGCCCCCTGCCCGCCTGGCAAGGCGCAGCCATGGTGGTCGTTGCGCTTCTGGGGTTTGCAGCCAGTCTTGTGCTGGATTACCACCGCTATCCGGCCGTTGTGCTTTGGGGGGTGCCCAGCTTCTTCCTGGTGGCCGGAGTGGTCGTACTGGAACGCAACAAACGGGGACTGAAACTGTTTCATGGATTAAGTCCTCTGGGCGATTCATCTTATGCGCTGTACCTGCTGCATGCGATCCTTATCCCGGCCCTTGTGTATATGCTGCCCACCAGCAGTAACCTTAACTATCTGATATTTATGACACTTGTTATAGTGTTGTTTCTCATCAACCTCGCCGTCGCGCATCTCTATTACCTTAAGGTCGAAACGCTGCTGATTAAAACCTCCAACGCTGCTCTGACCCGCACCCATGCCGCATTCACCCGTAACACGTGATGGTCCGGGTATCGTAGGCTTATCATAGAGTGAACGCGCCTCCGCTTTGTCTTTCGCGACGAAAGTCAATGCAATATGTGATCGAAATCAAGCACGCCACGATCACGGGCATAGATTGCGCCGCAAGAGCAAACGAGCGTCTCATTCTTCGGAGCCAAATCCGATTTATTACATTCCAGGCATCTCAGGTTTGGGAGGATATCCAAACTCAGATCGGTGGGTGTTGTTTTAAAACGACGCGGTTTTTGCAGCCAGTCATATACAGATCTTGGCAAATAACTTTGAGCTGCCAGAGCGAGTACATGCCTTAACGAATAGCGAGGGCGACTGACAGGCAATGACATATTGACCCTGTCTTGTCCTCGTGGAGAGGTTCGGACCAGCATCTCAATCGCGGTTTCCTCGGAAATTACGCATTCAAGCTCTGAGGTATTGCAATACAGTGATGTGTTCAGCTCTTCGTGATGCAATTCACCCCAAGCCCCGATCGCAGCATCATACTCCTTATGGAACATGTCGCCAAAGAACTGGGGCACATCGTTTCGATAACAGATAAGCCGGGTGCCCTCGACCTCAATGAGCCACGGATGAAAGTTCCAAGCGAACATCATCTCGAGCCTACGGGATGGGAACTCGAGGTAAACGGATTTTGCGCAGCGCTTGATTTCTTCGATAAACTGCGGCGGATCCGGCAGATGTTCGATGCAATGAGACGAAAATAACAAATCGCAGGACTGGTCCGCAATCGGCAGGTTTTCGGCGCTGGCAATAACCAAAGGCGCATCTGGAAACATAACCGGCTGGCTGCGGTGCAGGTCAGAATCAAACGGGAACTTTTCCACCACAAGATCGGCACGGTGAAAGGGGCGGTGCCCGCCTCCGACATCAACGACAAAGTCGCCTGAACCTATTTTTATCTGTGATAATAAGTGATTATGTATCGCCATAATTGAACCTTTTAACCCTGAAAACACTAACCCATAGCCACAATACGACCAAACACACTGCAACTTCCGCGCTGTTGCACGAAGCCGAAAAACCAAATCTGCTCTGCGCAAATTAACAATTAAAACAGTTTTCTCAAAATGTTTCGATTTCAGGGTCTATTTCTGTCTAAATTACCCAGATGGATACGGTTGGAGTCGGTAAGGACCCCCAGGACAGGAATATGACCTATGCTGACGGACAAACGAGCCTATCTGCAGTGCGGGCAATCGATATTTTATGACGATCCTTAATTGCCCCAGCTGTGACCGGAGACATCTTCATGACCCAGCCATCCCCCACACTTGGCCGTAATGATCTGGCGATCCTTCTACTGATCCTGCTTATTGCCGCCGTCCTCAGAACGGCCGGGCTGAATGCACCACTGTGGTACGATGAAATCTGGACCGTCGACACGCATGTTCGCCTGCCTTGGGGGGACATGATGCGCGAATATTCGATGAACCATCATTATTTCTTCAGCATGAAGGCCAAGCTGATGTCGCAGATATTTGGCGATCAGGCATGGGCTTACCGCTTTCCGGCTGTCCTGTTCGGTGTTGGCACCGTCGCGGCCATCTGGTGGCTGGCGCGGGATGTTGCCGGATCGGGTATCGCGCATGTGTCGGCCCTGCTTGTCGCCCTGTCCTATCATCAGGTCTGGTTTTCACAGAACGCCCGCGGCTATACCGAGCTTGCGTTCTGGAGCACGCTTGGATTGATTTTCTTTTTGCGGGGAATGCGCACACCGACCCTCAGACTTTGGATCGCTTTCGCATGTACTGCCGCCGCCGCTGTCTTCACCCATCTGACTGGAGCCTTTTTCTTTGTCGCCTTGGGGCTGGTATGGCTTATCTCGCTGGTTACCGGATTTGGCCGAGGTCCTTTGACCCGCACCTGGGTGCTGCAGCCGCTGATTGCCGTGGCTTTGGCCTCTGTTCTTGTTCTTCTGGCCTATCTGCCGATCCTGAGCAGCATCGCCGGCACAATGGGTGAAATTTCAGCTTCATCCGCCGTTGACCCCATGCAGGAATATCAAAACCCGCTTTGGACCGTTCTGGAAGGGGTGCGTACCGCCGTCGGCAGCACCGGGGCCTTGACGCTGATCGTCGCCATCGGCGGATTGGTTGTAATCGCACTGGGTGCCGTTGGCGCGCATTCAACGCAGCCGTTGTTCTTTCTGTGCATCGTGGCGCATATCGCTGTGACGCTGGCCGTTCTTCTGGCGCTCGATATGCGGGTCTGGCCCAGGTTTTTCTTCGTCGATATCGCCCCTGTGATCGTACTTGCCGTCATTGGCTGCTGGTACGGCGCGGGTGTCGTTGCGCGGGTGATTGGCCAGTCCGGGCTGGAACGGCCCCTGTTTGCCATCGGTGTGGTTGCAATGCTGGCCCTGTCGGTATTTCTGGTTCAGCGCAACTATGTGGCACCAAAGCAGGATCTGGCCGGGGCATTTGAACTGGTGGAACAAACGCGTGGCCCGTCCGACCGGATTTATGCGATCAATCCCGGGGGCCCGATATTCAAAAGCCATTTCAACGCGGACTGGACAACCATCGCCGACCCGCAGGGCTATGCCCGGGCAATGGCCCAGCCCGGCCCGGTGATAATCGTCATCCTGTTCCCCAGCCGGATGTTTCGCGCCATACCAGAACTGGCGCAGGACGCCGAAGGGTCGCTGGAATTCGTACATGAGTTTGCCGGAACTCTTGGAGACGGCGAAATTCTCATCTACTGGCGCCAGTGAAGCGTGGGCAGAGACAAGAAGCACCCACTTGAATGATTATTTCTACTTAGTAGCGTCGATGCAAAGAGGCAAACCCGCGTTCAAATACCCCAGGCTGATTACCTGCGCGGCCGAAACCTGCCCCAAATAAGCTTCCCGTCCGGTGCAAACTCGATGACGCGTCCACCCCAAGCCGAAATGACCAACAAATTTCCGTCCGGCGTTACTTCGTGTTTTCCCATCAAGGCACTGTAGAATGTGCTGCCTGCAGCCACGACAGACACATCATTTTTTGCACCCGGAGTTAATCGAAGCACCTCTGTCCGCTGGCGTTCCGAAAGTTAGAAAACACAGTGATTGTACCGTCGGGTTGGAAATAAGGATCATGCTGCCTCCACCAAGGCCCACAGGCGGCCCATTTGATTGAATTATCCTCGCGACCAATGACAGCTAACATGTTTGAATTAGGCAGCGATATCAAAAGATCCCTAGTCTCAAAACCAGGGAAGGCTGACGGCATGTCAACCGGCAGCGGTTCAAGTTCATTTGGATGAAAAATGTCATCTGGGCCTTCTCCGGTATTCTCCTTGAAGCGGAAGCTCTCTGGCAGCACGAAACGGAGACGCCCCTGGTCATTCCCCAAAATTATATCTTCAAGAAGGTCTAGCGCTTTCAGGGTTTCGCCCGTTTCCTCATCAAACCGGATCAGTCTTTGGTTTTGGGCGGCCGCGCTGCCGTGCGCTTCCCAGGTCCAGATGCCTCCGGCTTCATCCGGTACCAGAGAATGATGAAAATAGGCGTCATCACGAGACCAAACAGGCCTCCACAGGCATCGCTTCGGATCAAGCCTGGGCGCGATTCAAAATTTGCCACCACCGAAGTATCTGGCAGCAAAATTACATCGTGGGCCGGGACTTCCGGCACATTAGGACCAATCAGATCGCAATACGAGATGCGCCATTCATGAACAACTTTCCCCGAAGGATCGATCAGTTCCGCAACCGTCATGTGTTCCGGTAACGCGCCCCTAGCAACAAATAAATAGCCATCAGGAACCAAGGCGGGATTGTACACAGTATACCACTGATCAGGAATGCTCTCACCACGCTTGAAATATGAATGCTCCCTAAGGAACACCCCTGTTCTTTTAATCAATTGAAAATAAGTATTTATTTCGAGGATGTAGGATACAGGCCAAATGCCCTTGTGCCCCATTCGCGAACCAACAAAAAAGTGGCAACGGCCACCAATAACACACCACTCAAAATTGATACCCACCGCATAAGAAAACCAGATTTTTTCAACTCACTAACCACATATCACAACATTGTATCAGTCGAGACTTTAATTAAGCTTTAAGTGGTGAATGAGACCTAACATCCACTTCGCATAATCGCCCTTAACGCTTTGTCACCGTGTAGTTGGGGCACATAGCGTGACCAGCCCAAAGTGTAAATTCCGCCATTTTCTGCCCTATTAACATAGGTCGCGACAATCTTGCTGGAGGCATCAAGCACAAATATTCGACCGCGCGTAGTCTCTTCATAGATCAGGTGTCCCGATTGCGTGAATTCCTGCAGTCCTTCTACGCTGGCTATAGCGTTTAACTGCTCCAACACATCACGAAACGGGCTTTCAACTGTGCCCGTCTCAAAATCATAAATCAAAACTTCGCTAACACCTTCAACATATGGGCCCAGTCCAAGATTATACATGTTGTTGCTGAATACAGAAATCCTGTGATCATCCAGAATATCAACATCGTGCTGTGTCAACCATGGCCCTGTCTGCGACCAGACGACTTCTTCTGTTGACGGGCGATATAACATAACAAGAGAGGGATTGCGGATGCTCAGAAACAAGTCTCCTTTCTTCCAATAAGGCCCATCAGTCAAAACCGGCTCAATGTCGTTCAGGTGCATGGGGTCGTGATAGAAATGATCACCGGTAAACAGCAGGTGGCCCAGGTCGTTTTCAAATAAAATTTCATCCAGTGCCACCTTGAAGGTCACTTGGCCCTGGTTATTCAACCGTGCCAATGCGTCGCGTACAAACCTTTGCGAATATTTTTCCGGCAAGGCTCCCAGCATCATGCTTGGAACCCAGAACCCGCCCTCTCCATCCGCATTGCTTGAGTGGTGAAACAGATGTTCATCCTGCCACCAGCGGATATCGCCGCACACGCTTAGTAAGAACAGCGGTGTATTATGATCTTTCAACAAAAGTTCACCTTCTTCGGTCAGATAGGGATGAACAAAACGGAAATATGTATTGGTCCAAAGTTTTTCATAAACCCACCGGTCAAACTCCGCACGTCTACTAACATTAGCCAACAACATCTCGGGCTCAGGTGACCAAGTCTGAACGGTTTCTCCGGATGCAAGCGATACCAATTCAATCACATGCCGAGTCTGATCACCATCGTACCGGCTCAGTAACAAGAACCCATTCAAACCATTGGAACCAGGGGGCTGATTCCATGTCCACCCTCCCGCCATATCCGTTTGAGTTTTGGCCCTCATAGTCGGATCAGGCTGACCTATCGTCTTCAATCCCTGACGAGCGTTTTCGGGAATCTCAGCCAACGCCAATGCAGCGTCGCCTATGGGCCCGAAGTGGTCGCCCCCTAATTCTTCCTCCCCCCGCTCTTCATCGAGAACGATGGCGCCAAATAGAACCATTCCCAAAAAGGCTGCGACCATAACCAGCCCCAGAACCCAAAGTTCTATTTTCTTAAAAAGAAGATTTTCCATCAGATCGCCCTTTGGAGGAGTATACCTACAACCATAATTAATGCGTTAACCAATCGATCATCCGCCTCACCTAACTGCGCGGGCGGCCAGCCCATTATAGATATCCTTTGCTTGCATCAATGCGTTACCGCAAAGTCCCTCGTCGATATCGGCATCGGGCTCAGCCCGAAAGAACTGTCGGAAGTCCATGGTTCCCGTATTAATATCCAGCCGTTCAGAAAGAGCTGGAAGCACCGCGTTTGGTCGGGCCCGAAGATCGTCTTGGGTTACGAAGTGGCATTTTTCACTCTGTTCTGTGACGTCCCGGAAGGCCGCAATCCAATAGGCCAGCCAATAATTCGGGTCATCAAGATCATAGCAATCTATGGCCAAGCCCGGAAATGCCATTGGCTGGTAAAGCAATCCAAACTCCAAATGACCGATATCGCGCATGTAGCGCAGCACAAACTCATCCTCAGCCTGACGCTTCATGAAGTTCCGGTGCTGGCGCAGAAGCGACCAGGCATGCGCGCCAGGGCGCCTCAGAGGCACAACAATCTTACACCCGGGGAAAAAGTCCGGCAAAAGGCGCAACCGGGCTATGTTGGCATTGTTTTTGGACAGGTAGCGCAGCGAAACACCAGTATCCGCGGCCGCCTCCCCTGCGCGCAAATGGCAGATCTTTCTGAAATGCGATTTGAAAAAAACCTGCGCATTCTCACGAAAATCCGTTTCATGCCAGATATCTATCCGGCCCCGCCTGTACTTATCCGGCCAGAACAGATGCCAGAATATCTCGTCGAATGCCTCCGGACTGTCGAGGCCGATTGTAAGCCCGTCCCCATGCGCGCGCTCGACTTGAGTGACTTCACGATTCATCAGGTTCCCCAAACCGTTCCACATGTATGGAGCTGCTATGAAAGGCATGTCACGGTAGAGATGTGTCGCAAGCCCATCAACTTGAGACAGGGCATTCAACAGCGATGTCGTACCACCCCGCGCCAGGGAGGTGATGAATATCGGAGGGTCGACCTTAAAATCGTCCGCGCGCTTGTTGAAAACATAGTCATCGACCCTGGCTGATGCCTTGTGGAAGCCCGACCCGGAAAAGGCCAGCATATGCGCAAACCGGTCTGCGACCCCATATGTGCCGGGCGCAGTTGTTTCCTTGTGCTGTCCGCCCCTGTTTCGGAAAAGCAGTCGAACGATAAGAATGGCCGCCAATGAGACACCCACGATGTATACCGGGTGCAACATCATGGTGACGACCTCACCGCTATCGGCGATTCCGATTACGTCTATAACCACGATAGGAAATGCCGCAGCAGCAAGGGCTGCACCAAATCGCCAGAACACCCTCCATGCGCCGACCATGAGAGACCAGCCAGATTTCCGCACCAAAGCTTCCTTGGCATCGTCGTCCAGTTCACTGTCCAGCATCGCTGAGATTCCCTGCATCGCGTCATCTGCAATGCATTTTGTCACTGCGGCGATGCGCAGTATCCAAAGGCCGAGCCCGAAACCAGCAACGGCCAGCAAGGAAACGACAAAAGCGATGATCATCGCTGGGCGTCGACCTCTTCGCCCTTCAATTCACCGTTCTTTCTTTTTCGAAGTGCGCGTTTGATCGGATACCACAGGAAACCGACAATCAGGAGAACCGCCCCAAGGATAATTGCGATCAGGGTGAAAAGGGCACCAAGCCCTGCACCCGGTCCTATGTAAGCATGGGCAGGTGAAGCCAATAGCAAAAGAAGGGCAGCCTTAGTCCAAATACGCATGGACACCTCACTCGCAAAATTACCTGACAGCCTGAAAACACAAGCGAACCGTAACACAGATCAAAATTAACTCAAAAAAAAAA
>NZ_WVRJ01000019.1:0-73664 GCF_013110855.1 Ruegeria sp. HKCCD4884
AGGTCGGCATCCTCAACATGAAAGACCTCGTCCGCGCCCTCGTCCCAGCGCATGTAGAACAAAGAACCGTTATGTGAGGGAAGCAGCGCAATGCGCTGATCCGACATGACATCCCGGGGTAAACCCGGGAAACAAACAGCTCGGCGGGGAATGCCCGGATGCAGGATTTCACCGGCACAGAAGATAGCAGAGGCGATCTGCCCTTTTCCATGTACAACGCCTTTTGCTCAACGCCCTATGCTGGCAGCGCCGGCGCGGTGGTGCTGAACGCCTCAGAGGTTCCGCGCGCGCAGCGTGTACGGATTGCGCGGGAAATCGGCGCCCCGGCAACCGCCTTTGTCAGCGCCATCAAAAGCGCAGAGGTCGAGGTCCAGTTCTTTTCGACCGTGATGGAATTACCGATGTGCGGGCACGGCACGATGTGCCTGGTGACCAGCTTGGTGGATGCCGGGCTGTTGCCCGCACCCGGCACGGGGCGGCGCGAGATCACGCTGTCCCTGCCCAAGGGCAGCGCCACAGTCGCCTATCACCAGACAAGGGAAGGGCGGGTCGAGGTGATGCTGGACGTGACCCCGGCCCGCTATACCTCTGCTGAACTGGATCTTGAGGAGCTCGCCGGTCTTTTGGGCGCGCGGGTCAGCGATGTTCCCGACACCATGCCGATCTTGGTGGCTTCTGCGGATTTCATACACCTGTGTCTGCCGTTCCACGATCTCGACGCGATCGGGCGGCTGAATCCGAGCTTTCCCGAACTGGCGGCCTTCTGTCGGCGCAACGGGATTGAGACCGTTGCTACCTTTACGCTGGACACAATCGACCCTGCAGCGGACCTCCACGTGCGGGATTTCTGCCCAGCAGTCGGCGTCGCTGAATCTGCCGCCGCAGGCACCACTAATGCTGCGCTTGCCGGATACCTCATGCAGGTGGGTTTGACGCCTCCGGTTTCGCCAGGTTGTTGGACAATCCGCGCAGAACAGGGGATTGAGATCGGCAGACCCAGCCAGATCACCACGCTTATCGACGCTGAAAATGGCGTGATCAACCGAATCCGGGTGGGTGGTGTGGCGAGCCGGGTTCTCAGCGGGCATATTAATCCGAGAAACATGGTATGACAGTGGATCTCCTGCGCCGGACCCTAATCTGGGACGCACCCGCAGGCATCCTTCTCCCGCCACGCAATGATCTGAGCGTTCTCGACGAATGGCGGATGCGACACGCCGACTATCTCGGCATCATTGTCGGGTTCGACGTATTACCGCGCCACGAAACCCTAGCCGTTCTGACCGCTTACCGACGGTGTATTCTCGCCTCGCCGGAGCGGTTCCGGCTGGTGTTCGGCTTTTGAGGCATCAAAGCCGCGCAGCAGGCAGGATGTCTTGCGATCAGCTTTGATCTTGAGGGCACGAACGCTCTGCGCAGCGATGTCGACATGGACGAAGCCTACCACACCTTGGGCTTCAGGCAGATGTCATTTGCCTATAAACTGAGCAAGGAGGGATGTGTCGCAATCTTTGGAGTTGGATCGGCGAGCATATAGATTTCAGCGTTTGTTGTCGGTTGTGTTGCAAAGTTCTCGGTTGTTCGAAAACCCTTATTAGGCAATTTCGCGGTTTAACCTGCAATCATCTCTTCAACCGCGAGGTTGAAACGATTGAGCGCGCCTTCAAATCGGCCGAACAGATGCGTGGGATTGCCGCGTGATGCAAAACCTGCTTGGATCTCTTCCCCAATCTCGAAGTCTTCTTTAAGCGCTGTCAGGGATATTCGGTGATTCAATTGCCAGTGTTTTTCCATGTCTTCGGTACGCGGAGCATCAGTTGGAACGACGGTCGCCATACGAAACCGTGTTTTGGCCTCGGAAACTGGCTCGATGTGAAACCACATGAAATGATCTTGCTGAACTAACATTTGGGTGTTGGGCAGAACGGTGTAGACCATGTTGACGTCTGGATCTACATGGATCAGGTGGACAGGTGTGGTTGCCGTCAGTTCCATGACGCGATTGTCGGCAAACTCAGCCCGTCTGTCCAATGACATTGCGAAATCAATTCCCGGGAAAAGATTCTGATCCTCGATGGCAACCTAGCCCAATCTTCATATGGGATGTTCGACATGACGTCAGGATGACGCTCTTGCTCTGCTTCCCTACCAGGACCAATTGATCCACACGAGGGGCGCCAAGCTGGCAAAACATTTCACTTGGGCATAAGCCTAGTCTGGAAAACCAAATACACTTAAGGTTGTTCTGATTTTAACCAAAGGGAATTGTTGTGCGGAAGTCTTTTTCTTTAATAATCTTGATTTTAGCTGCTTGCACTGCCGACATTCAATCGCCTGAGCGACTGTCATCGCGAGTTGCACAGGCATCAACCTTTAAGTTGTGTTCAGCCTACTTGTTACCTCAAACCACTTCGAGAGGTAAGCTGATGATTGAAGCGGAGTTGGCTGTCCGAGGGGTGAGCCAATGCAACTTGGGGAATTACGGTCAAGTGAGCCTTTCGACGTTCGGAACCAAGACCTACGAACGCTCCGGCTCCCCTTCAAACTCTGTGACTGGAGCTGACTACGATTGTGGCGATTTCTCCAGTGGGGCGGCGGCACAAAAATTCTTCTTGGCTTCTGGCGGCCCCATATCCGATCCGTACAACCTGGATGGAGATGGTGACGGACTTGCTTGCGAGTGGGGCACTCAAATCAGGCGTATCTCACAATACCGCCGACCTTCTGCGACAGTTAGAACGTCAGCTTCACAATGTTATACCGGTCCAAGAGGCGGCACCTATACGATTACTGCAAGCGGAAACAAGAATTACGCTGGCTGTTAGGATCAACAATTGAGACATCTCCCACAGGATTCGCATAACAGCCAGCTCCCAGACTTATCCTGGCTTTCAAAATTCCGCCATTTGGTCTGCATAGGAAACTGTGCATTTCGAACTTCTGTTGCAGCTCACGTGACGAGGCTCAAAGAAGCACGCACGAAAATCCTCGAAAAACTGATCCTACATTGCGTTGGGCTGTAAATCCGAGATAGCTCAACAAGTCAGTTTCATCACACTATGGAAATCAAGCACTTGGCCAATTCTCTACCCGCGATAGACTGAACTTGAGGTTACTGGAATGGCGCGCGAGCAAGTAGACAGTTTCATATCAAGATTTTTGTTTCGTAGTTCAAAGGAACACGACCAGGAAACTGTGAGCGCCGGTACTGAAACGGCGCCAGCAATCGATAGCGGTGGGGAAAGCGAGCTAGTCTGGGCAACAAATGGGGACCGGTCGGTCCGAAAGCTCGTTGAGCGCACTCTTAATGGCTCAGATGCTCTCGTCGTTACCGGATACCAGGACTTCCTGTCCGCGATGTCCATCATTCTTAGAGTTCGGCCGCGCATAGCAACAGAAACTCCCAAAACGATCCGGATCATATTTGGGACGAATACTGACAACCAGAGGCGATTCAACGGAAGTGACCGTGGGTTGTCTGAACAAGCCCGCGATTACTTTCTCGAAACACGTGGGCTTTCGCTGCGTTCGCTCGACGAGTTGCGGGCTGTTCTAGCCTACGATGCGATCAAATCCGGCGCTATTTCTCTTCGTATCTTCGACACAGAGCTTGCTCAGGAGCGCTTTGGTCGTTCCCACGCGATGTTGCACGCAAAGCTCTTCGCCAGTGACGTCGGCGTGCTCGCGGGCAGTGCCAACTTTTCGGTTGGCGGCCTAAGTCGCAATCTTGAGTACGTCGACGATCTGCAAGCGTACCCTGATCTCGCTGCAACGCGCCGTAAGGCCGCAGAAGAGTTTTGGACGCTCGGCACAGATTGGACGGATCAAGCACTCGAAATTTTACGGGCACTTTTGAGACCAGTGAGCGCTGAAGAAGCCGTTGCTCGAACAGTCCACGAAATGACGTCCTTTGCGCCTTGGCGTGTCGGCGGTGACGGCGCGGCTGGGCGTCCGCCGCTGCCGTTTCAGACCGATCTCGTCTACGAGGCAGCTGGCACAACGTATGAACACGGGTTCGCGTTCGTAGAGGCTCCGACTGGTGCAGGAAAGACCGATATCGGTAAACACCTGGCCACAGTTTTGCCGACGATGCACTCCAGCGTCGTGCTCCGACACGGCAGTGAACGCCCTGATCAAACACGAAATGGCGCGCTCGGTATTATTCCCGCAAGCGTTCTTAACAACTGGAACAAAATCAAACCCACGAACCTCAACCTTATCAAACATAGCCAATTATCAAGGAAGAAAGACGATGAAGCCGAAGAACTCGGAGAAATAAACCGAGGCGCGCGATCGGCAGCGTCCATGATCGTCGACGAGAGCCATCGACTTAATTCCCGCTACCTCGCGCCATCGAGGCGTTCCCTTGTCTTCGAACAAAGCCCTGCGATCTGGACATCGTGTTTGTCCGCGACACTGATGGGAAACCAGGGCTTGGACGGATTGCTCGCCTTCCATGAACGACGTGCGTCGATCTATGTGCCCCCCGAAATCACGGAAACGATCAACGACAATCTAAAACGCGGACGCGAGAGAGCATCAGAGTTGAATGCACTACGCGAATTTCGGCAGAACTTTGATGACCGTCAGCGGTCGGGCATGGATGACATGTTCCTGTCCAAAGCAGACCTCGCACAACCAATTCAGGAAGCCGAAGAACGGCTTGCAGGCAAACGGTTAGATCCTCGCGAAATCCAGGCCGACATGGCGGACGCACTGGCGCCCTACGTCGTTAGGCGTCAGCGGCATTGCATTGGAGAATCCAAAAAACGCGGGCCAGGAGTCTTTGCATATCCAGAGATCGAGAGCATCCGGATCGACGCCAATCTCACGTCCGAGCAATCAGCCCTTCTGGATGAAATCAGAAAACTCGCCGAGAGCATTTCGACGGGTACAACACTTGTATCTGCCGACCCGAAACGAGCGGGCCACACAGAGGTCCGATTTCACGACAAAGCCCGCATCCACATTCGGAATTTCTTGGCGATTTTAAGGTCGTCGATCACCTTCGCACGAGAGGATTGGGAACGAAGACGCGCTGCAGACGCAGATGGGCGCGGCCCAAAATCCATCGGCGAAAGCCTTAGGAGATCCGAGCGTGAAAGTCGCGGAGGGAAGACCGCAACAATCACGATCATACCAAAGAGCGGCGAACTCCCCCTCGACAAACGGACGACTACGCCAATCTGTGACCGTATCGGGGAATTGCTGCAAAGCTCGGTACTTGATGCGATTGATGAGCAGCGCGCCGAACATATGGCAGAGATGCTCAACCTGCATAGGCAAGTGATTTTCCTCTCTGAGCGGATTGGTGTTTTGGAAGTCTATGCACGCCTCCTCTCCTCCCGGAAGGGCCCCAAGCCCGACGTGATCCTCGTGGCTGCCAATCACAAATTGGGTCCCGGAACCGGGATTACCGTCGCCCGAAATGGCGCTGAAGCCCAAGAATACTTAGCTCTCGACGGCAAGAAGGCATCCGACGACCATCGCCGCGCCATGTTCATGACCTTTCAAATGGCAGAGGGCATCAACCTACAGCGTGCACGCGCCCTCGGAATTGTCGGCGTGACCTCAGACATTAAGAGTTTGCTCCAGGGCCTTGGTCGGATTGACCGTATCGATAGTCCACATTCCAAGATTACCTACACTACGTTCGATCTTCCTGGGCTTGTTCTGTCCTCTGACAAGAAAGGTCGCGACCGTATCGAATCCATCGCCCTACTTTCGGGCGTCGGTGCTTCAGATCTCGCAGACGAGTATCTCGAGTTTTCTGCCGGCGACCTGACGGACCTGATTTTGGAGCAACACGAGAAGCCACGGCCACTTCGCCGAAACAACCTCTATGATCTGGTCGAAGGCATGCGGCGTAAACTGCCAGACGACCTCCTCCAGTCTATGGAGCGCATCAAGCCTCAAAGTCTTTGGGGCGCTGAGCTTTGTATTCTGGCCGGCAAGTCACCGATGACCATCATTGCGCTTGGCGGGCGCTCACCATCGCTGGTCGAAGCGTCCTATTTGCCACCACGATTGTTGGCCGTTCGCGAGATCAATGATCGCCAGGAAATCATCCGGGATCAACCACAAGTGACGAGGCTTCTGCGTGATGCCTATGGCGAGACCGTTAAGGCAGGGAAACACCGGGTCCGACCGACAGAAGCAGAGTTGGGTTCCGTGATCGAGGGTCTACAACCAACTTTGGAAAGCCTGGTACACTGGGATATCCGACCCGAAAGAACGGTTTCACTCTTGGAGTCTTTGGATAGATTTCTGGCGTCCGGCCCCTCAAAGAATCAGGGCTACAACCGGTTCGGGCACCTGACTCTGCCATCACTGGAAAAGCTCTCAGAATCCTGGGCCCAGGAACTCGACTCATTCTGGATTGAAGCCAAAAAGGATGTCAGCCAACGTAGCGCTGAGCAGAGAGAGATACCGGATTATCTAGGTATCGACGCAATCTATGACTTCTTTGCACGACAACCGTCAAAGACACTTTCATTGGTGCGTTCTCGGATGCAGGAATTATTCACCGCGGCGGAACAAGCGTCGCGAAACGCCAACACTCATATTCTGGATCGGGTCGCCGTGGTGTTTCGTTCCGACTAAGAATTCGTCTTTTTTCACCATCTGATTGCGTGTTCCTAGGTAAGAGTTGTTCCTCTTGGTGACTTGAATCGCTACGATCAAAGTTGAGGCAAAAAGCAGGACATCGCAATGCGCAATGCAATCTTCGTACCCCTAGCGGCTTTGTTCCTAGGAACCATCATGGGCGTCGAACCGACCGCGGCCGCGTCACTCGGACGATACGAGGTGTTTGGCGTCGAAAACGGTGACATGCTAAAAATGCGCAGTGGACCTGGAACGGGATTCAATGTGATCGTTGGTCTTCCAAATGGAACCGCTTTACGAGTTCACAGCTGCGAACAGACCGGTGCCACTCGTTGGTGCCGTGTTTCTTTAGAGCGTGCGCGTAGACTTAAGGGGTATGTCTCTTGGGCATACTTAAAAAAAATATAGTCAGACAGTTTTCAGCGCCGCAATCTTTTCAGCGACCATGTAATGTCAGCTGAAATGTTCTCTCCATTCGATAGGTGCCATTCAACAAAAGCATTGAACTGGCTTACGTACCACAATGGAGTTGATCTTATTTACTATAAAAGATGAGAACGGCCCAAACCCGCCATTGGCCAACAACCTTCATCGCTGCATTGCGGCCCGCCAAAACCGTCATTCACCGCGACTGCAAACTCGGAGCTCTTGCGATCTCACAGTCCGCGGACAATGCAGACATTGCAATAATGTCGGCTTTGTGGATCGCCGAGATACGCATGAGCGGTTGCCAGCCTTAAGGTGCCGTCGGTTTGGTGTTTCAGCATTGGTCGCACAGGATAACATCGTGAAACCAGCGTCATTGACTAAAGCTATTGACAACGACCGATGCAGCGCACACTACCCACGCATGAGGTCACAAATGCAAACCACAACCGTTGAGATTATTCGCTTCATTCCTTGAATGAGGTGGGATGTCGTTTGTGCAAATCTTATCGGACCCGCCCTGAAAAAGTGGCGGTTTTTTTATCTCTGCTTCTTCTCAGGGCCATTTGAAATCAAGTCGGGAAGCAAGATGCAAAAAGTCGCTATATTTGGAAATACCGGGGCCGGGAAATCGACCCTTTCGCGTTATCTCGCCCAGAAAACGGGGCTGCCATTGGTGACGCTCGATTTGATCGAGTATAGCCCCGGCGGCGCACCTGTTCCCCATGAGGAGTATCTGAGTGCCCATGCGGGAGTCCTCGAACAAGACACATGGATCATCGATGGTTTCGGAAGTGTTCCCTCTGCTTGGCAGCGATTTGAGGCTGCAGATACACTCGTTTACTTGGATTTGCCGCTTGCTGTTCACGCTTGGTGGGTAACCAAGCGCTTTTTCAAAGGGTTGCTCAGAACCCCCGAAGGCTGGCCCGAGGGCAGCCCCATGTGGAAAAGCACCGTGAGGAGCTATCGCACGATATGGCTGTGTCACCAAAAACTGACGCCGCGGTATCGAAAAGCGGTGGATGAGTATAAAACCAAGAAGACCGTTTTTCACCTGCGCTCCCCCGGGGACATCAGGCGATTCATGGAATTGGTCTGAGACTTTGATGCCAAGAGGTCACTCTTGGCATCATCAGTCTGCCGCTGTTCTGGTTGGTGTATCCGTGAAACTGCAGAGCCACAGGTCAAAGCGAAACCCGAACCCAAAATGCTCCGCGAGCAGAACCATGGCTGGTACCGGCGCTACAGCCACGGCGCTGCATGCAAGGAATGCCAGATAGGGGAAGGCTCTGCTGTAGCCCACGGCCATCGCGATGCCGCCGCCCCCGCCGATGACGGTGTTGCCGGGCATGTTGATCAGCAGGGCGATGGCAAGCCATCGAAAGCGGCGCAATCGTTGGAGCCAGCGGCGACCTGCCACGCCTTGCCCAAATCTCGCCAATGCGTCTGACGCTGGATCAGCCGCGCCAGCAACCCGAGCGTTTTGGAATTGGGACGCAAGGCGCCCAACGCCGAAAGCAATCGACAGTGCCAGAACCGTCGCAACATAGACGGGCCATGCCATGACAGCGCCGAAACCGACGAGGAGCGCCAGGCCGATCTCAGCCCCGGGCACAAAGGGCACCGAAAGCAACAGGACGTAAAGAGCAAGCATCACGGCGATGCTCCAAACGGTCCCGCTGGTCAGATCGGAGATGCTCGCAGCGTATGGCGCCTGGGAGACCAATAACAGGTTGGCCGCGCCGGCCAGCAAGGCGAAGAACGCCACCCGGAAGAACAGGGGCCACCAGAACCCGCCGAAGAAAAACGACAGACGTGAGAGCTGAGCAGTCATCGAAAACCTGCCGGTTCAGAGAGTATCGTCGTTAGATACTCAACGCCGGAGCTGGCATCCGCCTCGTCCACTTCGAGAAGCTCAAAAAAGGCAAGGCACGCGGCGTTCTGAGTGGCCCGATCGAACGCGTTGATAGCATCCGAACGGGTCACCCAATGAACGAGGTTCACGAACTCCCCATTTTCTTTCTTCAACAACCTGCATTTCAGAAAACCCGGTTGCTGACGTGCAAAGCCGTCAACAAACCGCTGGAATGCGGCAAGGAAATCCTCCTCTGTCACACCCCGTCGCAAACGGATCTGCGCGATCTCCACGGTTTCACTCTGCATAGTATTCTTCCTTTTGATTGAGTTTTGCTCGGTTTTGATTGCTCGGTCGGCCACCGGTCATCGGCTCACATTGCCTTGGAGATCGCACCCCTTGGCACGAACACCCGTCGGATAAGGATTTCTGCGGCCGCGATATTGATCACCCAAGCGGCGACCATCAGAACATCCCGGGCAAAACCGAGCGGCTCGGTGCCAAAGAAGGCCATCACCAACAAGAAGAGCGCGGTTTGTGTGGAGGCCCCCTGACCAATAGCGTATGCGCGCAGCATGGCAGCACGGTGCCGACAAACGTTTCGGAACCGGATGGCAAACACGGCCCAGACGATGAAGCCCAGCATCCCCAGGCTGAAAACGATCCGCGCAGAGAAAAGAAGTGGACCTTGTGGCGCCTGCGGAAACGCGTACCCAATCGTCATCCAAAGCCCGGTGAGCGCGCTGATCCCCCCTCCGACCGCGACAAACCAACCTAGTCTGCGGTGAAGATGGGGGCGCATTTTGCGCAAGCTGGGCAGGAATTGCAGCGCACCCAAAAGGCAGAAGACGGCACTGCCGAGGATGTGCAGGATGATCGGCACCGGCTCGGTGACGGCGCGCGGGTTTGAAGGCATAAGCATCGGGCCGCCGAGAAGCTCGGGAATGCGCAACAAGCCGACCACGGACGGGATGAAAGAGTAGACAAAAATGGCGACGAGAAATGCCCATTCGCCTCGGGTCAGGACGTGCATTTTGAGGGTGACTTTCCTTGAGGGCTGGGAGCCGGCGGCCATACGAGACCACCGGACGCGCGAGGTCAGGCGGAGTGTGTGATCGGGGGGTGCATGGACGCCACCGGGGGAGCGAACCGCGACCATCCGAACCAGAGGATTGCCAGAAGTGTCGCAAGACCAATGATCAGAAAGAATACATCGTCGGGGTCGATTAGTGGGGTGAACAGGACAAGGGCTGCTGTGAACAGAATGGCAAAGGTGTTCACGATCCTGAGCGCTCTGCGAGGAAGGACATGGGGCAGAAGCACCATGAGGATCATTACCTCCACGGCAAACCCACCGTAGAGCAGCAGCTCATCGGTGATCTGCTGGCCGAGTATCTCGCCCGCAAGAACCCAGTCCATGTAGCCGGGTGAGAGGAACTGATGGATATCGCGGAAGATAATGTTCATCAGGAGAAAGACCCAAAGCGCCGACAACAGGGTGCGCGGGTTTTGGGGAAGGTCTACGTTTCGCATGTTTCTGACTTTCGTTTTGCTTGATGGTTTTGGTAACGGTCCGGATCAGGCCGGACGTTGCGCGAGGATGAAGGGATTTAGGCGGCCTTTGCCGAAGTACCCGCACTCCACCAGATCGAAGCCCGCCGCGATGAGCGCCTGGCTGACATCGGCCTTGCGCAGCATCGTAACGGGCGGGGCAAACCCAAGCGCGCCGAGCGACCGAACGAAGAGCCGCAAACCATAATGCGTGTCTCCGAGGCAAACAGTCTTTGACAGGAACAAGCCGCCGGGTTTGAGCTGCCCAAAGACTGCATCAAGAACTGCCGGCACATCGTCTACGAGATGAAGCAAGCTGAACGCCATGACGACATCAAACGGCGCTTCCGGGAACACCTCGGTGGCATCCGCTTGCAGGAACTCGACGTTTTCGATGCCAGGGGCAGCGCGTTTTTCCTCGGCGATCTCGATCATCCCGCGTGAGATGTCCGTCGCTGTGATCTCGGCCACCGTAGGGGCGAGGCTGAGAGCCGTACTCCCCGTCCCACAACCGATCTCCAGAACGCGGTCCTCGGCGCGCAAGAGCGCCCGAACGCGGTCGAGTTTTTCTTCATAGGCAGCCGGATCGGCGACGGGTTTCTTTGCGTATTTCGGGGCGATCCTGTCCCAGAATTTCCCTGTCTCTGTGTGTAACGTTGCGGTTTGCATGGTGAGCGTCTCCTTGACTGACGCTCACTTAGCTGTGCATTGAGAAACTATGAATTGTCTGGATTTTTACATTTGATATACGCCCATGCATGAACTGGGATGCGATCTCCTTTGACTGGAACCAAGTGCGGGCCTTTCTAGCCACCGTCGAGGAAGGCTCGTTCAGCGGTGCAGCTCGGGTTCTGAAGACGACCCAGCCAACGATTGGCAGGCAGATCACCGAGCTTGAGGCGAGACTTGGTGTCACGCTCGTGGAGCGGAGCGTGCGCGGGCCGAAGCTGACGGAGTCCGGTCGTGATCTTCTCGATCACGTCCAGGCCATGGGCGAAGCGGCGACGCTGATCTCCATGGTGGCGGAGGGCAAATCGCAGGAAGTCACCGGAGAAGTCACTGTGACCGCGACAGACCTGTTTTCTGCATCAATGCTGCCAGGTCTTCTGGTGCCACTGCGCCAAACGGCGCCCGGCATCAGAGTGAGGATCGTTGCGTCGCGCGACATACAGAACCTCACTCAAAGAGAGGCCGATATCGCGATCCGCCATGTGCGGCCAGAGCAACCGGACTTGATAGCGAGACACGTTGGTGACTTTCGGGCAAATCTATATGCCGCGACATCCTACCTCGATCGGATGGGCCGCCCCAAAACGCCGCGGGATGTGGCTGCGTATGACTTCGTGGGCAATGCCGATCCTGAACGGCTTTTGGCGCCTTTGCACAACATGGGCATTCCTGTTCACGCTGACCGTTTCGTTATGTCCAGCGAAAGTGGCGTGGTTGCATGGGAGCTTGTGAAAACGGGTTACGGCGTGTCGATGCAGCCCGAACTTCTCGGTGACGAAGAACCCGGGATCGAGAAAGTTCTGCCCGAGTTTCCGTCGCTGCAGTTCCCCATCTGGCTTGTGACCCACCGAGAGTTACAGACCAGCCGCCGCATAAGGATCGTCTTCGATTTGCTCGCGCGCGGCCTGTCCGATGCCATGCGAAAAGCGCAATAATTGGCACCCGCCGTCCGCTTGCGTCCCGTCAGGTTGAAAGGTGAGTGTCCCACTTGATGCCCAGACGTCGAACGCCGTGGTCATTCTGTCTCAAGACGGAATTTAAGGAAGGTTTCCCCATCATACTTGACCTCGTCAATCTGCCTCGCGCAAAGCCTGCGAAGCGCGCCCAGGTTTTTGCGAGACGGCGGCAACAGAAACGTCACGAAAGGAATTCGGTCGTCAGCGATAGCAAATTCAATGGCTTTCCTTGTGATGCGGCGGCCCAGTCCGAACGCCTCCGGTCGTAGGACGAGACCGAAGTCCCACTCGTTGCCTTCTTTCTGAAAGCCACCCCACCCGACGTACCTGCCATCGACAACAAACGCCCAATGCCCAAGACCGTCGCGCGCCCAATATTCCTCCTTCTTCGAGACGAAACCGACCGCGACCTTAAGATCCCACGCGAATGTCAAAAGCGGCATGTGTTCTGCTACCCGAGGGTCAGACATGTGCGCTACAATCTCACTTGGTTCAATTTCCGTGAGCCGGACAAATGCAATGTCGTTCTTCAAGGCAAGTTCCTTTAGCGTCGATCTTATGCCTACTGCGGTCCTAGGCGCACAATCATGGTAAAACTGAAAGAGAGCACCGAAACTCAGGGCTACGCCTTCATGGTCATCGTTGACGCACTAGGCTTCATCGAGGCTTCGGCCTGTGAACTGCGTTCCCAAGATTGATCATGCTCACATGTGCCGTGATGACCAAATTTTCCATGTCTGAATATTGCGCGCCCCCGTGAATGCCCACTCTCAAAACGCACATTTGGAGGCGAGATTTGGGAAATATGAAAAAAGCGGACCTTCGCCGCACGCCGTCCAATGACCAGCATGGGCTCGAAGCCGCCGTACTCTGCGGTTTGCATGATTGGCTTGTCGCAGCCCAAAGCTGACCTTCACAACAGCCAATGCGGAATTGGGCAAACCTTAAAAGCGAGGATCAAATCTCTAATGCGTTTCTGAATCTCCGCTCGAAGAAGTTACCACAGTCAATATGTTCGCGTGTTTAAGTTTCTGTCGCAGACTCTGCTCCAGTTCATCCGAAAGAGTGTCTACTTCAATTGCGGACACTGGTCGCTGAGGGTCAAACAAGACAACGATAGAGTGACTTCTCCCTGCTTTTACAGCCAGTAGTTCAACCGATTTGCCTCCAAATGACGCTATCGGCTCTTTGACGACACCCAACACCATTTCATAACTGGCCTTTGGCGCTGCGACCCCTGCCAACTCGGCCAATCCCGCTCACCCAAGTTGCAACCAATCTCACCAGGGCAATCTTTTCGTGATCCAAGTCAAACTAATAACCCAGTAATATGTTACCCTCGATCAGATGTCGCGGCGTAACGGGAGGCTTTGATGAGACTAGTGCTTGCTGGAGTGAGTTTGACTGCCCTAATGACCGGAGCAGGGTTGGCCCAGTCCTATGTGGGTGATGTGGCGATTGATCCGGAGGGCGTAAGGCTTGGAGCGCAACATTATTCGCCATTTGTCGACCAGTCCTTTCCCAACCGGGTATTCTGGGGAGACACCCACCTGCACACGTCCTATTCAACGGATGCAGGAATGGTCGGCAATGC
The DNA here is from genome assembly GCF_013110855.1 of Ruegeria sp. HKCCD4884. NCBI lineage: Bacteria > Pseudomonadati > Pseudomonadota > Alphaproteobacteria > Rhodobacterales > Roseobacteraceae > Ruegeria > Ruegeria sp. HKCCD4884. The sequence continues at coordinate 13,718 of NZ_WVRJ01000019.1, forward strand.
GCTTGGGCCAGATGAAGCGTTCCGCTTCGCTCGTGGCGAAAAGGTTCGAGCTTCGCTTGGCGATTACGCTCAACTCGTGCGACCACTCGACTTTCTCGTTGTAGCTGACCACGCCGAAAATCTTGGTTTGGCTCCCATGATTTCGGAGTCGAATCCACAGCTTTTAGCCAACTCGTGGGGTCGTCAGGTCCATGATCTGGTGAAGGCGGGCGATCCATTGTCAGCCTACGTGCTTTGGGGCGAGTCTATGATGGTGAACACGGATCCTTTGGATGACGACGACCTTACGCGGACATTTTACAACCGTATTGTCGACACCGCCGAGTACTACAACGAGCCCGGTGTATTCACGGCCTTGAATGGCTTTGAGTGGACGTCAGTTACCAATGCAAACAACCTCCACCGGGTCGTTATGTTCCGTGACGGTGCCGACAAGGTCGCGGACATTGTCCCATTCTCCAACTATGACAGCTCGGATCCCGAGGACCTGTGGGACTGGATGGAGGCGTACGAGGCGCGGACGGGTGGGAAGGTCATGGCCTTTCCACACAACGGGAACCTCTCTAACGGCCTGATGTTCGACGACGCGCGTGCAAATGGCGAACCCTTGGATGCTGCCTACGCTGAAAGGCGAATGCGGTGGGAACCGCTGTACGAGGTCACTCAGATCAAGGGTGATGGTGAGGCGCATCCCATGCTCTCACCTAATGACGAATTCGCCGGTTACGGTACTTGGGATCGCGGGAACTTTGGGACCGAACTCAAGACACCGGAGATGCTGCCGCGCGAATATGCCCGGGACGCTTTGGCGAGGGGATTGAAATACGAGGAAGAGATCGGCGTTAACCCGTTCAAGTTCGGCATGATTGGTTCGACAGACAGTCACACGTCGCTCGCGACGGCACGGGAAGACAACTATTTCGGCAAGGCGTCGATGGCAGAGCCAAGCGCAATTGAAGACCGCATTTCTGAGAACCTTATCCAGCCAGATTTCCTTGGCGACGAAATCACGGTCAAACACTACGAGACCATCGCCTCAGGTCTCGCTGCTGCTTGGGCGAGAGAGAATACTCGAGAAGCTATCTGGGATGCGTTTAAGCGTAAGGAAGTCTATGCCACAACCGGTCCACGAATGACCGTGCGTGTTTTTGCCGGATGGGACTTTGAACCAGAGGAGGTTCATCGGCCCGACTTCGCAGCCGAAGGATATGCCCGTGGCGTCCCTATGGGCGCTGATCTTTTTGACGGACCCGAAGGTTCTGCACCCAGCTTTATGGTTCGTGCTCTCCGCGACCCCGACGGGGCGAACCTGGACCGCATTCAAATCGTTAAGGGTTGGGTCGATGCGAATGGCGAACCCCAGACGAAGGTTTTCGACGCCGCTTGGGCTGGAGACCGGGCGCCCAACGCTGACGGCATTCTTCCACCCGTAGGGAACACTGTTAGCGGCGCGGACTATACAAACACCATTGGTTCCGCTGCTCTTGGTGCTCATTGGGTGGATCCTGAGTTCGACCCAACTCATCGTGTCTATTACTACGTCCGCGTTTTAGAAATCCCGACGCCGACATGGCTAGCTTATGATGAAGCTTTCTATGGCAACCTCGAGTTGCCTGAAGACGCTGTGATGGTCCACCAAGAGCGAGCTTATACCTCTCCGATTTGGTATGCGCCGGGACGCTGATATTTGATATTGGATGTTCGTCCAGTCTGTCCTCGAGAGGTGACCGTTTGGACAAAATCCAACCAATGATCGGAATGAGACCAGAGCGAATTTTCCCCAGAAACCCTCTGCCGACATACGTCAAACAGCAGGAAATGACATTTCTCACTCCGGCTTCGCTAAGTAATCCAAAGAATTTGCATATCGAATCCAACGGCGTGTTCTTGGGGCGTAAAGCTTGACGCAGGTCAAAGAATTCTGAGGTCAAACGCGCATATTGGCTTGCTATTGGGATGTGGGGGAAAATCGCGATGCGAGTAAGTCAAATTGCCTTGGCTTTGGCAATAATTGTCGGAACAAACGGGCAAGCGCAAACGACGACCAATACCCTTGAGGGTCTGATCGAGAGCGTGGAAGTGTCGATCACCGCGGACAATTTCATCCGGGCGGCCACAGACCTTGAGTTTCAAAAATATGTCTCGCTCGCGGGTGGCATCAATCGGTTCTACCATTTCCGGGAACCGACCCCCGTCGAAAACCAACCGACGATCCGGATGAATCGCGACACACTTTATAGCACCGCGGTTGTCGATATCAGCGAGGGCGCGACCTTGATCCTTCCCGAAGCTGCGGATCGGTACATGACGGCTATGGTCGTCAATCAGGACCACTTTATAAACGAGGTGTTCTTCGGTGGCGGCACCTATACCCTCGACATGGAAACGTTCGACACCCCGTACGTGATTGTGTATCTTCGCGTGCTGGTCGATGCCGCAGATCCAGAGGACGTGGCGGCCGTCAATATGATCCAGGACACAATAACAATTGAGGCCAACGCATCGAACCCGTTCGTGGCCCCGAACTACGATGACGAAGCTTTTGAGGCGGTAGTCGAACAGCTGCTGCCGCTCGGTGCCCTCGGGTTCGTACCAGACAGCTCACGCATGTTCGGTAAACGAGAAGACGTCCACCCCATACGTCACATGCTCGGCACGATTGCCGGTTGGGGCGGGCTGCCGGAAAAGGAAGCGTTCTACCCCGCGTTTTTCCCAGGTCTGCCCGTCGGCGCGTACAAGATCGAGGTGCCGCAGAACGTACCGGTGGACGCTTTCTGGTCGGTAAGCATGTATAATGCCGAAGGCTTCTATGAACCGAACACTCTGAACTCCTACAGCATCAACTCCGTCACCGGCGCGCAGAATGCTGACGGAAGTATGACCATCCATCTTGGAGCCTGCGACGACGGGCGGGTGAATTGCTTGCCCATCACCGAAGGCTGGAACTACGTGGTGCGCTTGTATCGCCCCCGTCAGGAGGTCCTAGATGGAAGCTGGACATTTCCCACCGCGCAACATGTGAACTGAGAAGGAGGCCAATGATGTTGAAGAAATTGTTTCCGATTGCACTGCTGGCCCCATCTCTGGCTGTTGCCGAACCAGTGACGCTGGGCAACTTTGTCCGGGCGGAGACGGATCATATGTTCCGTGCCAACATGGCCGCTTTTGATGCGGGTGTTGGGGAATTGATCCACGTTCGCAAACCGACAACCCCTGACAATCAACCGGTTATCCGGATGAACCAGGACACACTCTACTCCGGGATCGTCTTGGACCTATCCGATCCGGTTGAATTCACTCTGCCTGATCTGGGCGAGCGATACATCTCGATGCATGTGATCAATCAGGATCACTACATGTTCGTCGAAACCGCGCCTGGGACCTACAACCTGACCGAGGAAAACGTTGGTTCTCGTTTTGCCTATGTGACTGTACGGATATTCATGGACGCCAACGATCCTGACGACGTGATAGCGACACATGCCGCTCAGGACAGTCTTATCGTGACTGGAGGCGGGGCAGGTCCGTTCGAAGCGCCGGATTGGGATCTGAATGATCTGGCACAGGCACGCATTGCCTTAAGCAACCTTGCCGAGCTGGGATTCAGCAGCTTCTACTCGTTTGGCACTGAGGAAGAGACCAGGCCCATCGATCATTTGGTTGGAGCCGCTGCCGGCTGGGGCGGACTGCCGCGAACGGCTGCGCTCTATGAAATCGACAGCGTCGATGCAAATGATGGCGAAACACCACATTCGGTGACGGTGAATGAAGTCCCGGTTGACGCGTTCTGGTCGATTACGGTCTACAACGCCGACGGATATCTGGAAGCAAACGATCTCGGTCGAAACAGTCTCAACAACGTTACAGCAGAAGCCAATACCGACGGCAGCATTACCATCAATTTCGGCGCGTGCGAAGATGGGCGCGCGAATTGCATACCGATCACGCCAGGCTGGAACTACACTGTTCGGCTATATGAACCTCGTGAAGAGATCTTGAACGGAAATTGGTCCTTTCCTGCAATCGAGCCGTCTGATTAAGAGGGCATTTAAGCTGGTTTTTAGGTGGCTGCTGTGCGCGACTTAGAAACCACTGAATTCTGCTTTGCAGCCACTTGGTGTCCAAGTGTTCGCGCGCTAAAGGCAAGGCAAAACGTGGTGGTGATCCAAATACCCGCGCCGTCATGATCTGGGATGACAGACAGCGCGAGCCATAGTCTGGTCATGGGACTGCCCAGACTATCTGCAACGCGTATTTGGGCAAGCGAAGTCAACCTGATTGGTGTGGCCACTGCTGCACAACAGTGTTGTCCCAATTGGTAACCAACTACCTGCATAGCAAGCCCCTACCTTCAAAAGTAGGACTGAGAGATCTAATACTCACGCAAGCATAGTCCGCGCGATAAAAATATTCTTCCCGCGCGTAAAATCCTTGAATTGTTGTATCTTGGATTCAAGTATTCGAACGCGTGGCAAATTTGTATTACCTCTGTTGCTCACGCATTTGCCAGATTTGTCTGGTTCGCCTCTTGGTGACGTAGAGTGAGTGGCGTCGCCAAGAGGCCATCATTTGTTTGAATGTCACCCGTTAGAAGTACTCGGGTTTAGTATTGCATAGTAAACTATGGGCCCTGCCGCACAAATGATAGTATCGTCTACAAAGTGGACATCCAGCGTAATCGAGGGAATAGTTGCTACTGGCCCAAACAAGAACTGTCTGTCTCAAGCTTCCGCGGAAACAGCAATCTTTGCAAATCCATTGCTTCGTGTTGCGCTATCGCATCCGTGTCATGCACGCACAATTGCACACAGTTCTTCGGGTGCTAATCAAAAGCGGTACGTCGCACCGATAACCGGCCCCGACTGACTGAAAGTAAAGTCGTTGCCGTTGATCTCGTGATCGAACGTGATGTAGCGAAATCCGCCTCTAATCATCCATCTTTCGTTTATCGAGTAATCCGCGGTCAACAATACTTGCCAAGTCTCGCTGTCGCTGCTGAATCCGCCATAATCTAAAAACGCCGTGCCGGTCCACCTGTCTGAGAATTTAAACCGAGCACGGGCTCCGACAACAGGGTCAGTCCAGTCTGCGTCCACAGAAGTTGTACGCCCGGGCAACGCTCCGGGTGACAGTGTGAACTGGGTTTCTGTACTAAACCACCGGAAACCTCCTGCAACGTCTACCTGTACGGATGGATCTTCATAGACACGGTAGCCAACATAGCCACTCAAAAACTGCGTCTTGAGTGATGTGTCCAACCCGGAAAACGCTGGTCCAGGTGTGTCATCTCCAAAAGAAATGTCGGTATAGTTGTAGTCAGCTAGCAAGCTCCACCGCCCATTGCTAGCAGCAATTGTACCCATAAATGCAAGGTCCAAATTGCTTAGCGCATCCGAAAAACTGAGCGTGGCATCGATGTTGCCTCGTGGAGTATCCAGCGATGTCTCGGTCTCTGGCATGAACAGATAAATAGTGGCCTCGAAGTTCCAGTCGCTGGAATGCGCTGCCATCGGTGCCGCTAAAATAAGTGCTGAACTTAATAATGCGGTCTTCCGTGCAGGTAGCCGTTGCATAGTACCCTCCCAAAAATCACTGGCTGCAAGATCCTCTTAAACGCGAAGGCCCGAATTTGTATTCCAGCATTCTGATGTGAATGAGAGTTATGGCGTTGATCTGAATCAATAAGACCCAGTGACCGCGCTTTTCCAAATTTTCATGCCGTTCAAAATTGCTCGCAACTTAGGTGTCATTGTTTGTGGAGAAATTGTTTAAACGCTCAAGCAGTTCTGCTTGGCAACGAATATCAGAATCGTCCGCAGAGCTGTCATTCAGGCCTGGTGCCGCGAACGGCCACTCCGAGCCATAACTGACGTATTTAATAGCGTACGAGTGAAAGTATCCGGGTGGGTTCAAACGACTGGCTCAATCTTCGCTCTTTGAACCTATTGATCGATATCAAGCCTCTCTGCATTCAAAAATGCTAATGTTTGCTGGTCTTAGTGACGGCAGAAGGAGTGTAAAGATATGTTTTTCAGCTATCAAAGTCGCCTGTTTGAACCGCTTATCAAGCCTGTTATGGCAGTAGCTCTTTTTATCACAACCTTCGCGAGTTACGCCAGCGCCGAACAAGCTTTGGAAGATTTCACTATCAAAGACATTCGTGGAATGCGGTATTGTGAATTTCTTTTGATCTACGATGATCGGGTGGTGATCTATAATACAACAGGGTCAAGTGATTGTTCAGAAGACAAATGGGAGTCGCTAGATATCACTGCTCTCGCCAAAGAGAATGACGCCAAGAATGCTCAACTGAACGGTCCAAAGTTTTGGGCGATGGACGAACAAACCCTTCAACTTGGCGATACGAAGTCATTTGGCGGAATAGATGCGCGGTACGCAGCCACCCTGCCGATATCAGCTCTCGGAGCTGGAGAAGGGTCTGACCCTTACGTTGGTTTCACGAGTTCCAAGAAGCAGACCATGGTCTTCGAAGCCGGTAAGCCAATGTATGAGTTGGTCGACAACAAGGGCAATACCTATGTCTTAAACGCATATGGGGCAAAGGTGCAGAATGGCGATCCCGGAAATCTTGCTGATCAATTGACTCCGGCGGAGGGTTGGAGTTTCGAGATCACTACTCCCGACAAGAGTGTTATCGTCGAAGCAAGTACGGATGCACCTGTTCAGATGGTTGGTGACGATCTTCACCAGTACTACACTTTGTTTGACAAAAGCTCACAATGAGTGCCCCGGCTGCATTGCGCGCGCTGTCACTTTTAACAACCTGCGCACTTGGAATTGTTCTTCTAAGTTGCTGGAGCAGTTCTTCCCTTGCGCAAGGAGCATCAAATAGTCAATCCAACACTCTGTCAGGGTACGGACCTTCGGCGGATCTGGAAACTGGTGACAGTGTAACTGAAGACCTGGCAATCGATGATCAGCGAGTTGATGGGGTTCTTAACTTCCCAAGAGTGGAAGAGTTCTTTTCTCCTTGGTTTTCTTGGAAAAAACGACTTAACGATGAATACGGCCTAAAATTACAATTCAGCTATCAGTCCCTACGCCAAGAGTTAAACAGGACGCTTGGGGAAAAGGATGCAGCCGCAGCGCGTCTTCAATTGCAGGGGTCTTGGGAACTTGCTGGAAGAGGAACGAATAATCCGGGCCTGCTGACTTTTCGACTAGAAGAACGAACCACGTTGGGTACAACAATTCCACCAACGAGTTTGGCGTCACAGTATGGAGGCTTGACCCCTTCGGGAGGGTTCAGTGATTTTGGATTTGCACTCACTGAATTGGCTTGGCGTCAATCTCTGTTGAATGGACAATTTCGGTTTGTGTTTGGAAAAATAAGCGCCTTGTCTTGGTACAATGGTCATGCTCTTTCATCGAGCTTACGTGGTTTTCAAAACCTTGCGTTGCAGAGCAGCCTGACCAAGCCATCACCGGGCCGGGGAATAGGCGGTGGAGTTGCATACGAGTTTACTCCTAACTTCGGTGTGGTCGCTGGCATTCACGACGCAAATGCTAAGACAGCAGGAAACCCGTTCGATACAATAAAAGAAGGCGAGTTCTACAAATCTATTGAGTTTCGCTACTGGCCTACCACTCGTGACAGACGTCGGTGGGATGTGGTCCGTCTTCAACTCTGGCATCAAGACGCATTGGTGGCGAAAGGCGTACCGGAATCCAAAGGCGTTACATTCCTTGCGAGCCGCCTATACGACGACAAGTGGTTCCCGTTTTTCATTGCAGGGCATTCCGACGGCAACGGATCAATCATGAAAACGGATGTGACTGCCGGATTGGGTATCGCTTTCGATACCAAACACCGTGCGGCAAGTGATGTGCTTGGCATAGGAGTAAGTTGGGGTGACCCATCAGACCCGGCATTGCGGGAGCAAATCACTACAGAAGCCTTTTACCGCCTGACCTTGGTTCAGAATTTTGTCATCACTCCGTCAATTCAATGGGTTAAGAATCCGGCGGCAACAACTGCACTTGACGACGTCCTGACAGCAAGCGTCAGGTTTAGAGTTACGTTCTAGCGTCCTGAATGATTGCACCCATTGGTAATTTGCTGAAATGGCAGCGGCCGCTTTGTCCGCAACTCTGCCGTTCAGCAGAATTCAGCGAAAGTCCGCTGCCGTTTAATACAGACCTTCAGGCGAATTCCCTCGGAATGACTACCAACAATGACCGCTATCCGCTCCCAAACCGTCATCTGAATGAAAAACTCAGATGACTTCCTTGAGTCCGAAGCGGCCAAAGCGCTGAACCGTGCGTTAATGGCAAGTCGGGCGGGTCAATGTTGGGCGATGCTCGGATCTAGCTGGTTAGAAAAACGAAGAGAGCCATTGATCCAGATCGCGTGCCACCGCATCTTTTTGGGGAACCAGTGAACCGAACGCACAGCGCATAGGACATAAATTGAAGACAACTGTCGGAGATTGGACCGAAAGCTTTCTTGGCACCAGAAATCTACCTCGGCGGGTCAGGGATAAGCTTCTACATGAAGCACGCGTGGTTTCATACAAGCAGGGTCAGCAAGTTTTTGGACCCGACAACATCCCGGACAGTCTGATGTTTTTGCATGCCGGCCGCATACGCGTCTCTCAAAGTTCTGATGCCGGGCGAGAAATCGTGCTGTATCGCGTTGAAGCTGGAGAGAGCTGCGTGCTGACCACCGCCTGCATGCTGTCCGAGGAAGCTTATAATGCTGAGGGTATTGCGGAGACTGACGTCACTGCTATCACATTACCTAAAACTTCATTTGATAGGCTGGCTGCTGAAGAAGACAGTTTTCGCGGTTTCGTTTTCTCGGCTTATTCTCGTCGGTTGATTGATCTTTTGCGCGTAGTAGACGATGTCGCCTTTGGCAGAATGGATGTTCGACTGGCAGAGCGCCTTTTGGCGCTAGGAGAAGGCCATTCCGAAATCCAGGCGACGCATCAGGCTTTAGCAAACGAGTTAGGGACAGCGCGTGAGGTCGTTTCACGCATACTGAATGATTTTCAGAAGCGAGGACTTATCCTTCAGACGAGGGGGCGGATCACCCTCCGGAACAAACCTCAACTGGAGCGTTTGGCGAACAGCGCATGAATTCTTTGCGTTAAGTGACATTGTCACTGAAGAGTGAGGTGCCGACCGGTAATCAGGTTGCAACATGAACAACCGGAGACGCCTGATGGAAACCGTGTTTACGCCGATCGCCTCATTTGGAGGGGGGCTCGCAATTGGACTTGGATCCGTGCTTTTGATGCTCGGACTGGGACGGATCATGGGTGCAACGGGCATATTGTCTGGCTTGGCATTCCCAGAAAACCACGAGGAATTCGCCTGGCGAACAGCCTTGGTTGTGGGAATGATGCTCGCACCGGGCCTGATCTACGCTGCGACCGGTGCAATGCCTGAACTTACAGTACCTGTCAGCCCGATTATGATCGTGATCGGCGGTGTGATCGTCGGTCTTGGCGCCAGTCTCGGATCTGGCTGCACGTCAGGGCATGGTGTTTGCGGACTATCTCGGCTGTCTGTTCGCTCTTTGGTGGCAGTGCCGACCTTCATGGTCACAGGTGCAATCACAGTCTTCCTGATCCGTCACGTCTTTGGAGTATAAAGCAATGAAACTTGTGTTTGCTTTGTTTACCGGCCTGATCTTTGGCGTTGGTATCGCTGTTTCGGGCATGATGGATCCGGCCAAAGTTTTGAATTTCTTCGATATTGCCGGGACGTGGGATCCTAGCCTCGCCTTTGTTATGGGTGGTGCGCTCATGGTCACGTTCTTCGGCTACAGACTTGCCTGGCGGCAAACAACGCCGCTCTTTGGTGGGCGTTTTCAGATCCCAAACGCGACGGCCGTAGACAAGCGATTGGTTGGTGGTTCGGCTCTCTTCGGCATCGGTTGGGGAATTGCAGGCTTCTGCCCCGGCGCTGCAATACCGGCACTTGGTACCGGGCGTTGGGAAGTTGTTCTCTTTCTGGTTGCCGTTCTTGCCGGGTTTGTACTGCGCAGGCTCCTTTTCGCGCGTCCTGTTCAGTCGGCGGCGTAGTCACCGATTTCCCTGAACCTCCCTGGAGTACAATCAGATGACGTATCCCGTGAACATGAACATCAAGCCGGACGTTCAGGCTTTCTTCGATGAGGCGACGAACACCATCAGCTATATTGTGAAGGATCCCACCTCGAACTCATGTGCCATTGTCGATAGCGTAATGGACATTGACTACGCGGCGGGGCGCATCACTCACGATCACGCAGACGAGCTCGTCCACCAAATCGTAAGCCAAGATCTGAATTTGGAATGGATCATTGAGACCCATGTTCACGCCGATCATTTGAGTGCAGCGCCGTATATCCAACAAAAGCTTGGGGGAAAAATCGGCATTGGTTCAAAAATCATGATCGTGCAGGACACGTTTGGGAAGGTCTTCAATGAAGGTACCGAGTTCCAGCGTGATGGCAGCCAGTTCGATCAGCTTTTCGAAGACGGCGATACGTACACGGTTGGCAATATGCAGGTGTTCACAATGTACACCCCCGGCCATACGCCGGCTTGCATGGTACATGTCGCAGGAGATGCGGCTTTTGTGGGCGATACTTTGTTCATGCCGGATGGGGGATCAGCGCGCGCAGATTTTCCCGGCGGCGATGCAGCAACGCTTTACGATAGCATTCAAAGAGTCCTGAGCCTGCCGGACGAAACACGACTTTTCATGTGCCATGACTATGGACCAAACGGGCGCGACATCGCCTGGGAAACAACTGTCGGCAATGAGAAAGCCCACAATATCCACGTTGGTGGTGGCAAATCAAAAGAAGAGTTCGTCAAGTTCCGAGTAGAACGAGATGCTCTGCTGGCAATGCCGAAGCTGATCATCCCATCACTTCAAGTAAATATGCGCGCGGGTGAAGTGCCAACGGACGTGGACGGCAACCCCATGCTCAAGGTTCCGGTCAACAAACTCTGATTTTGAAAGGATGAGAGAGATGGAAATCACCCAAATTTCCAACGACTTCAGTACTTGCGGTCAATTGAAGACCGATGACTTGGCGGAAGTCAAAACGCTTGGATTTCGCTCGCTAATTTGTGTGCGTCCTGACGGCGAACAAAAGGAGCAGCCTACTTTTGGCCAGATCCAAGAATGCGCCAAGGCGCAAGGTCTGCAATCTCGCTATGTGCCGGTTAAACCCTCCGGCGCAACAGAAGCGAACCACATTGCATTTTCTGAGGCGTTGGCAGAACTGTCCGAGCCTGTCCTTGGCTACTGCCGAAGCGGTCAGCGCGCTGCAATGCTGTGGCACGCACGACGAGACACTGCGGCGTAGCGGGAGGTAAAGATGCGGACGGCGCAATATCTGCCGGTTCTGAGTTGGGCTCGCAGCTATGGACGGGTAGAGCTTTCTAACGATCTGATGGCGGCGGTGATCGTCACCATCATGCTGATACCCCAATCCTTGGCCTACGCGCTCCTGGCTGGATTGCCTCCAGAAGCGGGGCTGTATGCATCCATCGCGCCAATTCTTCTTTACGCAATATTTGGAACCAGTCGCGCCTTAGCGGTTGGCCCGGTTGCCGTTGTCTCACTATTAACAGCGTCGGCTGTCGGTCAGGTTGCTGAACAAGGCACGGCAGGTTACGCGGTTGCGGCACTGACCCTCGCATTTCTTTCTGGCAGTTTCCTGTTGCTTTTGGGGTTCTTGCGGCTGGGCTTCCTGGCTAATTTTTTGAGCCACCCGGTGATCGCCGGGTTTATCACAGCATCTGGGATCTTGATTGCGGCCAGCCAACTCAAGCACATTTTGGGTGTAAATGCGCACGGACATACATTGCTCGAGATCGTCGCATCGATTGCAGCGCACTTGCACGAGGTGAATTGGGTTACGCTCGTAATCGGCCTCAGTGCGACGGCCTTCCTTTTTTGGGCCCGCCGATGGTTAAAACCCGGATTATTAAGGTTGGGTGCTCCGGCGGCGCTTGCCGATATTCTAACGAAGGCGGGACCTGTTGCCGCCGTAGTTGCCACTACGGTTACGGTTTGGGCACTTGATCTTGTCGAAATGGGTGTGAAAATCGTTGGGGAAGTCCCGCAAAGCCTGCCGCCGCTTACATTGCCAGTCTTTGCGCCCGACTTGCTTGCAGCGCTGTTGGTTCCGGCAATTCTAATTTCAGTGATTGGCTTTGTCGAATCCGTCTCAGTCGCGCAAACTTTGGCAGCCAAGAAACGTCAACGGATTGATCCGGACCAGGAACTTATTGGACTGGGCGCCGCCAACATAGGCGCAGCGTTCACCGGAGGCTACCCGGTCACGGGGGGATTTGCGCGATCAGTCGTCAATTTCGATGCTGGCGCTGAAACTCCAGCTGCTGGCGCCTATACTGCGCTTGGCCTCGCGATCGCCGCCTTGGCGTTGACACCATTGGTGTACTTTCTGCCAAACGCTACGTTGGCCGCCACAATCATTGTGGCGGTTCTGAGCCTCGTGGATTTTTCAATATTACGCAGAACATGGGACTATTCCCGTGCGGACTTCATCGCGGTATCTTCAACGGTTTTGCTGACGCTCGGTCTGGGTGTCGAAGTCGGCGTCGCGTCTGGAGTGGCGATTTCAATGCTTTTGCATTTGTACAAGACGTCTCGACCGCATGTTGCGGAAGTGGGCCGCGTGCCAGGGACAGAGCACTTTCGAAATGTCCTGCGCCACGATGTCGAAACCGCACCTACGGTGTTGACGCTGCGCATCGACGAGAGCCTTTACTTTGTAAACGCTGGCTTTCTGGAAGAACTGATCCTAAGTCGTCTTGCCGAACGGACTAAGGTCAAACATGTTGTTTTGATGTTCTCCGCCGTTAACGAACTGGACTACTCAGCGCTGGAAACTCTCGAGGCGATCAATCACCACCTCAAAGAGCTTGGTGTTGGCCTACATCTGTCCGAAGTTAAGGGGCCTGTCATGGACAGACTCAAACGGTCTCATCTTGTCGACAGTCTGAACGGCAGGGTTTTCTTGTCCCAGAACGATGCGTGGACAACGCTCATTGCAGAAGCGTGCGAGTGACTAAGATCAGCTTGGTTTGTGAACGTGATCAGAACGAGCGCTTTGGTCCGCATAGCGAACGTATGAGCGTATTTGATTAATGAACGCCTCGTTCCCATATGTGCCATCAAAGGCAATCGCTTTCTGAATAAAAGAGAACCGCCGAAACGGTCCTTCACTCGTGAATTCTCGTTTGAACTGTGACCTCAACGCTCAGTTATGAAGGACAGTCCAGACACGAGTTGTTTCAAGCCAAGCGCGGCACCGGCGAATATGGCAGCGAATGTTACAGGCGCGCTGTAGGCCAATAGTGAGAAGGCAGATATACCTTGTCCGACGCTGCAACCGACCGCGATGATCGCGCCTGGCCCCATAATCGCCGCGCCGAGCATTTGACGCTTTAGTTCACGTGGATCCTCGCATGCTTCCCATCGGAAATGACCTTTGGACCAGGACCCCAAAAATGCACCCATGAGAACGCCGGAGACTGATCCGACCGCAAAGGACAAAGTGTTTCCGGAGGCTGTCATGAGATAGAATATTGTGTCGCCAAGGGGTGCAGCGAAAGTATGGGTTTGAACCGGTTCACCATCGAAACCGTGCGTCGCAACCCAATTCGTGCCAAGCCACCCTGATACGATCGCCAGCCCAACTACCGATCCCCAAAATACCTGTGCGGGAGCGCGGCGGAAACGCCGGTTTGCCAAGGCGAAAATCACCAACGCAATGCCGATGACAGCGCCAATGAGCCAAGCTGGGATAGAGGTCAGTTGTTCGGCAAGGAAGCTAATGCTCTGAGGGCCTTCAAGATCCATTTCCTCGGGGAAGACCCATACGCGCAAATATGCAAGGGGCCCGGACATGACAACGTAAGCAGAAAGACCCATAATCAAAACGATGACGAATGATCGAAGGTCGCCGCCTCCAAGCCTTGCCAGCGCGCCATAGCCACAGTTTCCGCTGATGGCCATTCCGTAACCGAACATGAGACCACCTATTATCGACCCAAGTGGGTTCCAGGTCTGTGCAAGATACCTTGTTCCTAGAGGGTCCAGCCAACCTAAAGCCATAGCTAAGTGGCTGCCGACAATTGCTACGCCAATCGCAATTGCCCACATACGCAGCCGCCGGTCATCATCTGCGTAAAGGTAGTCTTCGATTGCACCCAACGTGCAAAAACGGCCAATGCGTGCGGCCAAGCCCAACACAATGCCACCGATCAAACCGATCAGGGCGACGGTGTTGGCGTCTCCCAATGCTTCAAACATTGCCAGTCTCCTCCCAAAGCTGGCGGGTGTTTTGGCGGCTTCTACTTCTCCCTGCAGAATAGATCGTAAACAACTTCCAGGATCTGTGTCGATCGATCATCCGCCAATCTGTAAAAGATCGTTTTCCCCTCGCGTCGTGTTTTGACCAAGCCCTCAAAACGTAAGCGAGACAGTTGCTGAGACACGGCGGCCTGGCGTGCCGAGAGCATTTCTTCCATCTGCGTGACAGATTTTTCACCCGAGGACAGATAGCACAAGATCATCAAGCGTCCTTCATGGCTGATTGCCTTAAGGAAACTTGACGCCGTCTCAGCATTTTCCATCATTCTGTCCATGTCTTCGGCGCACATGTCCGGGGAGAACACAGGCAGTTTCGAAGATTTGTCCAACAAGATCGCCTCGCTTTCATAGCTTCACGCATTCATAACAGTTTATGTAATGCGCCACAGTTTATCCAGAGGTCTCAATCGGTACCCCCGCGTCACGCAGCAAAACGCCCAGCAATCCCCAGAAAAAATCCTCGCCGGGATAGCCTTCGATCCGGCCGACCTCTTGGCCATCGTCCAGCAGAACAAAGGTTGGCGTGTAGTAGAGAGGCCGCTCCAATGCGATGCCATCAGGCAGAGCTGCGTGGATATCGATGCGTTGAAGTGGAGCAGCATGTCCTTCCGGTGTCTTGGGGTAGATCTCCGAGATGTCTGTGTCCCAACGTGCGCACCACATACACCCATCTTCTTCGGCCATCAGAAGAGTCATTTCTGCCCGTGAAATCACGGGAGAAACAAGAAACGCGATTGCAAGCAATAGTGGAATTAGGTGGCGCATCTTAAGCTCCGATTGACCGCAGCGGTATATCTTTACTATTTTGAATATGTGAATGATAGCGTGCCAGGACAGGTTTGACCATGCTCGACATTACATTTGCAGGAGCTTTGGTCGCAGGACTTCTGTCTTTCTTGTCGCCCTGCATCCTACCTATCGTGCCGTTTTATCTTAGCTATCTGGCCGGCGTTGGAATTGATCAGATATCTGCGGGTTCTACAATTCCCGGCGGCGTTCGTCGCAAGGCAACGCTTTCTGCGATAGCATTTGCAGCCGGGATCATAACGATCTTCATGGCGCTGGGTGCGACGGCTTCGATATTCGGACAGCTGGTACGAGAGTATTTTGACATCCTGCGTTGGATCGCTGCGGCCATCATCATTGTGATGGGCATGCATTTCTTGGGGATTATCCGCATCGGCTTCCTGTATCGCCAATTTCGAGCGGATGTTGGTGATACATCAAATGTAAGCCTTGTTGGGGCATATGTTCTTGGATTGGCGTTTGCTTTTGGCTGGACACCCTGTGTTGGGCCGGTGCTCGCCGCGATCCTGTTTACAGCGGCCGGAACCGAAACGGCCTGGCGTGGAGCGGTGCTTTTATTCGTCTACGGGGTTGGAATGACCGCACCGTTTGTTCTGGCAGCCTTCCTGGTCCGCCCCTTCATTCAATGGATGGCACAGTTCAGAAAGCACTTGCCCCTCATCGAAAAGGCAATGGGTGGCTTTCTACTGCTCTTCGGCATCCTCATCGCAACCAACTCCATCAATCACGTCGCACAATGGATGCTCGACCATATGCCTTGGCTGGCAGCCATTGGATAATTCGGGAGGAAGACATGAAACGAGTTTTGACAGTATTGATCGCTTATCTGATCGGCGGGGCACTTTCCGCCGCTGAACTGGGTGACGACGGTTTACATAAAACGCCGTGGATGCGCGACACGTTCAAAGACCTCCGAGAGGATCTCGAAGAGGCCTCAAGCGAGGACAAACGGCTTGTGTTATTCATTGAGCAGCAGGGCTGCATCTATTGCAAGAAAATGCATGAAGAGGTGTTCCCCCAGCCTGACCTGGCAGCGTTCATCGAAGAGAATTTCTTTGTCGTCCAACTGGATTTGCATGGCAGCACCGCGGCCATCGACTTTGACGGGGAAGAAAATGAGCAAAGAGCGCTGATGCGAAAATGGGGGATTCTGTTCACCCCGACGCTCGTATTTCTGCCGGAAGAGGTGCCAGAGGACGCGACAGCCATCGATGCTGCGGTCGCTGTTATGCCCGGAGCGTTCTCAAAGGGAACAACCTTAGACCTTTTCACCTGGGTCGATGAAAAACGATATGAGCTTGATAATGGTGAAGATTTCCAACGGTATCATGCGCGGCGCATTCAAGAGCGAAACAATGTTTCTCAGGATTGAGTGCTGCCGTTATAAATAAAAAAATTCATTATTATGAATTTAATGTTGCGACAACTGGTACTCGTCGACTACGGTACACAAAGGCTTTGGGTCGCAAGGCGCCGTCGGCGCGTTAGCAAATGGGAGGGATCATGAAGCTGAGACTCTTAACATTGGTCTGCGCAATGACAGGCGTTGCCGCATTTGCGGCAGAAACAGACCCGCAAGACGTAAACTATGACGACTATGGTGCCATTGAGGCTTCGTTGACCGGTGCTGCTGGCGATGCGGCTAATGGCGCGCTCATCGTTGGGGACAAGTCAAAAGGCAACTGCGTCGCGTGCCACGCGGTTTCGGCTTTGGCCGACATCCCGTTCCATGGCGAAGTTGGTCCGATGCTGGATGGCGCCGGTGATCGTTGGACCGAAGCAGAACTTCGCGGATTGGTCGCAAATGCCAAGATGACGTTTGAAGGCACGGTGATGCCTGCGTTCTACAAGGATGACGGCTATATCCGCCCGGGCGACGCCTATACCGGAAAAGCCCCAACCGCGCCTTTGACGTCGATCCTGACAGCACAAGAAATCGAGGATGTGGTCGCGTTTCTAGCGACCCTGAAAGAAGAATAGCTGCGCTTTCAGGCGCGGATTTTCGAAGAATCAAAGGAGATTGAAAATGGAACTCTCTCGCCGCGAGACACTGGCCCTTGGGCTGGGCGCCGCGTTCCTGACAATTATGCCGCTTCGGGCAAATGCAGCTGCTGAAGATGCCATTGCGGCATTTACAGGCGGGGCAGATGTGGCTAACGGCGGTGTTACGTTGACTGCACCGGAAATCGCAGAAAACGGTAATACTGTACCTATCGAAGTTAGTGCTCCGGGCGCAGCTGCAATTCTCATCGTAGCTGCAGGTAACCCCGAACCGGGCGTCGCAACCTTCAATTTCGGTCCTTTGGCTGCTGAGCAAGCCGCATCAACCCGCATCCGGCTTGCCGGAACGCAGGATGTCATTGCCGTGGCGAAGATGGCAGATGGCAGCTTTGCCAAAGCGTCTGCGACCGTAAAAGTGACAATCGGCGGCTGCGGCGGCTAATCGCCACGCATGCCTCGAAGAACAGGAGATTAACCAATGGCTTCCGGTGTAAAACCCCGCGTCAAGGTTCCAAAGACAGCCGCTGCTGGCGAAACCGTTACGATCAAGACATTGATCAGCCACAAAATGGAAAGCGGCCAGCGTAAGGATAAAGAAGGCAACGTCATCCCGCGTTCGATCATCAACCGTTTCACCTGCGAGTTTAATGGAGAAATGGTGGTGGATGTGACGATGGAGCCGGCGATTTCGACCAACCCGTACTTCCAGTTCGAAGCGACTGTGCCCGAGGCTGGTGAGTTTGTCTTCACTTGGTTCGATGATGACGGCTCTGTCTACGATGAGAAGAAAACGATCGAGATCGCCTGACGGCTCGACCACTAAGGCAGATCAGCGCTGGTAGGAGGAGTTGGCGCTGATCCACCAAGGGAGGAACGCAATGAATACCAAGGCACTTACGGCGATCGCGGCAATTCTGGTTTTCCCGGCTGCAGCGATGGCTGGACCGGACGAAGACAATTTGGTGATCAATGATGAGTTGGACATGACTTCGGTTACTGAAGCTCCGGCACATCTGGAAAATTTGGACACGATCTACTCGGGTTGGCATTTTCGCACGGATGAAACGCAAGCGCTTCAAATTGATGACTTCGACAACCCCGCAATGATCTTCGTCGATCAGGCCACCGATCTCTTCGAGACCGTTGATGGTGCCGCTGGCGAGAGCTGTGCCTCATGCCACGATGGGGTGGAAAGCTTCAAGGGATTGCAGGCGTCCATGCCGAAGGTGGATGCCGAAACTGGTAAGCTGGTCGTCATGGAAGATCTGATCAACAAGTGCCGCACGGACCGCATGGAAGCCGATGCCTGGAAATGGTCCGGGGGTGATATGCAGGGCATGGTCGCTTTGATCGGTCTGCAATCACGCGGGATGCCAATGAATGTCGCGATTGATGGCGATGCCGCCCCATTTTGGGAGCAGGGCAAGGAGATGTATTATACCCGCTATGGTCAGCTGGAGCTGAGCTGTGCCAATTGTCATGAAGACAACTGGGGCAACATGATCCGTGCCGACCACCTGAGCCAGGGTATGATCAACGGGTTCCCGACATATCGTCTGAAACAAGCCAAGCTGATCTCGCGCCACAATCGCTTCCGCGGCTGTATTCGCGATACGCGGGCGGAAACTTTTGCCGAAGGATCGGACGAGTTTCGCGCGCTTGAGCTTTATGTGGCCTCGCGTGGCAACGGACTTTCAGTCGAAACACCTGCAGTACGGCAATAACGAACGACCCGCGTGGACAGTGTCCTGCGCGGGTTTTTCCAGGTAAATAACATTCACACATTTATATGTGTTATAGGAAAACTGATACATGATTTCTCGACGTGACTTCTTGCAGGTTTCAATGGCTGCATCGGCTTTGTACGGGGCGTCCGGGTTCGGAAACTGGGCCAGACTTGCCGCGCAGCAAAGCCTAACGCAGGATCAATTGTTGGAGTTCGAGACCTTCGGAAATATCAGCCTGATACATGTCACCGATATTCACGCGCAACTCAAACCGATCTATTTCCGCGAACCCGAGATAAACCTTGGTATTGGCGATGCACGAGGGCAGATGCCGCATGTCACAGGGGCGGCGTTCCGCAAGGCCTACGGGATCGAAGATGGAAGCCCGTCGGCCTATGCGCTGACCTACAATGATTTCTCTTCGCTGGCTAAGACCTATGGTCGGGTTGGTGGATTGGACCGAGTTTCAACTGTCATTAACGCCATTCGTGCTGACCGTCCTGATGCCCTGCTACTGGACGGGGGCGACACTTGGCACGGGTCCTACACCTGCTATCAGACGGCCGGTCAGGACATGGTCAATATCATGAACGCTCTGAATCCCGATGCTATGACCTTCCATTGGGAGTTCACGTTGGGCAGCGACAGGGTTAACGAAATCGTTGAAGGTTTGCCTTTTGCGGCCTTAGGTCAAAACATCTTTGATGCCGAGTGGGACGAACCTGCGGAATTGTTCCAGCCCTATAAGTTCTTTGACCGGGGCGGCGCAAAGGTTGCCGTCATCGGGCAAGCGTTTCCTTACATGCCAATCGCGAACCCAGGCTGGATGTTCCCAGAATATTCGTTCGGTATCCGGGATGAAAACATGCAGGCCATGGTCGACGAGGTTCGCGATGCCGGCGCTGATGTCGTTGTCGTCCTCAGCCACAACGGCTTTGACGTGGACAAGAAGATGGCAGGTCGGGTGCAAGGGATCGACGTGATCCTTAGCGGCCACACTCATGACGCGCTGCCGGAGCCGGTACTGGTCGGAAAAACGCATATCATCGCGTCTGGTTCGAACGGAAAGTTCGTCAGCCGCGTCGATCTCGACGTGAGGGACGGGCAGATGATGGGGCTGAAGCACAAGCTGATCCCGATCTTCTCTGACGTCATCGCTCCTGATCCTAAGATCACCGCTCTGATAGATGATCAGCGCGCGCCGTACGAGGCTGCGCTGAGTGAGGTGATTGGCAAAACGGATTCGTTGCTCTACCGCCGCGGCAACTTTAACGGCACCTGGGATGACCTGATTTGCGATGCCCTGATCAATGAGCGTGAGGCAGACATCGCGATGTCGCCTGGCGTCCGTTGGGGACCCTCAATCCTGCCGGGACAAGATATCACGCGCGAGGACATCTGGAACGTCACATCGATGTCGTATCCCAATGCCTATCGCACAGAAATGACAGGCGAATTCATCCATGTGATCCTCGAGGATGTCGGCGACAACCTGTTCAACCCCGATCCTTATTACCAGCAGGGCGGCGATATGGTCCGCGTCGGTGGGCTTGGCTACCGCATCGATGTGAACAAACCACAAGGGCAACGGATCAGCGAAATGACTTTGCTCAAAACGGGTGAAGCGATTGATCCATCGAAAACCTACGTCGTGGCTGGTTGGGCCAGTGTCAACGAAGGCACCGAGGGGCCGCCGATCTGGGATGTCGTCGAAAACCACATTCGCAACCTTGGCACCGTCACGGTGCAAGAGAACACCAGCGTCGATGTTGTCGGCGCTTAAGAAACAGATGGAGACCTAAAAGTTATGGATGACGCGTTCAAACCGTCCCGCCGGGCCTTCCTGAAAGGCAGCGCTGCGGTCGCCGCAGGATCAGTTGCGGGTGCGGCAGCGGCGGACACGCCCGACCCACTGATAACAGAGCTTCAGGATTGGGCGTCTTACACGGGTGCCGGTGTTGATGAGTCACCTTATGGCATGCCGATCAGCTTCGAATCTCATGTCGTTCGGCGCAACGTGGAATGGCTGACCGCCTCTCCAATTTCGTCGATCAACTTCACACCGATCCACGCGCTTGATGGCACTATCACTCCGCAAGGATGCGCCTTTGAGCGTCACCATTCTGGTGCGATCGAGCTGCGCAAGGAGGATTATCGCCTGATGATCAACGGGCTGGTCGATCGCCCGCTTGTGTTTACTTATGAAGACATTGAGCGTTTCCCGCGCGAAAACCATGTGTATTTCTGCGAATGCGCGGCGAACACCGGTATGGAGTGGGCTGGTGCTCAACTCAATGGCGTCCAATTTACGCACGGCATGATTCATAACATGGAATACACCGGTATTCCTCTGCGCACGCTGTTGCAGGAAGCAGGCGCCGATATCTCACCAGACAAATGGGTCTATGTTGAAGGCGCAGACGCGTCATCAAATGGCCGCTCCATCCCGATGGAAAAAGCACTGGATGACGTGTTGGTGGCTTTCAAGGCAAATGGTGAAGCGCTGCGCATGGAACATGGATATCCGGTGCGACTGGTTGTTCCTGGCTGGGAAGGCAACATGTGGGTTAAGTGGCTGCGCCGCATTGAGGTCGTCGATATGGCGGTCGAAAGCCGCGAGGAAACATCAAAATACACTGATGTCTACGCCGATGGCATAGCCCAGAAATGGACGTGGGTGATGGATGCAAAGTCTGTCATTACTTCACCCAGCCCGCAAATGCCCATCAAACACGGACCGGGACCATTGGTCATTTCCGGGCTTGCCTGGTCAGGCCACGGGCAAATTACGCGGGTTGATGTGTCCAAGGACGGTGGGATCACCTGGGAGACGGCGCGTCTTGGCAAGCAGGGCGACAGCAAGGCTTTGACGCGTTTCTATCTCGATACGAATTGGGACGGAGCACCAATGTTGTTACAGGCCCGGGCGATAGACGAGACCGGCTATGTGCAGCCAACCAAAGACCAGCTACGCGAAAAGCGCGGAGAAAACGCGGTCTACCACAACAACTGTATCCAAACTTGGTACGTGAGCGCAGAAGGGATCGCTGAGAATGTCGAAGTCTCTTAGTCATGTTTTCCTGCCCGTATTTGGTGGCACAGCCTTGGTGCTTGCGGCAGCGTTGGTATTTGCCAATCGGAACTACGGCCAGTCGAAGATAGACACTTTGGAAACCCGGATAGGTCAGGTTGAAGCGCATGCAGCATCAGCTCTGGAAAACGCGCAAGCGGAGGCCAGTCGAGCGGCTGAACTCGAGACTAAAGTCGAAGAAATCCAAGCGGCCGCTGCGGAGCGGGTTGCAAATGGTGCGAACCTAACTGCACCAGCGCCCAGTCGCGACGGTACTATTGGGCTTGGACGTCCTGCAATGGAGGAAGAGATCGCTGCCTGGGACGTTGACATCTTGCCCGATGGGCGTGGCTTGCCGGTTGGATCAGGCGATGTCTGGACTGGAGAAGAAGTGTTTGTCGACCGGTGTGCGTCCTGTCACGGCGAGTTTGCCGAAGGCGCCGACAATTGGCCTGTTCTGGCCGGTGGATTCGACACGCTTGCCGACGAGGATCCTGTAAAAACCGTCGGGTCTTATTGGCCGCATTTGTCGACCGCTTGGGACTATATTTCCCGCTCAATGCCATTTGGTGAAGCGGGTACGCTGACGGCGGATGAGACCTACGCAATCGTCGCCTACATTCTATATTCCAATGACCTGGTGGATGACGATTTCGTTCTCAGCAATGACAACTTCGCCGAATTCGAGATGCACAACAAGGATGGGTTTGTCGTCGATACGCGACCTGAGACTGAGTACGCAGAATGGCGAAAAGAGCCCTGTATGGAGAACTGCAAAACAGAAGCCGGTGTTACTATGCGCTCTGTATTTCTGGTTGAGACGCCACCAGAAGGCGGTTCGAATTCGGTCATGAACGAAGCCAGCGCGGACGAGTTGCCGACGTTCACGGTGGAAGGGCCCTCGTTCATTCCGGCCGCAGCGCCAAAGCCTGAGGAAGAAGCCGCCGCAACACCGGCTGTTCAAGAAACCGACGAGGCTGACCAGACTACGGAACTGTTCGCAGCCGGTGAGAAGGTATTCAAGAAATGTAAATCCTGCCATCAGGTTGGTGACGGTGCAAAGGACAGTACGGGTCCGGCGCTGAACGGGGTTATAGGGGCCAACGCAGGGTCGGCTGAAGGGTTCAAATACTCCAAAGCTATGAAAACGGCTGCCGAGGCTGGCCTTGTTTGGACCGAAGAAGAAATGGCGGCCTTTCTGGCAAAACCCAAGGAGTACATGAAGGGCACACGCATGTCCTTTGCAGGGCTTAAGAAACCAGACGATATTGAAGCCGTGATCGTTTACCTCAAGTCGTTCGGAAGCTGATCATGCGCTGGTCGAACGTTTTGAAGTGCGCAGCGGTCATGGTTGCTTTCGCCCCATCCACCCACGCCACCGAAGACCTCGGCGACGCCGAAGCTGGGAAAAAAGTGTTCGCCAAATGCAAAGGTTGCCATCAGGTTGGCGAAGGAGCAGAGAACAAAATAGGCCCGCATCTAAACGGTGTTTTTGGTCGGAAAGCTGCAGGTCTCGAGGGGTTCAAATATTCCAAGAGTCTAGCGCGCGCGGGTAATTCGGGTCTGGAATGGCACGCTGACACTCTGTCCGCCTACATTGAAAACCCACGTGCATTTGCGTCAGGCACGAGGATGAGTTTTCGTGGATTGAAAGACCCGGAAGACCGAGCCAACGTGATCGCGTATTTGCGGGGGTTTTCAGACAATCCCCGTGATATCCCGGAAGCGGATCCAACCGCGAAAGGCACGGATCATTCGATCGATCCTGCCATCCTGGCGATACAGGGAGATCCTGAGTACGGCGCATATCTCAGCAGCGAATGTACAACGTGTCACCAGATTGAGGGAGGCGATGAGGGCATTCCTTCGATTGTGTATTGGCCTGACGAGGACTTTGTGGTCGCCATGCACGCTTACAAGGACAAACAGCGGCCACATCCGGTCATGCAAATGATCGCCGGGCGGCTGAGCAATGACGAAATCGCGGCATTGGCCGCATACTTCAATAATCCAGAGTAACAGTGTCTAAGGGGAGGAAACGCGATGACACTCAATAGACGAGTATTTCTTGGAGCTGCCGGGGTAGTGGCCGCTGGGCTATCTGCTCCGATGGTGCTGGCTCAAGGCAAGCCCCGTGTAGTGGTTGTCGGCGGCGGTGCGGGCGGTGCGACTGCCGCGCGTTACATAGCGAAGGACAGCAAAGGTGAGATTGACGTGACGCTGATCGAGCCGTCTCGAACCTACTACACCTGTTTCTTCTCAAACCTTTATTTGGGAGGTTTTCAGGAGCTGTCGGACATTGCCCACAGCTATGGCACGCTTGCCGCGAACTACGGTATCAACGTCGTGCATGATTGGGCCACTGGCGTCGACCGCGATGCAAAGACGGTGTCCTTGGCAGGTGGCGGATCAGTTCCTTATGACAAGCTGATCCTTAGCCCAGGAATCGACTTTGTTGATGGTGCGGTAGAAGGCTGGGACCTCTCGGCCCAAAATAAGATGCCGCATGCTTACAAAGCTGGTTCTCAGACAGAGCTTTTGAAAGCGCAGATCATGGCGATGCCCGAAGGCGGTACCTTCGCGATGGTCGCTCCTCCCAACCCGTACCGTTGCCCACCCGGGCCGTATGAACGGGTTTCAATGGTGGCGCACGTCCTGAAGGCAAACAACCCAACAGCAAAGATCATTGTAGCCGATCCGAAGCCGAAATTCTCGAAAATGGCTTTGTTCCAAGAAGGCTGGGGAAACAACTACGAAGGAATGGTCGACTGGATCGGCGAAGATTTCGGCGGTGGCAATGTATCCGTGAATCCGGATGCAATGACGGTGACTATCGACGGCGAAGAGACAAAAGTCGATGTCTGTAATGTGATCCCAGCGATGAAAGCAGGTCGAATTGCGGAAATGGCGGGAGTAACCGATGGCAACTGGGCACCAGTTAACGCTGCGGACATGTCTTCCAAAGCCGATCCGGACGTTTATATTCTTGGTGATGCCAGCCAGCAGGGTGACATGCCGAAATCCGGTTTTTCGGCAAACAGCCAGGCAAAGGTCTGTGCGAATGCGATACGAGGTGCGTTGACCGGGTCTAAAGTATTCCCGGCCAAGTTCTCGAACACATGCTGGTCGCTGATCGATACCAATGATGGCGTTAAGGTTGGCGCAACCTATGAGGCGACGCCAGAAAAGATCGCGAAAGTCGATGGCTTTATCAGTCAAACCGGTGAAGATGCCGATTTGAGAAAAGCGACTTACGAAGAGTCACTGGGTTGGTACGCCGGTATCACGTCGGACATGTTTGGTTGAGGCAATCGGGGGCTTTGACCGGTGTCAAAGACCCTGATGATCAATCTGAGAAAATGCGGTTCATGAGGAGGACTAAAAACATGAAACACTTTATCGCCGCAGCCGCGTTTTCCACTGTTCTGGCGAGCCAAGGGCTTGCAGAAGAGATCATTACTATACCCTTCGACGGCAGTTTTGATGATGCAACGTTCGCCGTCGAGTCCGCTATTGTGGGACAGGGACTAGTCATCGACTATGTAAGCCACGTCGGCGACATGTTGAATCGAACAGGCGCTGACGTCGGCAGCGACAAACAGATATTTGCAGCTGCAGACATCTTCATCTTCTGCTCGGCAAAAATCTCGCGTGAAGTGATGGAAGCAGACCCGATGAATATTGGCTTCTGCCCCTATGGGATTTTTGTAGCCGAAGGCGACGATGGCGTGATGGTTGGATACCGAAGCTATCCTGATGGACCAATGCAAAAAGTTCAGGCCCTGTTGTCCGGGATCGTAGAAGAAGCCGTTGGGAACTGAAATGAACTATCAGCAGTTTTTTCGTGGTCAACTCGACCAGCTTAAGGAGGAAGGGAACTACCGGGTCTTTGCGGATCTCGAAAGGAAGCGTGGCGCGTTCCCGACAGCGCGTAGCTACGCGGAAAATGACCCCGAGAAAGTCACTGTTTGGTGCTCAAATGATTATCTGGGGATGGGTCAGCACCCCAATGTTATTGCAGCAATGCACAAGGTGATCGATGAGGTTGGTGCTGGAGCGGGAGGAACGCGGAATATCTCTGGAACGACCCACCAGCATGTTTTGCTGGAGCAAGAGCTTGCTGACTTGCATGGCAAGGACGCTGCGTTGCTGTTTACGTCCGGTTACGTTTCGAACTGGGCCGCGCTGGGAACTCTGGCGTCTCGCATTCCGGGCATCACAGTCTTATCTGACGAGTTAAACCATGCGTCGATGATCGAAGGAATTCGCCACAGTCGTTGCCAAAAGCGTATCTGGAAACACAATGATTTAGCCGACCTTGAAAGGCACCTTGCTGAACTGCCTGCCAATGCACCGAAGCTCATTGCGTTTGAGAGCGTCTATTCAATGGATGGCGATATTGCACCAATTGCCGAAATCTGTGATCTGGCCGATCGCTATAGCGCGATGACCTATTTGGATGAGGTTCACGCCGTAGGGCTTTATGGACCGCGCGGCGGAGGCATTGCCGAACGCGAAGGCCTGATGGAAAGGCTAACCGTCATCGAGGGGACGTTGGGCAAAGCATTCGGCGTAGTTGGCGGATACATCGCCGCGTCGAAAGAGCTTGTCGACTTTGTGCGATCCTTCGCCAGCGGGTTTATCTTCACCACTGCTTTGCCTCCCGCCGTGGCCGCAGGAGCTGCCGCTTCTGTTCGGCACCTGAAGCAAAGCAATTCGGAACGACATTTGCACCAGCAGCGCGTGCGAGAGGTGCGAGAAAAGCTGGACGGTCTGGGCATTCCGCATACACCGAACCCAAGTCACATAATTCCGGTCATGGTCGGCGATCCGGTCAAGTGTCGCTTCATCTCTGACGTGCTGATGCGTGACTATGGAATTTACATCCAGCCGATCAACTATCCAACCGTCCCCAAGGGAACGGAACGTTTACGGATTACACCTTCCCCAGTGCATTCCACCGCCGACGTGGATCGACTGGTGTCTGCTTTGGGTGAGCTATGGACGCAATGCCAATTGGCGCGCAGGCCAATGGCCGCTCAATGACAATGGCAACTTGACCGAAGACAAGGACGCGCAAGCAACCAAGTGAGAGTCTCTGTTGATGGAAAGGCTCATCGATTTGTTGGGAGACCCTGGCGCTTTGGCATTTGCCGGTGCGTTTGTCGGTATCTTGTTCGGTGTGACGGCCCAGAAGTCTCACTTTTGTTTGAGAGCGTCGACCATCGAAGTCGCCGAAGGCGAGCTTGGTCCTCGCCTGGCTGTCTGGCTGATCGCTTTTACCGCAGCGCTCACCTTAGTGCAGGCGTTTGTCGCGTTTGAGTGGTTAGACCTTTCCGAGACACGCGCGATTGCGTCGACGGGCAGCCTCAGCGGCGCAATACTTGGCGGGGCGATGTTCGGCGTTGGCATGGTGTTGGCGCGTGGGTGTGCATCTCGCCTGTTGGTATTGGCCGCCTGCGGTAATCTGCGCGCCCTGATTACAGGATTGGTTTTAACCTTAGTGGCTCAGGCGACCTACACGGGCGTTCTTAGTCCCGCCCGAGAATTACTTTCCGGGATCTGGACTGTCTCAGGTGGCACCTCGAGAGACCTTTCAGAAATACTTGGATTTTCACCAGTGGTTTATACAGCCGTTGCAGTATTGGGATTGGTGTCGGCAATTGCATTCGCATTCCACCGGAGAGTCGTGCCAATCAGGATCGTAACAGCCGCAGGAGTTGGCGTGGCGGTGGCGCTTGGCTGGTTAATGACATTTGCCATCGCGCAAGCATCATTTGAAGTCGTTCCTGTTTCGTCAGTCACGTTCACCGGACCGGCTACGGATACACTGATGGCGTTGGTTGCCGAGCGAAACGTCGTGTTGTCCTTCGGTATCGGCCTTGTTCCAGGCGTAGCAATTGGTGCCGCAGGCTCGGCCCTAACTGCAGGGGAGTGGAAGATCGAACGTTTTGGTCCGGATGCTCCGATGGAGCGCTACCTTGTTGGAGCTGTCCTCATGGGGTTTGGAGCCATGCTGGCCGGAGGTTGCGCCGTGGGTGCAGGGCTTTCAGGAGGGTCCGCCCTGTCATTGACGGCTTGGCTTGCCGTTTTCTTCATGTGGGTTGGAGCGATCAGCGCGCATAGGTTAATGCGCCGAATTCCTGTTCCTCAAACGTCCTGAGTTATTCGAATTCCATCTGCTCAAATACCCGCCCGGCATTTTTTGTCGCCAGTTCCTCAAACGTGTCCAAATGGGCATACGGTGACTGATCGACATAGTAAGCCTCTGCCAGATCGCCGCCGGCATCCATGTGCTCTTGGATCTTGCCGCGCAGGTAGACTAGGTAGTCGCGTGTATAACGGCGCACCTGATCCATGTTCGTCGGATGACCATGTCCGGGGATGACATATTTGGCTCCCAAAGCTTCGAACTCGTTGTCCCATGTTTCAAGCCAATCCGCCGTATAGGTCTCTTGAAAGATCGGTAGCATTCGCTCGTGAAACGCCATATCACCCGCGATAACAAGGCTTTGGTTCGGCAGCCAAATCGAGATATCGCCGGGACTATGGGCCGGCCCGAGATATTTGGCCTCAATCCGGAAATCACCCATTTCAACCACGTATTCATCCTCGAAGGTCTCGGTTGGGCCTGCCAGGAAGGTTCTTTCCGCCTTGTCCTGGTTGTACCGCTGCATTCCTTCAAGGATCTGTGGGCCGTATTCCTCGAATTCAGCCGCAGCATCCGAATGGGCGATGATCGGAATACCCAGCTCTGACCAGTAGGCGTTGCCAAGCATCGCGTGCCCCTGACCATTCTCGTTGAAGACAAACTTAACCGGCTGATCCGTGATTGCCTGAATTTCCTGGTGAAGCGCTTCGGCAAGCACATAAGCCGCGCCGCCGTTTATGACGATCACGCCATCTCCGGTAACTATGAAGCTGAGGTTGTTGTTGTGACCAGAGTTCTCGTAGGTCGGCGGGGCGGTTGCGCCAATAGCGGAATAGACCCCGGGGATGTACTCGACCGGTTCGGAATACAGCACACTTTGCGGGTATTGGTCTGCAATATCCTCGCTTGCCCAAGCTGGTGTGGCTAGGGCCAAGAAAATCACCAGCGATCGCATCATTATTGTTCTCCAATGAACTTATAAGCAGACCCAGTCTTCTCGATCCGGCCGATTCCACCATTCGGCAGGTGGAAACCAATTATTTTCATTTGCTCGTGTGAAATCTGATCCAGCAGTGAAATCCGAGTTGCCGCCGCCGCCTGCGGATCCTGATCCGTACCGCTGTGCCAGTCGGGACGTTCAAAAGCTACGTGTGGATTTCCCAGCGCGTCGCCGACAATCATCACGGATTCACCGCCGCTGCGAATTTCAAACGCCATGTGACCGGGAGTGTGTCCAAAGCTCGCGCGTGCGGCAATACCGGGAAGGATCTCTTGCCCGTCGTCAAAGAACGCGACCTGATCCTCAATTGCTTCCATGCGCCGTTTTGCGCCTACTGCGAATGCAGCGCGATCTTCTCCAATGGTATCCACCGTTGAGGGGTTCCACCAATAATCCCACTCACTACGGCCAAAGTGATGCATGGCGTTGGGGAACAGAAGGTCGTCGAAATCATCCAAAACGCCCCAAATGTGATCCGGGTGCGCATGGGTGAAGATCACGTGCGAGATATCTTCGGGCGACAGGTCGGTTGTTTCAAGAGCCTTCAGAAGCTTACCAGAAGTGGGCATGAAATCTGGCCCAGCTCCCACATCGAACAGCACGGAGTTTTGATCATCTTTATAAAGTGCCACGTTGCACTCTGGCTCGTACTTGGTCGCGTCCACCTTGTAGTTGTCCAAAAGCTGCCTGAGCTCTTCCTTCGGCATGGCGCCAAAGACCATTTCCGAAGGCAATGACAGGTACCCATCTGACATGGTTGTAATCCGAGCAGAAGCGCCGAGTTGTAACTCTGCCCACCCGATCTTGGATTGAACTCCAAGCGCTGCGATACACGTGGCGCCATACAAGAATCTGCGTCGTGAAAACTCATTTCGATCCATTAACAATCAATAAAATGAATATATTGATTTGTAAATGACGTAAGGTGGGGTCTTTCCAGAAGAACTAGAGTTGAGGCGGGCAGGGGCTTTCGCGCCATTTTCTCTATGAAATAAAAATCGCCAATCAAGCACCTCAAGACCAGCTCCAATGTCATTCGCCTTGCGGTGGAGCTGTATACAGGTGTCATGTCCTTTGCAATTTGCTCGTCGCTCGATGTCTGCTCTGTCCGCATGCCGGTCGTTCAGCAGATTTCTGCGAACGTCTGCTGCCGTTCAATGCAGACTTTCAGGCGAAAATTCTCGGAATGACCACCAACAATGACCGCTATCCGTTCCTAAGCCGTCTTCTGACTTAAAGACTCAGATGACTGCCTTGAGCCCGAAGCAGACCTCAATCGGCTGGTGGTTTGCGCCCCGTTATCAGTTCGAAGCGACGCTCAACACTGTCGCGCGCTTGTCTGGATTTTTTAGGGAACCAAAGAGTGTGCTGCGCACTTTCGTAAACAAGAAACAGACGCACTCGTTCTTCTAGGTCATCGCCCGCAAATCCCATTTCGGCAAACAATTCTGCGACGAACTCATAGCGAAGGCGATCAACCTCGCGGACTTTTTCCGCGACCGCCGGCTCTTGCGCCGCCCAACTCCGAAAGGCGATGTCGTACTTGTCCAGACGATTGTCGCGGATCAGCCGCATGAGATACAGCAGCCGACGATCAGCAGACAATTCCTGCCCATCAACATTTGCGTTCGTTTGCTCTGTGAACGTTTGCGCCCAAAAATCGACAAGGGCAAAGACGAACTCATCGCGGTTTTTGAAGTGGTGGTAGAAACTACCGCGCGTGACTCCTAGCGCCTTAGCAATATGCTCTGTCCTAAGCTTAGCCTGACCCTCTTTTGATAGCACCTCAATTGCTGTCGCCAGCCATGCGTTGCGATTGTATCGAGTTTCAAGTTCGATCTTAAGCATTCGTCTGCCTTGTTTTTGGGCACGGTATCACAGTACCAGATCACATCCTATATACGAAAGTGTTTTGAGCATACATAAGTGCATGGTATTTCAAGGTAGGCACTCTTTCGAATCTATTTGAAGGCTCTGATAATGACGCGACAGACTCGACTGAATTTGATGGCAGCTACTTTTGCTTGCGCAGTTGCAATACCCTGCGCGGCATCTGCGCAAGACCGACCAAACATTCTCCTCGTTGTGGCTGATGATCTTGGTTTTTCGGATACCGGCCCCTACGGCGGTGAAATATCGACGCCTACAATAGATGCACTTGCCGAGCAGGGAACGCTTTTCACCGATTTCCACGCTTCGGTGTCCTGTTCTCCTACGCGCTCTATGCTCATGTCCGGCAACGACAATCACGTCGCAGGTTTGGGTCAGATGGCCGAAATCCTTGCCCCGAACCAAGTCGGTCAACCTGGGTATGAAGGTCATCTCAATGATCGCGTGGCCTCGATGGCCGAAGTGCTGCGTGACGCAGGCTACAAGACCTACATGGCCGGGAAATGGCACCTGGGACATGAAAAAGGGTCACTGCCGCACGACCGGGGCTTTGACGAGACCTTGACCTTGCTCGTTGGTGGCGCAAGCCACTGGAACGACCGGCTCGGCATTAATCCGGGAGATGACCCGGCAGAATACGCGATGAATGGGGAATTTCTCGAGGAACTCCCTGCCGATTTCTTTTCCAGCCGCTCCTATACAGACCATTTGATGGACCTGATCCGATCAGGCCGTGACGATGATCGCCCCTTCTTCGGCTATCTGGCCTTCACCGCGCCTCACGATCCGGTTCATGCACCTGAACCCTGGCACTCGATGTATCGCGGAGTGTATGACGAAGGGTACGAAGTGCTTGAGCGGCAACGCTGGGAGAGCGCCCGGACTTTGGGCATTCTGCCGGAGGACGCAGACCTCGCCCCCATGGCCCCGATCGTGGAACGCTGGGACGAACTGAGCGACGACAGGAAGGCGGCCGAAGCCCGCGCGATGGAGATTTATGCGGGCATGGTCACCAATATGGACTATCACTTGGGCCGAATGCTCGATTTCCTGACCGACATTGGAGAAATAGACAACACGCTGATCATCTTCCTCTCCGATAACGGGGCAAACCCCTGGTTCTCGTCAGATTACCCCGGCGCAACAGAACCGGAGTTTGCGGATCAGTTCGACAACAGCCTTGGCAATATCGGTCATCCGGGGTCAAACGTCGCCTACGGATCAGGCTGGGCGGGGGCCTCGTCCGGGCCGCTCGACCGGTTCAAGATGACCGTCGGCGAAGGCGGGATGCGTGTGCCGTTGATCATCGCGGGGCCCGGCATTTCATCCGGCGAGCGAACTGATGCCTTCGCATACGTCTGGGACATTCTTCCGACCGTCATGGAACTCACCGGTGCCACTTACCCTGCGGACAAGGAGCAGCCACGCGGGCGGTCCATGATGCCGCTGCTCACGGGTGACACCGATGCTCTCTACGGTGAAGATGAACTGGTCGGCGGCGAAATGGGCGAAGGCAAATGGATGCGGCAAGGAGCGTTCAAAGCTGTGACAATTCCCGCACCGTATGGCGATGGTAACTGGCGTCTTTTCAATGTTGAAACCGATCCCGGCGAAGCAAACGATCTGTCCGCTGAGATGCCTGACCTGCTTAGCGAGCTGAGAGCCGCTTACGACGCCTATGCAGAAGAGGTAGGCGTTATTCCAGCCGAGCAATGATGCTTTGTAGGAACACAATACAGGGGCGGTGCCAACCTGAACGCCCCATTTTAGTAAGGTCATTTGTGTGGCAGCTTTGTCCGCACAGCGGTCATTGGCACAAAGCGTAGCGAATGCCTGCTTTCCGCCCTTTGTGTAGAATACTAACTGTCGAGAGCAGAGATATCGATGGTTTAAGCCCCCCGCCCTTCCTTGGCTGTACCTGTCATCAACTCGTTGCCCATAGGCTGGAAATTGGAGTCGCAAACATGTTGTCTGCGAAGGGTACAACCTGATCGTGGTCGTAGAGAACGAGCCCCTGGATGAATTTGTTACCACACGCCTCTGCCAATCTACGCATCCCGGAAAAGTCGCTGGAGGTAACTGTCGCAGATGACTTCACCTCGATCCCAACGATCTCGCCACGCCTGTTTTCAAGAACGATATCTACCTCGTTTCTGTCTTTGTCGCGGAAATGCGAAAGCGTGCAACGTTGTTCACTCCAGGTGGCTATCTTACGCAACTCGCTGAACACAAATGTTTCCAGGATCGACCCGAAGGGTGTTTTGTCCTTTTTGACAGTGTCCGGAGAAATGCTGCGCATGGCTGCTAGAAGGCCTGCATCCAAGAAATGCAACTTGGGGGATTTGGTCAGGCGCTTCAGGCGATTGGTGAACCACGGCTGCAAACTGTGCACGAGAAAGAGGTTTTCAAACACTCGTACGTATTTCTGAGTGGTCACGTGATTCAGACCTATGGCAGCACCGATCCCCGAGTAATTGACCAGTTGACCAGAATGCTCCGCCAGAACTCCCAGTAGTTTTGGCATGATTGCGAGCTGTTCGATCTGGGCCACATCGCGAACGTCTCGTTGTACAATCGCATCAAGATAATCATGATACCAATCCTGCTTTCGCCCCCATCGTTTCCGTCCAAGAGCCTCGGGGTAGCCACCAGAAAGAACTGTCTCAACAAGTTCATCCCCAATGACCGGCTTGTCTACGACGGGGGCTTTGGCTTCGAATGCCCGGTCGATAAAACCCGATTTCGTTTCTAGGATTTCCGTCTGGCTGAGAGGTAGGAGACGGACAATTTCCATTCGCCCGGCAAGAGAGTCCGCGACCTGCGGAATGGTCATTAGGTTGGCGGAGCCGGTCAGCAGAAACCTCCCTGCCCTTTTGTCATCATCCACCGTTTTCTTGATTGCCAGAAGGAGGTCGGGTGCTCGCTGAATCTCGTCGATAACCGCCCGGTCCAGCCCGCGAACAAAACCGACCGGATCATCTATAGCTGATTGCAATACGGTCGCATCGTCCAATGTCAAAAAGGGAACTTTGTCAGAGGCGATTTCTGTTGCCAGAGTTGTTTTGCCAGACTGCCGAGGTCCGGAGATCAGAACAACACGCGTGTCGGACAACGCTTCTTCTATTCTGGTTTTAGCAAATCTTGGATACATGTTTGAGAGACTTCTCTTCGTCCGATTGAAAGTAAGGGATCGACCAATTGAAAGTCAATATCCGACCAACTGAAATCGAAGACCCTGAAAACTGAAAGCACTGCTTGAGCTTTACCATCACAACAAGTGAACTTTTTTAGTGGTTTCTTTCAGTAGACAGGTCGAGATTTTTTCACATTGGCCTTTGTTGCCAACAAGGCCGTTGGTCTCATTTCACCACTTTCCATCTTTACCAAAAGAGAAATCACACAAGAGCCATGAGACCATTTCTTCTCGGCGCGCTGAAAGACATTTCCCAGAACCATGAAGCGTATAGCTGGGCCACGTGCTGATTTCATCGCATACCCGGTTTGGTCAAATCGAAGATACTTTGCGACATTCTCCATAAGCCAATCGTAATGTCCCTGATCCTTTGCAAAGCGTAGTTAGGAGCGGTTCCGTTGCAATCTTTTGACCATTGACTTTGTTACCACCTTGAAACGCAGCCCGCGTTTCAAGGTTGTTTCAATCTATCCAAGATTTTCGAATACACCAGGCTCCAGTTCTTCCCAAAACGCAAAGATCGCCGTTGCGTTTAATCCTGACCTCCACCCATGTGCGCGGAAGTGTTCGCGATCCAGATCGTCGGTTAGGCCAGACAGAAACAACCTCTTGTCCGCATCGCGCTGGGTCGGGTTTCGCCGCGAAACCACGCCTTCTTTCACCCCAACAGATCCGCCGCGGGGTTTTCTGCAATGTCCACGTCATCGTAATATTTCTGCGCCTGCGCCATGGAGCGGTGCAGGGAGAGGCGCATGGCCGCCTGAATCGGGGCACCGTCGAGCGCGGCCTGGGTCAGAAACCCCGAGCGCAGCCCATGGGGTGAGGCGAAATCATCCGGCAGTCCGGCCAGTTTCAGCCGGTGCTTGACGATCTGCGCAATCGCGTCAGGGCTAAGGCGCCGTTTCAGCACCCGATCGGCTTTTGAGATCGGACGAAACAGCGCCCCGTCGCGGATTTCACCGACCTCGATCCAATACACCAGCGCCTGTGCCGCACGGCCCTTCAGGACCAGCCGTGGGGTTTCACCCTTGCTCGTGGTTTTGGTTTCCAGCGGCGAGATCCAGATCAGACGTTCCTTGCCGAATGCTTTCAGGCTGACATCCTCGCGCATCAACCCAGTGATCTCAGACCTCCGTCGCCCGCCACTGGCCCAGCCCAGCATCAGGATCGCCCGGTCGCGGCAGTCCCGGCGGCTGCCCCGGCAGGTGGCCAGCAATTGCTCCAGCACATCGCGGGTGATCGGGTGCTGCGATTTTGGAGTAGGGGGCCGGGCGGCGGCGAGGCGCGCCTTGGCGCGGGCCTGTTTGACCTGTGGCGCGTCGAAGGGGGAGGGGAGGTTCTTCATCCGGTGGAAGGCCAGCCAGGAGGCGATGCGTCGGTCCAGCGTTGACGGGGCTGGGCAAGCCAGCGACTTGCGCAGCCGCTGAGCAATCAGCGCTTCTGCGGTTTCGCGCGCCACATCCGTTTCTGGTGCGTCGTCCAGATTGCGGGCGTGATCTAGAATGAAGACAAGGGCGGTGGCCTCGGATTCCGGCCAATCCAAAGCTGACCCGAAGCGCGCTGATTTCCACGCGGTCACGTAAAGCAGATCCCGCTCATAGGCCCTGAGCGTATTGGCTGGCGTGCCGCGGACATAAAGGTCTGTCAGCGCGTCCTGATCGGCTTGAGACAGGGCAGGGGAGGCGGCGGGAAGATAGGGCGCTGTTGGTGTCATGGGCGTTATTCTGCGCGGTTTTCCCGGTAAAATCAATCAGTACCGATAAGGGATACTTATCGAGTGTGATAGAGGCTTTTGAACTCATCTGAAGTAATGAGCGAAACGCCCTGTTTTTGCGTGTAAGGCAGTTTTCCGAACAACCGCAAACTTTGCAACGGAACCGCTTGGAAACTGTATTTACGAGGTGTTCTGATTAGCCCAATTTCACTGAGATTTGAGGAGTGCGCTTGCATGTTTTAAATATCTGAACAATCTGCGAGTAGGTTTGTGGTCGTTTACAGATCACTTGAGAAATGCCGATCCATCTTAATGAACCCGCATGAGAGATCAGGAGGCCAGATGGCGCAGTCACACGATCCCGAGCAGCCCGTTGCCCTGTCGCAGGACCCGCACAAGCTTCGGGACAGCGGCGAAAAGAACCTGGAAACTGCGATTGGGCGCGAGATCAAGGCCCTGCGTGTGCAACAGGGCACAACGATTGCTGAATTGGCGGCACTGACCGGTCTGTCCATCAGCATGTTGTCCAAGATTGAAAACGGCGCGACATCCGCGTCGCTGACGACGCTGCAGTTGCTGGCAAACGCGCTTAGCACTCCGATCACTTCATTCTTTCGTCGGTATGAGGAAACGCGCAATGCCGTACATACCAAGGCTGGTGAAGGGGTCGAAACCGACAGGGCCGGTACACGAGCCGGGCATCAATACAATCTTCTAGGCCATTTGGGGGCCAATGCCAGTGGCGTGGTTGTCGAACCCTACCTGATCACGCTGACAGAAGAATCGGACAGGTTCCCAACCTTTCAGCACGACGGAATCGAAATGTTGTACATGCTCGAAGGTGAGGTGGATTACCGTCATGGTGACGATATCTATTCGCTGAAACCGGGAGACACGCTGTTTTTCGACGCAGACGCGGCGCACGGGCCCGAGGTTTTGGTGAAACTTCCTGCCAAATATCTTTCCATCATCTCTTATCCGCAAACGAGTTGATGCGTCTTGCATCGTCCCGACAAGCCCGAGGTGCGTCTTTCGCACACGCTGTGTCGTGCCTGTGGTTTAGGCACAAATATTTTCCCACCAGGAAAAAATATTTCTTGAAGTTGTTTTTTGATTTTTGGCCTGCTAGCGTTCCTCACGACGAAATTTCGGAGGGCAAAAGCCATGTGCGGAATTGTTGGCCTTTTTTTGAAAGACAGGGCATTAGAGCCTGAGTTGGGTTCAATGCTGACGGACATGCTGGTCACGATGACGGACCGTGGCCCGGACAGTGCAGGTATCGCGATATATGGGGCAGAGGCGGACGGCGCAGTCAAGCTGACCGTGCAATCCGACACGCCAGAGGCGGATTTTGCGACCCTTGCCGTGGATCTTGGGGCCGCCATTGGTGCCGAAGTGACCCTGCGCGCAAATTCCACGCACGCGGTTCTGGAGCTGGCCGGTGACAAGGCTGACCAAGCTCGCCAAGCGGTGCGAGAATTACGTCCGGGTTTGCGGGTGATGTCGGATGGCGCGGCCATCGAGATTTACAAAGAGGTTGGCTTGCCCCGCGATGTGGCCGACCGGTTCAGCCTGTCCGCCATGAGCGGCAGCCACGGAATAGGTCACACCCGCATGGCCACCGAATCCGCCGTGACCACCGAAGGCGCACACCCGTTCAACACCGGCGCGGATCAGTGCTTGGTCCACAATGGCTCTTTGTCTAACCACAATGTGCTGCGCCGGAAGCTGAAACGCGAGGGTGTTCGGGTTGAATCCATGAATGACACCGAGGTTGGTGCAGCTTATCTGACGTGGAAAATGCAGAACGGTTCAACGCTGGGTGAGGCGCTGGAGAGCAGTCTTAAGGACCTCGATGGCTTCTTCACCTTTGTTGTGGGCACCAAAGATGGGTTCGGGGTAGTGCGCGATCCCATTGCCTGCAAGCCCGCAGTGATGGCCGAGACTGATCAATACGTGGCTTTTGGTAGCGAATACCGCGCGTTGGTCAATCTGCCCGGTATCGAAGACGCCCGCGTCTGGGAGCCCGAGCCCGCCACTGTCTATTTCTGGAGCCACTGAGATGCAGACCTATGATGTTGCAGAAAACGGCCTGCGGGGTTTGAATGCGGCCCTACAGGCGCAAAGCTACGAAACGAACCAAACCAGTTGGGAAGTGCAGAATCCAAAAGGCAGCCACGCGATTGCCGTGGGTTTGGACGCACCGATTGAAGTGACCGTCAAAGGCTCGACCGGGTACTATTGCGCAGGGATGAACCAACAGGCGACCATCCGGGTTGAGGGCTCGGTTGGGCCGGGAGTGGCCGAAAACATGATGTCTGGCACCGTTGTCGTGGAAGGCGACGCCAGCCAATATGCGGGCGCGACCGGGCATGGTGGGCTTCTGGTGATCAAAGGCAATGCCAGCTCGCGCTGCGGGATTTCGATGAAAGGCATCGACATCGTTGTGCATGGCAATATCGGCCATATGTCCGCGTTCATGGCACAAGCAGGCAATTTGGTTGTGTGCGGCGATGCAGGCGATGCGCTTGGAGACTCGCTGTACGAAGCACGGCTGTTTGTGCGTGGCTCGGTCAAGAGCCTGGGCGCGGATTGCATCGAGAAAGAGATACGGCCGGAACATCTGGAGCTGCTGGCCGATCTGCTGGAGCGTGCCGGGGCCAACGCCCGGCCGGAGGAGTTCAAGCGCTATGGCTCGGCCCGTCAGCTTTACAACTTCGACGTCGACAACACAGCGGCCTACTGAGGACACGGGAATGAAAGAGACAAAGAACAGCATCCCCCGTACCATGCCGATCCAGTCGGCGACTTTCAGCAACCCGATCAACGCGGAAATCCGCAGGGCAGCGGCCACCGGCATCTATGACATTCGTGGTGGTGGGGCGAAACGCAAGGTGCCGCATTTTGATGACCTGCTGTTTCTGGGGGCGTCCGTCTCGCGTTATCCGCTGGAAGGGTACCGTGAGCGGTGCGATACCTCGGTGACGCTCGGTACACGCTTTGCCAAGAATCCGATCCAGCTGGATATCCCGATCACGATCGCGGGTATGAGCTTTGGGGCATTGTCCGGCCCGGCAAAAGAGGCTCTGGGTCGGGGTGCTTCGATGGCTGGGACGTCAACGACCACCGGTGACGGTGGCATGACACCCGAAGAGCGCGGGCACTCGTCCAAGCTGGTCTACCAGTACCTGCCATCGCGCTATGGTATGAACCCCAACGATCTGCGCGAAGCCGACGCCATCGAGATTGTCGTGGGGCAGGGGGCCAAGCCGGGCGGTGGCGGCATGCTGCTGGGTCAGAAGATCAGCGATCGCGTGGCTGAGATGCGCACGCTGCCCAAAGGGATTGACCAGCGTTCGGCCTGTCGTCACCCGGACTGGACCGGGCCGGATGATCTGGAGATCAAGATCCTCGAACTGCGTGAGATCACCGGCTGGCAGGTGCCGATTTATGTGAAGGTTGGCGCGACGCGGCCCTATTATGACACTGCGCTGGCGGTGAAAGCCGGGGCCGATGTCGTGGTGATGGACGGGATGCAGGGCGGCACCGCTGCCACGCAGGATGTGTTCATCGAACATGTCGGCATTCCGACGCTGGCCTGTATCCGCCCTGCTGTTCAGGCGTTGCAGGACCTGGGTGTGCACCGCGAGGTGCAACTGGTGATCTCGGGCGGCATCCGCACCGGGGCCGATGTGGCCAAGGCGATGGCCTTGGGCGCGGACGCGGTGGCCATCGGTACGGCAGCCCTGATCGCTTTGGGCGACAATGACCCGAAATGGGAGGCTGAGTATCAAAAGCTGGGCACAACCACCGGGGCCTATGACGATTGGCACGAAGGGAAGGACCCTGCGGGCATCACCACGCAGGATCCGAAACTGGCTGCGCGTCTGGATCCGGTCGAGGCCGGTCGTCGCCTGCGCAACTATCTGAAGGTGATGACCTTGGAGGCGCAGACCATCGCACGCGCCTGCGGTCACAATCACCTGCACAATCTGGAGCCCGAGGACCTCTGCGCCTTGACGATGGAGGCGGCTGCGATGGCCAAAGTGCCGTTGGCGGGCACCGACTGGTATCCGGGCAAAGCCGTGTTCTGAACTGCAAACAATACGAAGGCGCGACCCAAAAGGGCGGCGCCTTTCTTCTTTGAACCAACTGGGAAAGGGAAGGTGACCATGACAACAGATCTGGCAGCTTTCGCCAAGGAAAAAGGCGTCAAGTATTTCATGATTTCGTTCACCGATCTGTTCGGTGGGCAGCGGGCCAAATTGGTTCCTGCGCAAGCGATTGCCGACATGCAAGAGGAAGGAGCGGGTTTCGCGGGCTTCGCCACCTATCTCGACATGACCCCGGCGCATCCCGACATGCTGGCTGTGCCTGACCCGTCTTCGGTCATCCAACTGCCGTGGAAACCCGAGGTCGCCTGGGTTGCCGCCAACTGTGTGATGGAAGGCGAGGATGTCGCCCAAGCACCCCGCAACGTCTTGCGCCGCCTGATCTACGAGGCGGCCGCCGAGGGCATGCATGTGAAAACCGGTATCGAGGCCGAATTCTTCCTACTGACCCCAGATGGTGAACAGATCAGCGACCCGTTCGATACCGCCGAAAAGCCCTGTTACGACCAGCAGGCGGTGATGCGCCGCTATGACGTGGTGCGCGAGATTTGCGACTACATGCTGGAACTGGGCTGGGGTCCGTATCAGAACGACCACGAGGACGCCAACGGCCAGTTCGAGATGAACTGGGAATTTGATGATGTTCTGAAGACCGCCGACAAACACTCCTTCTTCAAGTTCATGACCAAATCGGTGGCCGAGAAGCACGGCTTCCGCGCCACCTTCATGCCCAAACCGGTCGAGGGGCTGACTGGCAATGGTTGTCACGCCCATATCTCGGTCTGGGATGCGCCGGGCGCGGACGCGAAGACCAACGTATTTGCAGGAGAAGGCGACGGTCCTACCGGTGAGCTGGGCCTGAGCGAGAAGGGCAAGCATTTCCTCGGCGGGATCATGAAGCACGCCGGTGCGCTGGCGGCGATCACCAACCCGACCGTGAACTCCTACAAACGCATCAACGCGCCGCGCACGATGTCAGGTGCCACATGGGCTCCGAATACCGTAACATGGACGGGCAACAACCGCACCCATATGGTTCGCGTTCCCGGGCCGGGCCGGTTCGAGCTGCGCCTGGCCGATGGCGCGACTAACCCGTATCTGCTGCAGGCGGTGGTCATTGCGGCAGGTCTGTCGGGCATTCGGTCAAAGGCCGATCCGGGCCGTCGCTATGACATCGACATGTATGCGGAAGGCCACACCGTGGACGATGCACCGAAACTGCCGCTGAACATGCTGGATGCGCTGCGTGAATATGACAAGGATGGCGCATTGAAAGAGGCGATGGGCCTGGAATTCTCCGCTGCCTACCTGAAAATGAAACATCAGGAGTGGAACTCTTTCGTCAGTCATTTCTCACGCTGGGAAAAAGAGCACACGTTGGATGTCTAGGGGCAGGCTCAGAGGATTTTGTCTACGCATGACCAGATCAACCAGATCTTCCGCCCCCGCCGTTGTCAACTCACCGCAACTTCATACCGCCACGCCCGTTCCGATGCATTCAGCCTATTGCCCGATCCCGATCGAAATGGTCAGGCGGAAATTCCTCAACAACATCTTTGAACAGGATTACCGTTTCATCAAACGAAGGAACAGAGCCATGCTAGGATTCAAATCTTTTGCTTCAGTCGCATCTGTCTTTGCAAGCGTAGAACCAATCAACATGATCCGAAAAGGTTAATTCACGCCCGCACTCCGTCTTTTTCAGCACTTCGCCCAACTGGCAGCGTAAAGCCTCTCTAATCAAATCGACTTAGACTATCCCATTAGCGCCGATGTCAAACAAGTTTGCATAAGATCCTGTGGTCGTCAGCAAGTATGGGGCAGCGCATGATCTGGCGTCAGCGCATGCCTGGATCATAGCGCGACGAAATGGCGACGGAAAGAAGCGTCGAGGGCAGCTCGATCAGCTCTGCGGGGCCGTGCGGGGCCATAGCATCAAAAATAAGCGTATCGCCAGGCTTCAACGGGAAATGTCGTTCGCCATGCCGATAGATGATGTGACCTGACATCATGTAGATGAATTTGTAGCCTTCTTCTTGAAAAGTGGAATAGGCCTCCGCTTCGGTATCATAGGTCACAAAGAATGGTTCAATCGCAATGGATTGACCGGTGTTATGCCCCAGCATTTCATAAAGATGCCCGGCGCGTGCACCGCGTTTGTCAACCTTCATGCGCTGTTCGGCAGGAACGAAGGACACATAGCGGCTCTTTTCGATCCGGTGGAAAAACATAGAGATCGGGACGTTTAACGAATCAGCAATCGACAAAAGGGTTGAGATGGACGGAGCCACCTTGCCCAGCTCGATTTTCGTTAACATGCCGGCGGTAATCTCGGCACGGCGCGCCAATTCAGCACCGGTCAAGCCGCGCTCCTTTCGCCAGAACCGCACCTCATTGCCGATCATTGCTTTGTTATCTCCGGGGCGGATGCCGCCGGGTTCTGTTGTATTGACAACCGCGCGGTCTACGAGGTTGTCGGGTTCTAAGGTTTCGTCCGTCATGGCGCGAAACTAACGGGATTGAGCGCTCTTGGACAGAGGCGTCATGACACAGAATCAACGACCAGTTTGGCAAGGTGCAAAGTGCCCTTGTCCCAATATGGAGCAAAACGCCCACCATCATAGCCATCTGCGCGGCGCCCAACCTGCATTAGGCGGCAGACTTCATCATCTTCGCCGTTTAGGTCTAAGTAGTACTGAACACGTTGATCCAGCACGTCTGCAAAGTCTGGATCAGATGCCGCGCCGCCCGCGACATATATGTGCAACTTGACCTGCGTGCGGTCATGCGCCAGCGGTTTGTAGTCCCAAAAGAGCAACATGGCAGGGTGGTAGCTGACGCATAGCGCCGGAAAAAGGTGCCCCATGAAGGAAGAGGTTTTCGCTGCACCGGTAAGGTTCTGTGCTATGGGCAGCGCCTCGTTTTCGAGCGTACTTTCGTCATATCCCCACCGGCAATAGATCAGGTTCCGATCCGTCAACATGCCTGTACGGGCTTGCTCGTCCATCATCTTGTTCAATGTCGGGTGAACCGCAAAGACGTGATAGACGTCTGACCAGTTTTCCACTGTGAGTTTCCAATTGGAATCGAATGTACCTTTGACGGTGCGGGCATATTCGAACTGGCTCAGATCAAAGCCTTCGGCCTGTTCTATTAAAGGATCCAGATGCTCTGCCAGTGGACCGGCGTTGCCGTCGAGATTGACGAAAATCGCGTCATGCCAGGTTTCGCACCGAACGGGGAAGAGGCTGGGGCAATTTGGGTCTTCGGCTTTTCCCTTTGCGTGTTTGCCGGGACCATCAAAATGCGCCCGACCGCGCAGCGGTCCGTTTAGCTCAAAGGTCCAGGCGTGATATTTGCAGGCGATCACGCGCGCGCTTGCTCGGTCTTCCGTAACAATCTGCGCGCCGCGATGCGGGCAGACGTTGTAGAAAACCCGAACTTCTCCGTCTTTGCCGTGAACAAGGATCAGCGGCTGATCCGCGATGTCGACCATTTTGATATCGCCGAAGTTCGGGATTTCGCTTTTCCGCCCGGCGAAGACCCAGTGACGGCGAAAGAGGGTTCTGTTTTCCAGATCGAGAAAACCAGGCGACGTGAAGGCTTCATTCGGAAGGCCGCGGGCTGTTTCGATCGGGTTCTGGATATTGTCCAAAACCTCTTGCGAGAAATGTTGTGTCATTAGGTTCTCCCAAGTTTCGTTCAACTAGTCGCCTTGAACGGTATGCGTGTCATGTGCACCTCACTCCGCGGCGTGTCGCGTGTCTAACGCCGTAATGGC
Source organism: Ruegeria sp. HKCCD4884 (assembly GCF_013110855.1). NCBI lineage: Bacteria > Pseudomonadati > Pseudomonadota > Alphaproteobacteria > Rhodobacterales > Roseobacteraceae > Ruegeria > Ruegeria sp. HKCCD4884. The sequence goes on from NZ_WVRJ01000019.1 coordinate 57,531, forward strand.
TTCTAGTATCCAGCGATTGATATTTTGCGGCACAGGTTCGTGTGCTGCCATGTAGCGATTGGCGGTGAACGTCTGCGCGCTGATGTTATTGTGCACGGCCTCGACCGCGATCTTGTCTTCGACCAGCGTATCTTCCCAGATCTTGCACCAACCCTCGACACGATCAGGATCGGCATCGTCTTCGGCGAGGATGTCCCAGATCACATGCGTTGTGCCGGGGTCGATCACGCGCATCTGATGGACCAGCATGATGTCGTCTTGTTGGGTCACAAAGAAGCCTGGGAAGAGGTGCAAGTGCTTGTTCCATGTCACCTGTAGCTGGTTTGCGGCGCGCTGCGGCTTGGGCGGAAAGTAGTAGCTGACTACACGGTCCCGGATCAGACATTCGTAATCGCCTTGCTCAACGGCATAGGCGTCGTTGAAGGACGTACCGTGCACGTGGGGACAGTGAAAGCACTCTAGCGTGTTGTCGTACCAGATCTTCCAATTGGCCTTCGCCGTGCTTTCGTAGCGGCGATGGTGCGTGTCGGCGTCCGGATCAAGGTTGAAGTCTCGTTTGGTCGCGATCTCACGAAAGTCGGGGAAATGTTCGGCCAAAGGGGTGGTCTCTGGATCGGGTGAGACAAAAACCATAGGGCCCCAGATTTCTAGGCGGAGAGAGGTCAGACTGAATTCCGATTTGTCAAAGTCGCGCTCAGCCTCGCTGCCCGGCGCACCCCGTAGGCGGCCGTCCAGCTCGTAAGTCCAGCCATGATAGGGGCAGCTGAGCAGCCGGTGATTGCCGTCTTTCTGACACACCGGGTGCCCCCTGTGGCGGCAGACATTGATCACGGCGTGTAGTGCGCCATCCCGGCTTTTGGTCACGACGACCGGAATGCGCCCGGCATGGCCAAGGATCACGTCCCCGGGTTCTTTCAGCCGGTGAACTGTCCCGACATAGTACCAACCGCGATCAAAAATGGCTGCCTGTTCGCGCGCAAACCAATCGCTGTCGGAATAGCTGACGACGGGCAGGCCCCAGCCATTTTCGACGGCTCGTGATAAGGATTCGAGATCTTTTAAGGTGTGATCAATCACGTAGTTCCTCCGCTAAGGGTTCGCACCAGCTTCCAACCCTTCGAGTACAGCTTCTTCAGCGGTGCGAGCCGCAAGCGCGTCGCCGATGACGTGGAGCTTGCCCGGCCAGCCCTGCAGCGCTTGCTCAAGCTCTGTCACCGGCTCATGGCCTTGGGACAGCACCACCGTGTCGACATCTTCGCAAATCACCGGCTCAAAGCTTGCGATATGCTGGAAATAGACGCTGTCTTCATCAACGCCGAACAGGCGTGCCATCGGGATCATCTCGACCCCCAGCTTGTGCATTTCGCCCAGCCACAAATCGCGCATGTAGCGCGGGATCGTCTCTCCCGCGACATGGCCGGTGGATACGAGCCGGACCGAACAGCCATCCTTTGCCAGCTTCTCGGCAAGGCCAAGCCCGATCCAGTCGCAGCGCCAATCCGCGATCACGACCCGCGCTCCGATGTTTGCGCGGCCCTCAAGAACATCCCACGCATTGACCACATGGGCCTCGTCGATCCCGTCAATCGGCGGCTGGAAGACCCGGGCGCCGGTGGCGAGGATGACCGTGTCGGGGCTTTCGGCTTCGATCTTCTCTCGGGTCACCCGGGTCCCGGTGATGATCTTGGCGCCAGCATCGCGGGCTTCCTTTTCAAGATTGCCGATGATGCCGCCGAATTCTGCCCGGCGCGGCAGCAGTTGCGCGATGTTGGCCTGCCCGCCCAGCCGATTCTCCGCCTCATAGAGCGTGACATCATGCCCCCTCACCGCAGCCGCGGCGGCGGCTTTGAGCCCGCCGGGACCGCCCCCCACGACCATGACTCTCTTTGGGTTTTTGGCAGTCTCGACCATGCCATATGTTAACTCTCGCCCGGTCTCGGGGTGTTGGATACATGACACGCCAAAGCCTCGATGCATCCGGTCAATGCAGGCCTGATTGCAACCGATGCAGACACGCACATCGTCGGCTCGACCTTCAGCGAGCTTGTTGGGAAACTCAGGATCGGTGATCAACGCACGCGTCATGCCGCAGAAATCAGCCTGACCACTTGAGAGGACCTGCTCCGCTGTGCCTGCGCGATTAATCCGGCCCACAGCCATCACTGGCATCGACACGCGTTTGCGAATGGCCGCCGCGTAGCCTGCTGTCAGGGCTATGTCTGTGCTCATCGGTGGGACAATATGTACAGCCGAACCAGATTGACGGCTGGAACCTGAGGTTATGTTGAGATAGGCGAGATCGCCTGTGGCATCGAGCAGGTCGCAAACCTCCAATACCTCTTCGGGCGTCAGGCCGTCGCTAGCGAGCTCATCGCCAGAGATACGCACGCCGACGGGCATATCCGCGCCGACTTCATGCCGGATGGCGGCCATGACATCGGTCAGGAAGCGCATGCGGTTTTCCAGCGATCCGCCATAGTCATCAGTGCGCATGTTGATCTGGGGCGAAAGGAATTGTGCGATCAGATAGCCATGGCTCGCTGCGATCTCGACCCCGTCGAGACCCGCTACCTTGATCCGCCGCGCGGCAGCGGCGAAGGCAGCAATCAGCTCGGCGATTTTGTCGCGTGAGAGCGTGCGTCCAGAGACGTGATAGCGCTCCGAGACACCGCCGGACGGTCCGTAGGCTGCGGCACGGCGCCCATCCAAGGTCGACATCTGTTCGAGCCCGAGGTGAAAGACCTGCCCAAAAAGCTTGCACCCATGCGCGTGCACCGCATCCGCAAGCTGTGTCAGGCCGGGGATAACGTCGTCAGTGCCGACATAAAGGTGGCCAGGGGAATTGACCGAGTTTTCGTCGATCATCATGGCTTCGGTGATGATCAGGCCAGCCCCACCCCGCGCTCTCGCCTCGTGATAGGCAATGAACGTGTCACCAACCTTGTTGTTCTGCACGTGCCGGGTGCCATGACCTGTGGACACGATTCGGTTCTTGAGCGTGACGGAGCCCAGATCAAGCGGGGACATCAAAAGCGGAAACTGGGCATGTGCCGTCATGAACGGGCCTCGATCACTACATGATTTTGCACGCCAAGTCCCTCGACACCGCAGCGCATCGTGTCGCCGGGTTGCAAATAAATCGGATCGGGCTTCTGGCCTTTACCGACCCCAGCGGGTGTACCAGTTAGGATCAGATCGCCGGGTTCCAGAGTCATGAATTCAGAGATTTGGGCGATGGATGTCGCCACATCAAACACAAGATCACAGGTTGAGCCGTCCTGATAGCGTGTTCCGTTGACCTCGGTCCAAAGCGCTAGGCCTCCAACATCACTCGCCTCGTCCGGCGTTACGAGCCAAGGCCCGATCGGGCAAAAGGTGTCGTGGCTTTTACCTTTGGTGAATTGGCCCGCCCGTTCGCTTTGAAAAGCGCGCTCCGAAACGTCGTTGGCGCAGACATACCCTGCAATATGGCCAAGGGCGGTGTCTTTCGAGATGTTCTTGGCCCGCTTGCCGATGACGATGCCAAGCTCAACCTCCCAATCGGTTTTTGTGGCGGTCAGAGGCGCTTCGATCGGGTCGTTCGGCCCGCAGATGGACGATGTGGCCTTGAGAAAGAGCATCGGCTCATCCGGAGCGGTTTTTCCAACCTCGGCTGCATGGTCGTGATAATTCAACCCAATACAGACGATCTTTCGAATTCCAGCAACCGGGGGGGCGAGGCGCGTGTTGGCGTCGATCAGCGGCAGGGACGCCGGATCAAGCGTTGCGAGCTGTGCCAGCGACTGCTCTGCAAGCGTGGTGGCGTTTATGTCGCTCACGTGCGCAGAGATATCCCGAAGTTGGCCGTCCGAGTCCACCAAGGCGGGACGTTCGGCACCAGTCTCGCCACATCTTGCAAGTCGCATTATGATCCTCCTCATGGCGCGGTAACTTTTACCGTTGAGCCAGCCACTTCTGCCAAGGTGACCCGTTCCGAAAACATCGACACTATCGTGTCGGATTCAATTTGCCTTGACATTGAGCATAACTCAAGAAATTTTCTTAATTGTCAATACTGGGAGGAAATGACTTGAGGGATCCGCGCTACGCCATTTTGTTCGACCCCGTCCAGATCGGGCCGGTGACGTCCAGAAACCGGTTCTACCAAACACCCCAGTGCAATGGGATGGGCCGCAATTATCCCACCTCAATGGCTGCCATGCGTGGTGTCAAAGCCGAAGGTGGCTGGGGCGTCGTTTTCGCCGAGCAATGCGATTTCCACTACACGTCGGACAACACTCGCAATGTACGCCTGTGGGATGAGCAGGATATTCCAATCCTTTCGCGCATGACCGACATGGTCCATGCCCATGACAGCCTTGCCGGTTTGATGCTTGCGCATAACGGGTTCGTCACGCCAAACATCATCAGTCGGGAACTGCCCTTCTCTCCCTCGGGCGGGCCTGCCTTTGGCAATTTCCCGACCCATACGCGCGCGATTGACACGGCGGATATCAAGGCCCTCCACCGTTGGACCCGCGCTGCGGCGCTAAACGCTAAACGCGCGGGCTTTGATATCGTCAACATCTATGCTGCCCATGATCTGGCGCTGCCTTTCCACTTTATCTCTCGCCGCCATAACCAGCGAAGCGACGAGTATGGCGGGTCGCTTGAAAACCGTGTGCGCCTGCTGCGCGAATTGATCGAAATCGCCAAAGACGCCATCGGCGATAAGTTGGCGGTTGGTGTGCGCCTGTCGGTCGATGAGCTGATCGGACCTGCCGGGATTTGTGCCGATGGCGAAGGTCGTGACGTCGTCGAGATGCTAGCAGAGCTGCCGGACATCTGGGACGTGAATGTCGGCTCCTGGCCACAAGACTCGATTTCGTCCCGTTTTGGCGAGGAGGGGCGGCAAGAGAAATACGTGAAATTCGTCAAACAGGTCACGACCAAACCTGTGGTCGGCGTGGGGCGGTTCACCTCACCAGATACGATGCTTGGACAGATCAAGCGCGGTGTACTCGATCTGATCGGTGCAGCGCGGCCCTCAATTGCGGATCCGTTCTTGCCCGAGAAGATCCGCACAGGTGCTACCGACGACATCCGCGAATGTATCGGGTGCAATATGTGCGTGACAAACAACTACTTGATGGCGCCGATCCGGTGCACCCAGAACCCTACAATGAGCGAAGAATGGCGGCGCGGCTGGCATCCGGAGCGGATCCCGTACAAAACAACCCATGACACCGTGCTGATCGTGGGTTCGGGCCCTGCTGGGTTAGAGGCTGCGCGTGCCATGGGGCAGCGCGGGTATCAGGTACTGCTGGCCGAAAGGCGCACCGAGTTGGGTGGCCGTGTCACGCGAGAAAGCCGCTTGCCGGGGCTGTCGGCCTGGGCGCGGGTGCGTGACTACCGCGTGCAGCAGCTCAACAAGATGCCCAATGTTGAGGTCTTTCTGGACAGCGAAATGGGCATGGATGAGGTAGCAGAGACAGATTGCAGCCTTGTCGCGATTGCCACCGGTTCACGGTGGCGCGCAGATGGGGTCGGGCGGCATCATGCGACGCCGATCCCCGTTTCTGATGAGGCGCGCGTGATCACGCCTGACGACGTCATGGATGGTGCACAGGTTTCGGGCCATGTTGTAATCTACGACGACGACCATTTCTACATTGGCTCGGTCATGGCGGAAGCGTTGATCAAGATGGGCTGTACCGTCACGATTGTGACCCCGGCGGTGCATTTCGCAGGGTTCTCGCAATTCTCGCTTGAGATTAAACATATTCACAAGCGTATGGCTAAGCTTGGCGTCACGATCCACGCCCAAACAGCTTTGACCGGGGTAAACCTGGGAGCGGCTCAGGTGGAAGGTATCTACGGCACAGATGCGCGCCAAATCGCCTGCGACGCGGTGATGATGGTGGCGGGGCAGGTGCCGAATGACGGGCTGTACCGGGCGCTTGCCGCAAATCCGGGCGCGCAACGCGTCGTCGCACTTGGCGACTGTCAGGCCCCGGCCACCATCGCTTCTGCCATCTTTGCCGGGCACAAATTCGCCCGCGATCTTGGCCTTGCGGACCCTGATGTGGTCCCGTTCCTGCGCGAGGATGTGGAATTGTCGGCGAACCTGTCGGGATGGGACGCACCAGCGCTAAAAGGGGCGGCGGAATGAGCGCGGCAAACCCTTTGAGCGGCGTTACAGTTGTCGAAATTGGCACTAGTGTCGCCGCGCCTTTCGGATCGTGGATCCTTGGCTATCTTGGCGCGCGAGTGATCAAGATCGAAAGCGCACGCGGTGACGATGCCCGGCAATGGGGTCGGATGCTGCCCGACGGGCGCTCTTCGTTCTTTGAGGCGCTGAATGCCAACAAAGAAAGTGTCGTGCTGGACCTGCGCGATGACAAAGACAAACATTGGCTCAAAGAGTTCTGCGAAACCAAAGCCGATGTGGTCATCCAGAATATGCGCCCCGGCAAAGTCGCGCAGCTTGGGCTCGATGGAGCTGAGCTGTCATTGACAAACCCGAAACTGATCTATTTCAACCTCGGTGCATTTGGCGCTGTCGGACCCAAAGCAAGTGCGCCGGGATATGATCCGCTGATGCAGGCCGCAGGCGGGATCATGTCGGTGACCGGAGAGCCGGACAGGCCGCCCGTGCGCGTTGGAGTGTCGATCGTTGATATGGGCTCTGGCATGTGGGCCGCAATCGGGGTTCTGGCGGCACTATATCAGCGGACATCGACGGGTCGTGGCGCGATCATCGACGGCTCGCTTTATGAAACCGCGGTGGCCTGGGTGGCAAATCAATCTGCCATGGTGCAGGTTGATGGGCGCAATCCGGAAAAGGTCGGCTCTGGCGCGCGGGGCATGGCGCCTTATCAGGCTTATGATTGCGCGGATGGATATCTGGTTGTCTCCGCACCCAATGACAACCTGTTTGAGCGTCTGTGCAAGGCGCTTGGGTTTCTCGACCTTCTTGGCGATCCGCGCTTTGCAACCAACCAACTGCGCTACGCCAATCTGACCGACCTGAACAGGTTTCTTGAACCCGTTCTCAAGACGCAAACCCGGGACCATTGGATGGACGTCTTGGATAAGGCTGGCGTCCCCTGCGCCCCGGTGCGCCAAATCACCGAAATGCTCGCCGATGAGCAAACCCGCGCTTTGGGTATCGTTCAGTCACTGGAACAAGCGACGCCGGAATTGATCGGCCTTCCGCTTAGCTTCGACGGGGAACGCCCGGCACTGCGCACAATGCCGCCCGCGCTTGGTGAACACACAGAACTGGTAAAAGGAGGCTGAGCGCCATGCGCATGGACTATGAAACGCTGCATGTCGAACGGGTTGACGAGCACATTTTAATCGTGATGTTCGACCGCCCCGAGGTGCTCAACGCCCGCAATACCCAAATGGCGCTCGACCAGATGGAGGTCATGCGTTCGCTATATGTGGATACCGACGGTATCCGCGTCGTGATCCTGACCGCGCGGGGCGAAAAGGCATTCAGCGCAGGCGGCGATCTGAAAGAGCGCAAGACCATGACCGAGGCCGATTGGCATCGTCAGCACGCGATCTTTGAGCAAAATATCATGGCACTGCGCGATTGCCCAGTGCCCGTGATCGCGGCGGTCAACGGCGTCGCTTATGCGGGAGGTTTGGAAAATGCGTTGAACTGTGACTTTATCTATGCCGCCGATCACGCACGCTTTGCCCTGACCGAGGTCAAGCTGGGCATCATGCCGGGCTGCACCGGCACGCAGAACCTGCCGCGTGCCGTGGGGTCGCGTCGCGCGAAAGAGATCATCCTGACAGGCGAGCCGTTCTCGGCGCAAGACGCCTACAACTGGGGTTTGGTAAACAAGGTCGTCCCCTATGCCTATCTGATGGATGAAACACTGGCCACCGCCCGCAAGATCGCTGCCAACGCGCCTCTGTCGACCCTGCGCGCTAAGCGGGCGCTTTCGGTTGCGGAAAACCTCGATCCGCATACAGGTTTTCAGTTCGAGCTTGAAGCTTACAATCGCCTCGTTGGGACAGAGGACCGGGTCGAGGCGGTAAATGCCTTCAACGAAAAGCGCTCGCCCAAATTCAAAGGGAAATGACCATGGCGGATCGCGATATCACGGTACAAGAAGTGGGCCCCCGCGACGGGCTGCAAGCCACGGATATCATCATGCCGACCCAAGCGAAGGTGGCTTGGCTTGAAGCTTTAGCAAACTCGGGCATGCCGCAGGTTCAGGTGGGTAGCTTCGTGCCACCCAAGCTGATGCCACAACTGGCCGATACCGCCGAACTTGTCGCCGCTGCGCGCGCGCGGGGGGGTTTTGAGATCACGGTGCTTGTGCCGAACCTCAAAGGTGCGGAACGGGCCATTGCAGCGGGCGTCGATCAGATCAATTTTGTGATGTCGGTGTCTGAACCACATAACCTGAACAATGTGCGCAAGACGCGGGAAGAATCACTGGACGAATTTGGAGCCATTGTTGCCCTCCGGAATGCCACACCAGGCGCGCGCGGTGTGAAGGTGTCGGGCGGTCTCGCGACATGCTTTGGCTGCACCATCCAAGGGGCCGTTCCGGAGGCGGATGTTTTCCACTATGCCGGACGGCTCAAAGCGCTAGGCGCGGACAAGATCGGGCTGGCCGACACTGTGGGCTACGGCAACCCCACGCAGGTCAAACGCATCTATACCGAGGTTCTGGATATCGCGGGCGGCACGCCTGTTGGCGCGCATTTCCACGACACCCGTGGCCTTGGGCTCGCCAATTGTTTTGCTGCGTTCGAGGCGGGGGCCTCCACACTGGACGGCGCACAAGGGGGGCTTGGCGGGTGTCCCTATGCGCCGGGCGCGACTGGGAATGTCGTGACCGAAGATCTGGTCTTCATGCTTGAATCCATGGGCGTGCGTACCGGCATCAATCTGGATCGCCTGCTTGCGGCGCGGGCTGTGATGGCCGCGCATCTGGGCGATGAACCTACCCACGGAACCTTTGTCAAAGCCGGGCCCCCAAAAGGATTTGTGCCCGCAACCGCAGCCTAAAAAGAAAGACCCCAACATGAGCGACATGCCTCAAGAAATCCACGTTGATCTTGGCAATGACTATGCCGAAATCCGCGACCAAGTCTCGAAGCTGTGCGAAAACTTCCCCGGCGAATACTGGCGTGATCTGGAAAAGCAGCCTGTTGAAGGCAGCTATCCGACAGAGTTCATCAACGCATTGACGGAAGCAGGCTATCTCGCTGCCCTGATTCCTGAAGAATACGGCGGTGCCGGTCTGCCCCTGCGGGGCGGCGCGGTCATCCTTGAGACGATCAACGCCATGGGCGGCGTGGCCTCTGCCGGGCACGCGCAGATGTATACGATGGGCACGATCCTGCGTCATGGCACCCCCGAGCAAAAGCAGAAATACCTGCCCGGCATCGCCAGTGGGGAGTTACGCTTGCAGGCCTTTGGCGTGACAGAACCGACCTCTGGTTCGGACACCACCCAGATCAAGACCCGTGCCGAGCGCAGCAATGATGGCTATGTGATCAACGGCCAGAAGGTCTGGACCAGCCGCGCGTTACATTCCGACCTGATGCTGCTCATCGCCCGCACGACACCGCTGGATCAGGTCGAAAAACGTCATCACGGCATTTCGACCTTTCTGATTGACCTGCGTGAAGCCAAGCAGAACGGCTGCACGATCAATCCCATCGAGGCGATGATCAACCACAACACCTGCGAAGTGTTCTTTGACAACGTCCTCGTGCCAGCGGATGCGCTGATTGGCGAAGAGGGAAAGGGCTTTCGCTATATCCTTGATGGTATGAACGCCGAACGCTGCCTGACCGCAAGCGAAGGCATTGGAAACGGGCGTTACTTTCTGCGCCGGGCCAGCGAATATGCCCGCGAGCGTGAGGTGTTCGGGCGCCCGATTGGCAAGAACCAAGGAATACAGTTCCCGCTCGCCCAGGCCCATGCGGAACTTGAGGCAGCTGATCTTATGGTGCGCAAAGCGACGGCCATGTTCGAAGCCGGGCTCCCCTGCGGGGCAGAGGCAAACATGGCGCGGCTTTTGTCGGCAGAAGCCGCCTGGAAGGCGGCAGAGGCGTGCTTTACCACCTTTGGCGGCTTTGCGTTTGCGAGCGAGTACGACATCGAACGCAAATGGCGCGACGCGCGACTTGGCCGGATTGCGCCGATCTCGCCGAACTTAATCCTAAGCTTTATAGCCCAGCATGTGCTGGGGCTTCCAAAATCCTACTGATGGGCGCGACCGCAGATATTGCGGCATGGATTGCCCGGACGGACGACCCGCCAACCCCCCGTGCCATGCGCGCGGCCGAACATGCGGTGCTGGACTGGGCGGGGGTGACGCTGGCCGCGTGCGGCGATCCTTTGGTGGAGCTTCTGGTAGCCGATGCCGAGCGGGGCCCAAGCGCGGTGGCAGGTCGTCCGGAGCGCCTTGCGCCCACAGCGGCGGCGCGGGTCATGGGCGCGGCCTCTCATGCGCTGGATTTTGACGACATCAACAAACGGATGCGCGGTCATCCGAGCGTGGCGATCCTTCCCGCCCTGCTTGCCGCGGGCGATGGCGATCTGGCGGATGCGCTTGTTGCCGGAACCGAGGTTGCCGCCATCCTTGGCGAAATGCTGGGGCCGGCGCATTACGAGCACGGGTTTCACACCACTGCGACGGTCGGAACAGTCGCCGCCGCCGCAGCTGTCTGCCGCCTGCGCGGGGCCAATCACGACACCACCGCGCGGGCCCTATCACTGGCCGCAACGCAGGCCTCTGGCTTGCGCGCGACGTTCGGGACGATGGCGAAACCGCTGCATGCCGGGTTTGCCGCAGAGCGCGGGTTGCGCGCAGCGAAGTGGGCGATTGCAGGGATGTCCGCGCCGATGGACGGTATCGAACATCCGCAGGGTTTCGGGCCGGTTCTGTCCGCTGAGTTTGCCGCGCGGCCTATCCGCCCCGATGCGACAGCCGCTTTTGCCATCGAGGAAAATGTCTTCAAACATCACGCTGCCTGCTACTATGCCCATTCCGCGATGGAAGCCGCGCGAAGGCTCGGCACGGAAGTCGACGTGCAGGACATCACCGGGGTGACCATTGGCTTGCAAGAGCCCCTGCTAACAGTATGTGACATCGTTGCCCCCAAGACCGGGCTCGAGGTCAAATTCTCGGTTCGTCACCTTGTGGCCATGACGCTTTTGGGGTGGGACACAACCGCTCCGGCGGCTTTTACCGATGCGCTAGCGGCAGATCCTGAAATTTCCTCATTGAGTCGTCGCATCACCGTCAAACCGCTTGAAACGACCAACCGCATGGAAGCCGCGATCCGGATCGAGCGTGGGCAGGACCCACGGCTGGAGATGCGCTGCGATGTCAGCGCGCCTGCGCAAGACCTCGACGAGCAAGAGGCTGCGCTTATCGCCAAGTTCGCGCGGCTGACTAGCCCGTTGCTGGGCAATCAAACCGACGCAGTGGCGCAAGTTCTCTTGTCGGCCGAATCCGCTGCTTCCGTCCTCGCGGCCCTTTCAACACGGAGTTGATTCATGATCAAAGTTCTGGACTACCCCATGCGTATCGGCGGCGAGGCTTGTCCGGCCGCAACTGGCGAATGGATTGACACAGCCTATCCATTCACCCGCAAGACATGGGCGCGTATCCCACGCGGAACAGCGGTGGATGCAGCGGCGGCGGTGGGTGCAGCGGTGCAGGCGTTCGAAAGGCCGGATTGGGCCGGGCTGACCCCAAGCGCGCGGGGCAAACTTCTGCACCGGCTTGCCGACCTCTTTGAAGCGCGGGCGGAGGAGTTTGCCCGCCTTGAAGTGATGGACAATGGAAAGCGCATCACCGAGATGCTGGGCCAAATGCGCCGTATCCCTGATTGGTACCGCTATTTTGCCGGTCTTGCCGATAAGGTTGAGGGGGCTGTGTTGTCCAATGAAAATCAGGCGGTCTTAAACATTACGCGCCCCGCGCCTTTGGGCGTAGTCGTCTGTATTACGCCTTGGAACTCGCCGCTGCTCCTGGCGGCTTACAAGCTGGCCCCGGCGCTGGCGGCGGGCTGCACCGTTGTGCTCAAGCCCTCGGAATTCACCTCTGTGTCCTCAGTGGTCTTTGCGGATCTGTTCGCCGAAGCGGGCTTTCCTCCAGGTGTGGTCAATGTCGTGACCGGCTACGGGGATGAGATTGGCGCGGCGTTGGTCTCTGATCCACGGATTGCCAAGGTGTCTTTCACCGGCGGCGACGTGGGCGGGCGCGCTGTCTACAAGCTGGCTGCGGAGCACTTCCACGAGGTTGCGCTGGAGCTTGGCGGCAAATCCCCCAATATCGTCTTTCCCGACGCCGATCTGGATAACGCCGCCAACGGCGTTCTGGCGGGCATCTTCGCTGCGACCGGGCAAACCTGCATTGCGGGATCGCGGCTGCTCGTTCATCGCGATATCCATGACGATCTGGTGGAGCGGATTGTGAGCAAATCCAAGGGCATCCGGATGGGCGATCCGCTGGATGCTGCGACGCAAATGGCCCCGGTGGCGACCGAGGCCCAGTATCAAAAGATTCTCGAATATATCGATATCGCGAAGGCCGAAGGTGCCACCTGCGTTCTTGGCGGCAAAGCAGGGCAGGGGGCAGAATGCGGTGACGGCCTTTTTATCGAACCGACGATTTTCACTGGTGTCACCAATGATATGCGTATTGCGCGCGAAGAGGTGTTCGGCCCGATCTTGTCCGTCATCCCGTTCGACAGCGAAGACGAGGCGATCACGATTGCCAATGATACGGACTATGGCCTCGCAGCCGGGCTCTGGACGCAAGATTTGTCCCGCGCGGTGCGCTTGTCGGAACGCCTGAAGACCGGGACGGTCTGGGTGAACATCTACCGCGCGGTCAGCTACACCTCTCCCTTTGGTGGGATAAAGCAAAGCGGGATCGGGCGCGAAAATGGGAAGAAGGCGATCGAGGAATTCTTCGCCCCGAAAAGCATCTGGTTCAATACCGCCCCGACTGTTGCCAACCCTTTTGAGATGACATGAGATTACACTATGCAAGCAATTCTGATGGAAATAGATGATACAACAGGGGTCGGCCGCAGTCCCGATGCCGCGATTGTGCGCGCGGGCGACCCGTCCTCGACCGTTTGGAACCGGGTGGATATTGGGGACGGTACTCTGATGTGTGGTCAATGGGTGGGCCAGCCCGGCGAGTTGACAGTCCGCGCGCGTGGGCATCACGAGATGTTCACCGTGGTCTCTGGCCTGATCGAACTGGAGGCGGATGATGGCACCATCACCCGCGTCGGCCCGGGACAGGCCGGGTTTATCCCCAAGGGGTGGAGTGGCATCTGGCGCAATATCGAAGAGACGCAAAAGACCTATATGTTGCTGAACGCCGTTCCCGGTGAGGAGACATGATCACTGTTCTGTCCGAGGCAGACCTTGCGCATATTGCGCTTTCGGATGACGCGATACGCGCGGCGGTGGAACTTGGCCTTCAGGAGCAGGCCAAAGGACGGGCGATTGCCGAGCCGTCCTCAGTCTTTAATCCGGTCCCCGGGCGCGATGATCTGATCGCGGTGATCCGAGGGTCGCTGCCCGATGAAGGTGTGGCGCTGGTCAAAATCGTTGGCGGCTTTCCCGGCAATGCAGCAAAAGGTCTTGCGACCAATCCGGGCTGTTTGACCTTGATTGAAACTGAAACTGGGCAAGTCACCGGGCTAATTCCAGCGGCGCGAATCACAACCGAACGCACCGGTATGGTGACGGCGATTGGTGCGGCGCGGTTGGCGCGAACGAGTGCCAAGGTTCTTGGCTGTGTCGGCACTGCCGGGATCGGGGTGCAGTCCCTGCGCTACATCGCCCGAGCGATGCCACTGGATGAAATTCGCCTGCATGGCAGGGACAAGACGACCAGCGAAAGTGCCGCCGCTGCCCTGGCCGAAGAGCTTGGCGTTACCGTGCGCGCAACGGAAAGTTGGAACGCCTGCTTTGAAGGCGCCGACATCATGATTGATGGCACGGCATTGCCCGGCGACAATGCAATGTTCCCGATTGACGTGATTGATCCCGGCGCCCTCATCATTTGCTTTGGGGCCTATAGCTCCTTGCCGCTTGGCCTTACTAAAATGACGGACCGGGTGGTAATGGATCGTTGGGTGCCGGATGGACGCGGCGCACTTGGCCCGCACACGACCTCAGGCGAGATGAGCGAGGCCCGACTTGATGCGTTCTTAGGCAATGTGATCTCAGGAGCCGCGCACGGCCGGACCAATGCAGAGGATCGCATCCTCTTTGTCCATCGTGGTGTGGCCGCCTGCGATCTGGCGCTTGCGCAAGCTTATTTGTCACACGCCGAGGCAATGGGCCTTGGCACTTCACTCGCTTTCTAAGGAGATACGACATGCCCCTGATTACAATCAAACTATTTGAAGGCCGCACGCAAGCTCAGAAGAAAGCCGTCGCGGAAGGCTTCATGAAGGTTCTGGAGCAAGAGCTTGGCAGCAAGCCGGACCACAATTGGATCATCTTCGAAGACCGCAGTCGGGACAACTGGTTCACCGGGTCCGAAAGCCAGACGGAAATAGATGCGCGCCGGACAGCCGAAGCAGAGAGCGGCTAAAGCGTTTCACGCCCGCCGGGCAAGCGTGCAATCGTTCCTTCTGTTTGCGCGCGATTGACCTCATTGCTGTTCTTTTCGAAGTAAGCGTCAAGCCTTAGGCCGTTTGATCGCGGCTCAAGCGCGCCGGCTTCCGCCAACCCGTTCCAACGCGCGCGGGTGTACATTTTCTTGACGACATGATGATGCTGGCACGTGTCGTAGAAGCGTGGTGTTATGGTTTGTTCGATGTTGATATAGCCCGCCGCGGCCGCGTCTTTCCAAAGCTGTTCTCCCGCTTTGGTGCGCACTAGAACGGCGTTTGTGCCCTTGTCGATCTTGGCAAATTCCCAATCGGGCACATCATCAACCCATTGATCGCCAGCCGCGATATCAGCCCCTTCGCCGGGTCCGTCCGGGCAGATCTTGCACCGGAATGGCAGTTGCCAATCGCTTTCCTGAATGCCGCCATAGGGTTCATACATGATCGCGCTGCCTGAGCGTCCTTTGGTGTCTGTGTACTCAACGTCACCCGGGCAGCCATCGCCACGATACTTGAATTTTGTCAGGCTTTCTCGGGTGAAGCCTTTGTTTTGCAGGAACTTATCCATCATCGCGGGCGGAACAATGCCGCCGCACACCGGCGTCAGAATGTATTTGACAAGCTGGTCCACCCGGGGGTCCCGGGTCGCATAGTTGCGAACAGCGGACACATCGCAGGGCTTGCCGATGAAGGCAAACGGCTCGCCTGCGTCCAGATGTTTGAGAAAAGTGTCCAGAGGCGCCCCGGGGCCATAGATTGAGCCGCTACCCACATCCACATCGGCCACGGTACGGCTCACGTGGGCGATCCCGTGCGTCGCGTCCGTGTCTGCTGTGCGCATGTGGAGGATGTAGTTGACCTTGCCGGTCTCGAGGAGAAATTTGGACAGGCCAGAAAGAACGCCGCCCGATGCGGCCTTGATCCGCGTTGTCTCATCGCCCGCGTGCGCAGAATACATGCCTCTGATGGGGCCCCAAACCGGGTCAATATCGGTGTCGGGTTCGATCAAGTGCTCTGGCAATGTGTCTTGACGCAATCCGGGGCAAACATCGTAGACCAGATCCACCAGTTCATGCGAAAGCTCACTTTTGGTGTAGGGCCGAAGATACCCCAGCGGCGAGATTTTCATGTCGAGCTTGCCGCCTGACAGGGATGCGCAAAGTCCGCAACCGATACACAAACCGTCCTCAACAATACGCGTCACGTCTTTTAGTGTTTGGGGTGTTGCCATCTCTTTCTTCCCAGTTCGAGCGTCGATCATGCGCCGCTCTTTGTGGCTCACATCGGACTATAGGGTTGACTAATTGTCAATGTTATTTCTTACTGTGAAAGTCTGGGCAAGGGGAACCAAGAACAGGAAGAGGGAACGTTCAAATCAACCAAGCTCTGAAAAACAACACGCAACGGGCCGCAAAGCGTCTGGGCATATCCAAACAGGGAGACTATCTATGAAACTGAGACTTTTGGCGGCGAGTGCTGCGGTATCCATGGGCGTAGCTGGTGCGGCGCAGGCTGAGTGTG